>CAYQQG010000066.1:0-11322 GCA_964419535.1 uncultured Sangeribacter sp.
TGTTCAAGAACCTCAACGTCTCTTATGACCTTCCCCAGAAGTGGGTTCGTCCTCTCCAGATGAGAAACCTCAACATCGGTGTTTCGATCGACAACCTCTTCACTGCTACACGCCGCAAAGGTATGAACCCGCAGCAGAGCTACAACGGCAGCCAGGGTCAGAGCTATGTGACAGCACGAGTGTTCTCATTCCAGCTCACAGCACGTTTCTAAAAATTTCAGAATCTAATTCAAAGCAATTGACAAATGAAAAATATATTTATTAAAGGTCTCGCGTCGCTGATGGTTGTCGGAACTCTCGCTTCCTGCAGCTCGGACTATCTTGACGTGAAGCCTCAGACGGCCGTTACTTCAGCTACGGTGCAGACAACCCAGGAGGGAGCGCAGGCCGCCGTCTATGGTCTTTGCCGCGCAATGTATTATCCGATGGCTGGATATCAGCTGTATCAGACAATCGGTGTGAACGGCGAGCCTTTCTTCGCAATGTTCTATGGCGACATCTTTGGCCAGGACTATTTCTCTAACATGTGGTGCACATCCCTCGCCGGCAACTTCACTTGGAACAATAACCGTATGAGCTCCGGTTGGGTGCCTCAGGTGGGTTGGACTTATTGCTACAACCTCATCACACAGGCCAATGAACTCATCGCGCATAACGCTGACATTCAGGGTGACCGCAATGTTCTTGATTTCATCAAGGCCGAGGCTCTCACAATCCGTGCGCATGCATATTTCCGCCTTCTTCAGGTTTATGCGCCGCGTTGGGAAGACTCAAACAACGGTGAAGTTTACGTCGCTCCGCTGCGTGTGAATCCCGGCACGTCAAACCTTCCCCTGTCGAAGATGAACGCAATCATCGATCAGATCAAGGCTGACCTCGACGAGGCGATAACGCTCTATGAGGGTTCGACAACACGCCGTCCCTATATCTGGGAACCTGACGAAGATGTCGCTTGCGGTGTTTATGCCCGTCTCGCTCTTCTGATTCACGACTATAAGACTGCTCAGGAAATGGCCGCGAAAGCTCGCGCTCCCTATCCTCTGATGACTGCGGCAGAATATAAGTCCGGTTTCGCCGAGGTGATGCCTTCTTATCTGTGGGCAAATCCGGTTGAACTCAACGGCCTTGGCATCGGTTATTACGCTCACGGCTCATACTATGCTTGCCAGGGTCCGTACCCGACCGACTGGGAACAGGGTTCCGGTTCAATCAACTATGAGCTTTATCGCCAGATTCCTAAGGGCGATATCCGTGCCGACCTCTTCTTCACTCCTGACAAGCTGACTCAGCCGACCAATATGAAGGTTTCATCTTTCTGGAATGAAAAGATCTGTAATCCCGCAACTATGGACCTCGCGAAGCTGAACACTAACATGAAGGCTCAGCTAACAAAATTCGGTAAAAGTGTAATTCCTAACGGTGATGAAGCTAAGTTCGGCCAGCCTTATGTGACTCGCACTCCCGGCTTCAAAGCCAATCCCAACATCCCCTTCGGTTCTCAGTATAAGTTCTGGGGCGTGGATATGTATGGCACAAACTCATTCCCGTTCATGCGTGCGGAAGAGATGCTTCTGATCGAAGCCGAGGCCGCTTATTATAACAATGACCAGGCTCAGGCCCGCAAGGTTCTCGCCGAGCTCGTTGCTCTCAGAAATCCCGGTCAGGACGTGAATTCACTTTCCGGTCAAGCACTTCTCGATCAGATCAAACTTCAGCGCCGCATCGAACTTTGGGGTGAAGGCTTCAACTGGTTCGACCTCAAGCGCTGGTGTGAGCCCATGGTCCGCAATCCTTGGGTTGCAGGCGATGTGAACTCGAACAACATCCCGGCTTCATTCAAGATGCGCCGCGAAGTTAATGACCCGGCTTGGCGTTTCATCATTCCGCAGTCTGAGACTCAGTATAACACTGCGATCGACCAGTCACTTCTCTAATCTGAGAATTGTTTCTAAAGAAATTTTGAAACAATAAATCAGAACCGGAATCCATATTCCAGGCGGCGTGCAAAACAGAGCACGCCGCCTGTTGCATAACCGCCCTGTTGATATTTGTATAGTCTAAAGTAAAGTTTACAGTAATGTCTAAAGTAATGTTTAAAGTAATGTTTTTATGTTTTGCAACATAAAAATGTGATAAATTGCAATTTTTTTAAAATATTATTTGTGAAATTCAAAAATTATTTGCAATTTTGCTTTTGAACTTTATGAAAGGCGATCAAATCATAATCTTCATCGATTGTAAAAAGTCATTTTCTTCAACCGGAAATCCGATTGAAAAAGAGGAAAACCAATATCAATCAATAAATAAACTGAAGAATCATCTCGCATTCTTAGTGTTAAGAAATCAATCAAATCTATATTTAACTTAAAGCTATCTAATATGAAAAAATTAACTACTATGCTCGCTGCTGTGGCACTTGGCGCAACAGTCGCTTCGGCAGCTCCGGTAGCAAATCCCGGTGTGCGGACCGATCTGCGCATCACCGGTGTGAAGCCCGAGTATAAGAGCTACTTTCAAAAGAAAGCCCTTAATGCAGTTCAATCCGCTGAGGGAGCAGAAGTTATCACTCGTGCATATGTCGACAAAGGCGATCAGATCTGGGAAGCAAAGTTCCAGATGGAACCGGACAAACTGAATGAGATGTTCACATTTGTGGGCGAAAATGGCGAACCGTATCAGCCTTCATTCGACGATCTGCCCTACTATGTGGTGGATTATACCATTACGAGAACTAAAAAAGGTGCACTTGCCCCCGATACATACATCATCATGTATCTCGAATGGCCGTCGATGTATATCTACGATCAGGTGTTCTCCTATGATGGTGAACTCGATGCAGACGGTGGCATTCCCATCGCTCAACGCGATTATGAGCCTGTAAGTTTCGAAGAGCTCTTCAACAACGATAAGCGTTGTCGTCGTTTCCAAGAAGATGAGGGCGTAGGCGTCGCCGGTACTCCTAAAAGAGATGGTAAATGGGATTATTATGGTATGCTCCCTAACGAGATGCTCGGTGTAAAGTGTATGTATAATGGTCAGCCTTGTTTCACCATGCTCAATGAACAAAGGCAGTCATCTCTCGAAATGAAACTGCTTGACCCCGAAGAACTGTATATGGAATTTGAAAATAACATATACGTAGACTTCAACGGCAATAGTCGTACTGTAAAAGCTGATTATGCAGGAACGGGTGAAATCGAGGGTCTTATCCCAATTTTAAAGGAATGCGAAGAGTTTGGAGATCTTCATCTCTTCAACACAGGTCTCGTAAGCTCCGATATCCTTCAGGACGAAAATCCCTATCCCGGTGACTTCGGTGAATTCACACAGTTCTATTATATGATAGGCAACAAGCATCTCGTCTTTGAGATGGATGAGCTGAATGGGAACAAAGTGTTTGACAGAGAGAAAGTGCATTTGAGAATTGCAGCAGACGCTAATGACCAAGAACTTCGCGAATACGGCATCACAATCGACGGCTATGCATACGGCGATGCGAAATTTGCAAAGGATCAAAAGCTCAATCCCGAGGAACAGTCATTCTCCTTGATCGGATATGAAGAAATTGGTGAAGGCTCCGACCGCATGGCATATTGCGTACCCAAGGAGGACTCGCTCATTCCAATCGGAATCTCTGATGGTAATGGAGTCACTGAGCCTTGGTCAGAAGAATATGGCACACTCTTTACATATCGCCAGTTCCCCGAGCGTCTTAAACAGGGTTCAACTATCGGTTGGGGTTGGAATGAAGGCTTTGTGCTCGATGTGCAGAACTGGTTTCTCGCAACTTATAAAGCTTATTCACAGGGCAACCTCGTATATCACTATAATCCTCTTGACATGACCGAGACTCGTGAGCTCTCTCTCGTAGGTGGCCGTGGTAATTATGTGGATTCAGTGAAGGCTATCCAGTCTGAGGACGCTAAGATTTCTGCTGCTAACGGCGTTATCACTGTCGTTCCCGCTGAAAACGGTCGCGTGGCAGTTTACGGCCTTGACGGCGTATGCCTCAAGAACGTGAAAGCTAATGCAGGCGAAACTGTAAGCATCGAAGCTAACAAAGGCATCTATGTTGTGACAGTTAACGGCGCTTCTCGCAAGGTCGCTCTCTAAATCCTCTTAAAAAAATATCCCTGCGTGGCAGGGATTAAAAGATAAGCCCGTACCGGCACCCGCATTGCGGAGACCGGTACGGGTTTCTTTTTTCTGAGACTTTACTTACCGTCCGTACTATTCCCTCGTGATCTTTACTGGCTTCCAACTGTATAAACCTTTTTGCACATAAACGTGTTAATAGTTTACGAATTTATTCATATGTTAATGGTTGTGTAAAAGAAATTATAAACTATAAATAACTGAGATTATGAAAAAATTGAATATAGCTCTTAGCGCATTGGCTCTTGCCGGCGGTTTGTCAGTTGCTTCTCCTTCGGCAGATGCCTGTTCGAGAATCCTTTATGTAGGTCAGGATTCGCTCTATGTTGTCGGACGTTCTCTGGATTGGAAAACACCGATTCCGACAAACCTGTATGTCTACCCCCGCGGAATTGAAAAGGTCAGCAGCGACAAACCCGGCGCAATTCATTGGACTTCTAAATATGGCGCGGTCTATGCGGTCGGCTATGACGGCGGCGTGACCGAGGGCATGAATGAGAAGGGACTTGTCGTGAACGGGCTGTTCTGCAAGGGCACTGTCTATGACAACGCCGAGACAGCGAAGCGTCCGCCGATGTCAATGTCGATGTTCGTCGCCTGGCTGCTGGACAACAATGAGACGGTTGATGAAGTTGCGGCGGTGCTGAAGGAACATAATTTCTCGCTCTCAGGCGCTACGTTCGATCAGGGAACAGTCTCGGCCCTTCATTGGGGCGTGACGGACGCGACGGGCAAATCGATCATCTTTGAATTTAATCACGGCGATATCAATATTTATGACATGGGTGATTACCGGGCCATGACGAATGATCCGAACTGGCCTTCGATGACGGCTATAATCGATTATTGGAACAAGAAGGGTGGACAGAATACGCTTCCGGGAACTGTCAGCTCTCCGGACAGAGCCGTCAGAGGAAACTATTTCGCTCATCATGTGAAATCGACCTCGGACGCGGATTTAGCTGTTGCTATCACCCGCAGTATTGTCGTGAACGCAAGCGTGCCTTATACATACGAAATTGAGACGGAACCTAACGTTTCTTCGACCCAGTGGCGCAGCTATGCCGACACTCGCGATCTGAGATATTATTTCGATATCGTGACAAATCCCGGTTATTATTATATCGATCTGAACAAGATTGATCTTAAGAAGGGGGGCAAGATCTATAAACTTGACACGGCGAAACACACTCAGATGATCGGTGAGGCCAACAAATATCTCGAAAAGAATCCCGGCTTCACTCCGATGTATTAAGACGCCTGTTGATTAAGATCACTCCCGCAAAAAATGTTAATGCGAGGGTTCAGAGTGCCTGTTGATTAAGAATAATTATCAGTGAAAATAAGAAAGCGATTAATTCAGATTTTTCCGAATTAATCGCTTTCTTTATTCTTTCTTTTTGGGCCGGAAGGTCCAGATGATGCTGAATGTGGCCGAGAGCGGGCCGGTCCCTTTTCCGGGAATGAACCATGCCGGATAGTCGCCGTTGGAGAAACGGTTTTTGAAGTCGAAGCCGTATCTGAATGTCCACCCGAAGGCGAGTCCTTTGTAAACGCGGACTGTGAGTCCGGCAAGAATCTGGCCATAGAAGGAAGTGGATCTGAGTCCGGTCATTTCTGCGGGTGAAGATTCATCTTTATAATATTCCGAGCCGGGGCTTATGGAGTAGATGTCATATTTGAAATGAGAGAATCCGGCTCTGAGTCCGAAGAATAGTTTATAGTCGGGGTTGGATTTGTAAAGGAAGTTATAGTCGATGCCGGCTTTCGCATAGAATGCCGGGGGAGACTCGTAGTGGCAGCGCCCGTTGTCGGGGTGGGCGTCGGCGAATCCGATTCCGGCTTCGACAACGGGAAATATCCAGTTATGGACCGCGCAGTCAACTGAAATGTCGAAACTGCCCCGCTGCTGACCGACGGCCATCATGATACCGTCGAAGAAGTTCATCCCGACCGAAATGCCGTTAAATGCGGGGTAGACGGGGCCTGACCGGACGTTCGTGACCGTGTCGAGTTCAGTCAGGAACATGACGGGCTGTTCGAGAGGATTCCCGTGTTTGTCATAATAATGCAGCGAGGGCTCTTCAGGTTTCTCCCTGTCAATGTCAACAGGGGTCGACGAGATTTTAGGCAGCTGCGGGATTGACTGTTTGACATCATGTCCGGATATCTCTGTCCGTGCCGAATCCTGAGGAGCGGCAGGTCCGGTCTGTTTCTGCGCAAGAACCGGCAATGCGGATGCGGCAGAAACGGCTAATGTCAATATGCTTGTTTTTATGAAACGGGCTCTTAAATATATCATCAGAACTCTTCTGCGATCAGATAGTTGTTTCGTTCGGGAGAATTGCGGGTGATAAGTTCTCCGATAAAACCGGTGAGGAAAAATTGCAGACCCATGACCATGCACGCAAGTGAGAGATAGAAATAGACGGAATTGGTGACGTAGAAAGCAAATCCGGGGCTGCAGATGCTGACAATCTTCAGTATGAGCACGACGCACACCGCGAGGAAGCCGATAATGAACATGGCCGACCCGAGAAGGCCGAAAAGGTGCATGGGTTTGACGCCGAAACGCGATTGGAACCATAGAGTCGCCAGGTCGAGATAGCCGTTGACGAAACGGTCAAGCCCAAATTTCGTATGTCCGTATTTGCGAGCCTGATGATGCACGACCTTCTCTCCGATTTTCGTGTAACCGGCGTTCTTGGCCAGATAGGGGATATAGCGGTGCATGTCGCCGTAAACCTCGATGTGCTTCACCACATCGCTGCGATAGGCCTTGAGGCCGCAGTTGAAGTCGTGAAGGTTTTTTATTCCGGAGACCTTGCGCGCGGTCGCGTTGAAGAGCTTGGTCGGGATCGTCTTTGAAAGAGGATCATAGCGCTTCTTTTTCCAGCCGGAGACAAGATCATAGCCCTCGGACGTGATCATGCGGAACAGTTCGGGAATTTCATCCGGCGAATCCTGAAGATCGGCGTCCATGGTGATGACGACATCACCCTGAGCCTTGCCGAATCCGACGTTGAGGGCCGGCGATTTGCCATAATTTCGGGCAAATGCGATTGAATGGATATTCGGATTAGCAGCGGCGAGGGTTTTGATGACCTCCTGAGATTTATCGGTCGAACCGTCGTTGACAAATATAATCTCGTATGTGAAACCGTTTTCGGCCATTACCCGTTCGATCCATCGGGTTAGTTCCGGAAGTGATTCCTCTTCGTTGAAGAGGGGGATGACAACAGAAATGTCCATATTTATTGTTTGAGGAAATATTAGAGGTGGTTTCCGCTCGCTTTGCTCGCGGAATGATTTTTGCTAAATCCACTCGCATCCCCCCGCGGCACTATATCATTGCCGAAGAGGAGGGGAGCGGTCAGAACTTCCAGCCGGCTTTGTCAAAGAGACGGCGGTCGTCGGCAATCTGATTGCTGACTGTTGTGAGCATGTCCCCCATCAGGACGCCGTTGACGCCGCCACGCATCATTCTGAGCATCGATTCTTCGGAAAGCCGCATTCTCCCTCCGGCAAAGCGAATGGATTGGCGGGGGAGGATGAAACGGAATATAGCCGCTGTCCGGATGATGTCCTCTTCGCTGATAAGGGGTGTGGATTCGAGCGGAGTGCCGGGAATGGGGTTGAGGATGTTGATTGGGACTGAGCCGGGGTTAAGCTCCGCCAGTTCGAATGCGAAATCGAGCCGGTCGGCGGGTGTTTCGCCCATTCCGATAATTCCGCCTGAGCAAACGGCCATTCCGGCCTCGCGGGCGTATGATATTGTCTTGATCTTATCTTCAGGCACATGAGTGGAGCAGAGCTTTGCGAAATGCTTGCGCGATGTCTCCATGTTGCAGTGATAGCGTTTGACTCCGGCTTCTTTCAGCGCCTGCATCTCTTCCCGGCCGATGAGTCCCATAGAGGCACAGAGATAAAGGTCTGTGTCTTCGCTCAGCTGGCGGAACTGACGGCAGAACTCGTCGAGAGAGCGCTTTGACAGATTGCGGCCGGAGGTGACGAGCGAGAACCGTCGGATCCCTTCGCGTTCATTATGCCGGGCGGCATCGAGTGTCTGATTGTAGGGGAGATATTCGTATGATTCACAATTGGTTGACCAATGGCGCGATTGGGCGCACCATTTGCAGTCTTCGCCACAGAGCCCGCTGCGGGCGTTGACGATTGAACATGAATCCACCTCTTCGGGCTGAAGTGCACGGGTGATTCGGTCGGCCGCATCACAGAGAGCATCCAGGTCGGGGTGTGCCATCAGGGCTTCCGCCTCTTCGCGGCTGACACCCTTTCTCTCGGCGATTACGCGGTCTGCAATATTATTTATTTCTTTGAGCGTTAAGTTCATATATGTGAGAAGGTTAGGTTGTTTTGTTGATAGTTATCTCGAACTCCGTATGGATAAGAGTCTATTTCATAAAAACGGCTCTTAATTAGGCATCTTATTTAGGTATTGGCCTTCAATCGTTCGGGTAGGCGGCGATGAAGATTTTCCGCTCTGCGAGTTGAGGCCTTATGTCGTGCAGGCGCTGGAGGTTGACCAGTCCGACAACATATTTTGTCTCGGACGAAACATAACGTTCGCTGATCTCTTCAAATCCGATCAGATCGAGATCCGATTCGTCATTATATCGGACATAAGCGCGAAACGAGATGTCGTTTGTGAATTGCGGCAGGTCGTTGCTGTGCATCCGCTTGTAGCGATAGAAGTAATCATAGCGAATGGCGGAGATGTCGGAAAGGACCGCCGAGGATGTCGGATGGCCTCCGGCTCCGCGGCCGACGAGGAATTGCTTGCCATAGAACAGACCTTTGATGACAACCCCGTTGAATTCATCCTCACAGGAGTATATGAATTTGTTTTTCGAAATGAGCTGGGGAATCACGGCCATGACAAGGCGTCCGTCGCGCGTCTTCTCGGCGTGGCCGATAAGCTTGAAGCGGCGCCCTTTTTCGAGAGCGAAACGGATGTCGGCGTCGTTCATGTGGGTGATTCCATAGGTGAATACGTTTTCGGGCTCGACATATACTCCGAAGGCGTGGAGCGTCAGGATGACGAGCTTGAAGAGAGAGTCCCAGCCGTCAAGATCAAGAGTGGGGTCGGATTCGAGAAAGCCGAGCTCGCGAGCCAGTTTCAGCGCCTCGGAATGAGCCATTCCCTCATTGAAGATCTTTGAAAGTATGAAGTTTGAAGATCCGTTGAGGATACCTTTGACCGAGATCTGGAGGTCGTTGTCATAATATTCCTCAAGATTTCTGATGACAGGAATTGAACCGCAGGCCGAAGCGTCATATAGCAGAGCCGTGTTCATCTCTTTCTGAAGTTCGATGAGTTCGGGAAGGTGGCGTGCGAGCATCTTCTTGTTGCCGGTAACGACCGGCAAGCGACGGCGCAAAGCACCCTTGACGATTTCGTAGGCAGCGTCGGCATCATCGATCAGCTCGACAATCAGATTGACCTCCGGATTGCTCAGAATTTCGGCCGAATCGGTTGTGAAATGAAGATCGGGATATTCCGCGCGGTGTTTGTCGAGATTGCGGACGCAGATCTCCGTTATCTCCACGTTGGCCTCGGGGACACGCTGGAGAAGTTCATACAGACCGCGGCCGACAGTGCCGAATCCGAAAAGACCTATTCTTATCTTATGCTTATTCATTATAAAAATCCTGTATTAAATTGTCGAGTTTCTGATGTTCGATCAGAAAGCCGTCGTGTGCGAATTCCGATTCGATGATCTCTAACCGCGCGTCCGGCAGCATGGAGACCAGTTCCTCATGATATGAAGGTGGAAAAAGGATATCAGACGTTATGGCGAGAACAAGGCATTTCGCCTTTACGCGCCCGAGAGCTTCAGCAAAACTGCCGCGTCCCCGGCTGACATCATGTGTGTCTGACGAACGGCACATCCTCAGATAGCTGTAAACGTCAAACCGGTCGGCGAGCTTCTTCCCTTGATATGCCTGATAGGAATGAACCTTTCGCCTGAACGGGTCTTCGCGTCCCGGGGGGTCCGCCTGAGTGAGATCGAAAGCTGAGTGGGACCGATAGCTCAAAAGGGCGATCGCCCGCGCGGCCTCGAGTCCCTTCCGGGCCGCGCCGGCCGACTTTTCGCCAAATGTCGGATCGGCTTCGATTGCCATATACATCGCCTTGTTGATAGCGGCCAGCCATGGGCGGCATTGATAATCGGTCGCGCATAGCACAGCCCGTCTCGCAACGTCAGGTTGATCCACGAGCCATTCCAAGGCCTGAAATCCTCCGAGCGAGCTGCCTATCATAGTGTCGATCTGTTTGATTCCGAGATGCTCCATAAGAAGTTTATGAGCATTCACCATGTCATGCACGGTTAGATTTGGGAAATCCTCATAAAGCGGTTCTTCGCCCGGCGAAAGAGGGCGGAGGGGACCCGAAGAACCGTAGCAGCTGCCAATGACATTGGCGCATATGACAAAATGTTTGTCCGGATCAAGGAATTTTCCGGACTCCACGGTGTGCGGCCACCAGTCGGCGACGTCCGAATTCGCGGTCAGGGCGTGCATCACCCACACGGCATTGTCCCGTTCGGGCGAGAGGCGGCCATACGTATGATAAGCAATTGTTAGTGACGGAAGCGTCTCGCCCGACTCAAGAAGAAACGGACGCGGCGAATTGAAATATTTTACGTTTGAATCCTTACTGTTCATCCTTCAGATGATTTCAAAGAGCAAATGATGTTCCCCTTGTTTGATTTCAAACAGCGAATTTACAAAAAATCGCTCATATATCAAGGGTTAAACGGCATATAAATTAGTAATGGATATAAAATCAAAAAAAATATTAAAAAAAATCCTTTAAAATTTGGTGGATTAAAAAAAACGTTGTAACTTTGCATCGCATTTGAGGGAAGCGCCCTCAAATCTACAAAAAACTTGGTTCAGTAGCTCAGTTGGTTAGAGCACCTGACTGTTAATCCCAAAGAGGATAATCGTCGTAGGTTCAAGCCCGAGTCTGAATCGCCAACCAAAAAACTTGGTTCAGTAGCTCAGTTGGTTAGAGCACCTGACTGTTAATCCCAAAGAGGATAATCGTCGTAGGTTCAAGCCCGAGTCTGAATCGCCAACCAAAAAACTTGGTTCAGTAGCTCAGTTGGTTAGAGCACCTGACTGTTAATCAGGGGGTCGTAG
>CAYQQG010000067.1:0-11160 GCA_964419535.1 uncultured Sangeribacter sp.
TCAAAAATTCTGCGCTGTTCTGCCCGTTTAGCGCAAAAAGTTCAGCGTGCAAAAATACTCTCAGTTCTCTTGGAGTTTTGACGCAGTTTTATTTTCAGCGTATCCACTAAAAACGAGGAGGTTGTTGTCACGCAGAACTGTTTATCGCAGCACGGGCAGAACAGCGCAGAATTATACTTTATTATTGAGGGCCAAAATTGCAACTCACTCCGAAATAATAGTATTTTATCATCGAAGGCCACTATAGACAATTTAATCTGAGATAACTCTTTTAATTTCGGCGTGCTCAACGGTAAGGATTTAAGGCGTAGGGAGGAGGATTAATGTGTGAAAATAATTAAAAGTTTTGACAAAAATTTGTTTTTTTAAGAATTCTTTGATATATTTGCCACGAATTAGCGCGAAGTTAATCCGGACGCTTTTGATATTTGTTAGGTTTGTAGACGTTAAAAGGCTTATTTATAAATAGATAAATATAAAATAGAGGTTAATAAGACTGTCTATTGCCTTATGTGCTGTCTATATCCGCGACGTATCTGAAAAGATCCACCATGAAGGCTCAAAATGTTAAAATTCTGATCAATACTATTGAAAGGATTAGCATCAGCTTCAAGAAAACTCAACGGGATCGAACCCCGAAAAGACTTAATCAAACGGAACATATTAACTTAACTAAATAAATTAACTATTAACCTATGAAAAAGTTACTACTGTATCTGATGGCACTACTTGCCTTCGGGTCCATTCCGGTAGACTCTTTCGCTGAGGATAATTACTTCAAGCCAAATGGTGATGGAAATTTACAAATCCCCATTAATAATGGCAACACGAAGGAAGCAACTCTTACGAATGCGAGCGATGGAGTTTTCTTTACCGTTTGGAATGGCTCGGAAGATATAAATTGGACAGTGTCCAATCCGCAAGTTAATGTCAGATACCAAATGACCAAAGGAAACACAAAGGCAAATCCTTCCGGTTGGACCTCCAAAAAGGTCAAAATAGAAGCCGTGGCTAAGAACGATTACTACATTACTTTCGTTCAAGAAGGTGGTGGCAGCGATCCGGTGGGTGACCCTGAACTGTACTTCTATGAAAGTAATAAATCATCCGCTAAGTTTAGTAAAGATGGTAATGTATTTACATATACCATTGATGCGACGAGCGCTGATATCTACGGCGTAATTGTCGACAAGAATGTTTCTAACTGGGATGGTGCTCATGCAACAAATGCATATTTTTCGTCCAATAGCACAAATGATATCATAGTCTCCGGCAACCAAACGTGGACTATGCAAAAACGATCTTCCGGTTGGAATGGTTGTTACAAGTTTGAAAAGGGTAAGAAATATATAATCACCTTAAATTATTCTAATGGCAACTTTAGTGGTAATGTCAAAGTAGAAGGCGGTGGAGGTGACGACCCGACTATTGACTACACCAAATTCGAGGTGAAATTCCAATCAGCAAGTTATGGTTCTTCTTGGCCCGTTCAGCCTATGGGTAAGTTGGACGAAAATGGTGTATTGACATTTACCGCAAAGGCAGTAGGTGGCTTTAATTTGCAGTTCTGTGACACCTCAGATAATAATAAAGGTTATAGATTCAGCCCCACTAATTCAGCCGTAAAAATTAATGGCGAAGTTAATTCTTTTACCGGTATTGAAGAGGGTAATGGTTATTACACGGCCACTTTCGATAAAACTAAAGACTATGCCTTTACTGTAGACTATAAAAACAAAACTTTGGTTATAACCCCGGGTGTAACCAATCTCTCCGGCTATAAGGTTTATCTGCATCACAAAGACGTGAAGCCCGATAATCAGGGAACAGTCGACGGTTGGAACAATGCAACCGGTGTGGCGCTGTCTAAGAATGCGGACGATCAGTGGGTCGCTGACAACAATGACCTCGACCCGGAAAAGATCGGTAAGGACTATTTCATCGTGAAGGTCTCTAACGGATCTGTTCATGAATATTACGGTTTGCCCCAGAACAGCACTGTCAAACCAGGAGTGGCAACAACTCTGACCAAATATGCTTCGGGCTATCAGAACAACGTCATGACAATCGCAGGTGCCGGCCTTGAAGATGAATATTGCTTCAACTTCAATTATGACACAAAGACTCTGACGCTGACAAAGAAACAGGTAATTGTCACCTCTGACTATAACCTCTTGATTCAGTATTATGACGAGGCTAACAGTAAGTTCGAGGATACTCCTTCGGTTATCGAGCCTATTGTTGACAATACTGTGACTGCTAATATTGCTGTGGGCAAAAAACAGTTCCTTATAGGCTATCAGGATCTGGTTGCCGGCAATATCCGTTGGTATAGATTGAACGCTTCGAAACAGGAATATGCTCTCGATACTGAAATCAAACTAACTCTCTTCGGTACATCAGGCGAAGCAGACGACTATAATCCGACTGCTCTGGCAACTAATAAGACCCGTTTCAAAGGTCAGTTGGTTGGTGCCAACGAGGACGAAACGTTCAAAGTTGTCTTCAACTATAGCACATCGAATCCGAACATCAAGTTCATCCCGGATTACACTCAGACCAAGGTCCTCTATGGCCCGAGCGTTGATAATGTGAAAGAAGCAACCCTGAATGAGAACGGCAATTATAGTTTCACATATACTACCGGTGACAATGAAGAGGAGATGTATCTCTGGTTTGAATGTCCTCACGGTGATGTGAAGTCGTTCGGTACAACTCCGGATGATTCCGATCAGGACAATGTAATTGACGGTGCGCTTCATCTCGAATTCTCAGACGGTTGGGCATTAGGTTTCCCGGCTGACGGCGCTCTGTTTGAAATTCCGAACTATCCGACTCTTCCGGACGATTGCCGCGCAATCAAAGGCCTCAAAAAGAATACTACATATAACATCAATTTGAGTTATCCCGGCGTCTCATCTATCGACGTGACTGAGATTCCTGTGCAACTTTATCTGCAAGGTACATTCGCCGGAGGATCGGAAGGTGTAAATAAGGATGAATGGGAATTATCCTATGATGTGAATGAAAGCAAGTATGTCAAGAGAAATGTTAATCTCCGTCAGGATGACCATTTGTCAATTGTCACATCAACAGGTGATATTTGGAATCCCAGCAATAGTGATTACGATCATTTCCATATGAACGGTGTCCCGACTTCAGATGAGAATTGGACATTGAAACATTATAGTGACAATCGTAACAACTATATGATCTCCAAATATAGTGGACAGGTAGATATCTTCGTTGACTGGAACACAAAGAGAATTGAGTTCAAAGCAGCTGCCAACCAAACTCCGATAAATCCTGAAGCCAGTTCGCTTACAATCTTCTATGGCGATCAGTTTGACAATGTCCACACAACAGACGGTGCAAACTATATCGGCGGTCAGTATGTGACTATTGACCGTGGGTATGACTATCGCGGTTCAGTGAAAGAGAATGACGGTCTCGGATTGGGCTATGACACATTCTATTTCCGCACTCTCGATAATCTCGGTTTGATCAAATACTGGATTGTTGACGAAGCTGAACATCCTTTGGTTGTTGAGGACGGTCTTATCACAGGTTCTCCCTATAAACTCAAAGAAGTTTCTGAGGACGTCGCCAAGGCAAACAAAAACACAAGAATGGGTGAAAATGCCGGTTTGGTCAACACTCGCTATGACGTGGAGTATAACTGGACAAACAGAACGGTAACTATCACGGCCAACGAACTCTGGATGGCTCAGCCCAACCGTATGTATCTCTACTGTCTCGATGAAAAAGAAAATCTGAGACGTGAATATAACGGCAACGAATACGAAGAACGCACTCCGGCCCAAATTCTCAATGTTGTCAAAGAAGCTATGTCAACTCCCGGCAAGGTTTATATCTATGACCGCGTAGCTGACGGCGAATACCAGCATAACTTTAGCGCAACCGATGAGGGTGACTTCCCGACCGGTACGAAATTCTGTATCGTTGGCCGCTCAGGTCAGATCTATAATATCGCAACCGATGACAAGACTGCGTATCAACTTGACGATGCATGGTTCAACAGCGAGGATCAGTCCTATCGTATGGAGTTAACTCGTGATGCAGACCAAGCACCGGCCGAGGTGAAAACAGCAAAACTCGACAAGGTCGATGCCTTCTCACTGATTCGTGCAAACTTCACCGGTTCAACAACCGTTGAAAATGAAGATCCTGATATTTATAACTCATACGTGTTCACTCTCGAAGTGCAGCAACCCGCTCCCGTGAAGTTCGTTTTGAAGTCTGGCGATGAGACAGTCGAAGTTCCGAAAGTGGAAGGCTCTGAAGACAATTATGCCACATCAACGGCTACGCTCACAAAGAATACTGTATATTCTGTCTTTGCAGTATATGAGAACGGTTCTGAAACTCAGTTCAGACTCCCCGTGGCAAATGTTGGCAACATTGCTGATGGATCTACAGACTATTTCAGAATGTGGAACCGCTCTCTTTCAGATGAAAGATATAGCGATCTCAAAGTAAATACCGACGAATATGAGGATTATGCAGATATCGCAATAGAATGGAAGAATGGCCGTCCGCTGATGTCTATCACACCGGAGACAGTGGAGAAAACCGTAAAGGTTTACTTCATTGACCGAGCCGGTTGGAATGATATCGCAGTTTACAACTATTCGGACTTCGGTCTGCATCCTGTTGGTGGAAATGAAGATGATTGGGGCAGCACTGACACCACTGAACGTAATGGTGATTGGCCGGGCCAGAAGATGACTCTCACAACGCTCAGTACCATCTCGAGTGGTATCGAAATGGAACCAGGAACGAAAGTGTTTGAGATTAACCTCAAAGTTAAGCAACACGCTGACGGTTCCTATGTTCGTCCTAAGCTTATCTTCAATAATAATCAAAAAGAGGGCGCCAAACAGACCAAGAACCTCTATCTCGTTGATGGTGGCATCTACACCAACGAAGGCAAGGCAAAAGATGAGAATAATAATGAATATGTGAAATATCCCGCAACGGAATATCTGCCGCGCATGTGGTTCAACTATATGGACGATCTGAGCCAACAGACCGTTGAACCGTGGGCCGGCACTGCATATTCAGTGATTTATCTCGACGTTCCGGAATATGTTGACTGGGTTGATGATTCTAATGGCGATCATAAACTTGCTGTCGAAATCAAATATAAGAAAGATGGCGAAATATTCCGTGCGACCGGTATCCCGGGCAAGCACTATGTTTATCCGGTTGAGATCTCGGGCAAGAGATTGATCCGCGTGGCTATCGCTCGTGACATTCTTCCGAATAACATCACTCTTGAAGAGCTCTCCTTCTTCCCGATGGGTTGCAAGACTGATTCGCCAACCGGATATTCAAATAATGATCTGAATCAGATCAAGGAATGGACTGTGCTTCGCACTGGCCAAGGTGGTGATAACATAACTGCTGAAGACAATACGTCATATTCATCTAAGGCCCACAACGCGACTAAAGAACCCGGTCTGAAATCGGCTCACCAGATGAATGTGAACAACGTTCAGGATGTTGAAGTTGATGGCAAACACTATCACGGCAACCACCTTTATTGCGCCGGTTCGCTCTGTTCGCTCAACTTTGTCAATGTTAACTACAGAGACGGTAACGTTTATCGCCGCGCCTATTACTATGATGAAGAAAAGAATCTTGTAGAGCAGCCAGCGATCATCCAACTCTCAACTCTGGTTGCTCCCGATGCTATTTATCTTGCAGTAGACAACTCGGGCAGCGTTAGCGATAATGTCGCCAACAATGCTGTTAAGGCTGCTGTCGGCAATGGTCTCCAGGAGGGCAGAACTAATTCTAATGTTCCCGGAAAGATGATCTATCCCCTCAATGTCACTGACACTGAAAACCCGGAAAAGCTGATCTATTATGTTGACGGTCTCCTCCCAGCGGCTCAGTTCCAGTTGGTGGCCCGTTACAAAAAGACAACTTCATCCGGTGAAAGCTACGACTATATCACTTATTCTTGTGCAACCAACACTGCGCTCCGCTCAGGCTACGTGAATACGTTCCACAAAGCCGAGAACGGCATCTATTCAATCCGTCCCGTAGCCGGCGCTCAGAACTATAAATTGGTTGTCACTTGGACTGAGAACACTGTTGCTGTCACAGCGAATAAGACTAAAGCTGACTTCAGTTATGGCATCATAGAGGGCAATGCTGACGCTCCGACATTCGTAAAGCTTGGTGCGATCGCTCTGCCCGCACACAGCGATGATTGTCATGAAGACCACCTGACTCCCCTCTATATCGAGTATGCTTCCGGCTATGACAACTATGGCAACGACCTGTCTCGTCTCAATAACCTCGAGGTTCGAATTGTCCGCGACACGGAATATGACAAATACTTCCCGGCCGGCGGCAAGAACAAACCTCTTGAAATTATTACGAAGGATGACGGTTCAATATTCACTGTTGAAAAAGCAAGTACTTCAGAAGGCCGAGGAATCGCCAAGATGTATGTCCGCGGCTATACTGCCGGTCTTGCAAAGATCCATATCGAACAGAAATTGGCTGACGACATCTTCCACCGCTCGTCAATCGATATTCCGCTCCGCATATATCCGACAGTTGAAGGTATCGGTCTCCACATCAATGGAGCCGGCGTCGGAGTGGATGAAAACGGCGAATATAAGGCTATCATCCCCTCGGAAGAATATAAAGAAGGAAAAGAACCGCCAGCAGGAGAAGAAGATAATCGCGTTAATTTCCGTGATAAGTTAGCTTTCCAGCCTCACAGTGCGACATATCAGATCGGAGATGAGAATGTTCTCGAAATCTATTGGAAGGAGAGATCAACTCCGAGCTCTGCTCCGCGTCGTCGCGTGACTTCTGTGAACTCGACCAACTTCGGTTCCGGTATTCTGATTCCGGAAGGTTCTTCTCACAACCCGTTCGCTACAGCTGACGAAACAGGTGTAGACACCGAAATGACACGCTATAGCATCAACAGCACTCCAAAGATTCCGATCGATGAAGGCAACAATGGCCAATATCTCGTTCAGTTCAAGCAGAACGGAATCACATCGCCGATGTATACACTTAACGTTGTCCGTGGAAGCAAGCAAGATGTCGAGACCGAAGTCGAAGAAATCTTAGATTTCAACGATGCTGAAGAGGCTGTTTACTTCAACCTGAACGGAGTGAAGGTAAATGCCGAGAATCTGCAGCCCGGAATCTACATCCGAGTGCGCGGTGACAAGTCTGATAAGATCATCGTCCGATAAAACACGCTGACGAAAGATCCTAAAGACAATAGACATCACAAAGACTATTAATCCTTTTATAGAGAAGCCGACGGCCTTCATGCCGCCGGCTTCTCCCGTTTTTCCGCGTCTCTTCCCATTGCTCTGCAATGATGATTTGGTAAACTTCATTTTTTATGTTAATTTTGCATCATCCAGTGAGGCTTTTTGCTTCGGAAAATTCGTAATGTTTAACCCTCAATAATGAAACCTTATTCAAGGGAGGAAAGAGATAGCCCCGTGTCGCAGCCGGTGAAACCAAATTTCAACCGTCGCGCATATCATCATGATTATATGATGCCGGCAAAGTATATGCTGACGTTTATTAAATCGGATGATGTCCCGCGGTTCTCAGTAGTGGAGGGGAACCCGTCGGTGTCTGATCGTCAGCAACCGGATTTTCCGCATTCTCAGTTGCTGGCCCCGGGATTGGCGATTAAATCTGCAATAGAGAAATGGATGCTTAAATTCAGAGAGATTGAGGTGGCGGCATGGGTTGTTATGCCCGACCATGTCCATATTTGCGTAGAAATCAGAAGGAGCTTGAATTGCACGCTGATGGCCGCGGTGGCTTCTCTGAAGGGGTATTGTTCGAGGCTATATCATGATTCTCTTCCGGAATGTGAGCGGCCGGAGAAATTAAAGCCGCTATTCAAGAAAGGCTTTAATGATAAAATTGCGTATACGGACGATGAATTTGAAAATCAAAAGAATTATATAATTCAGAATCCGAGGCGCTTGCTTATAAAGCGAAAATTTCCGGACCTGTTTCGCCGTCCGGTTATTATAAAAATCGGGAATGAAGAATATGAAGCTCGCGGAAATATATTTCTTCTTAAGAATCCGCACCGTATAAGGGTAAAATTTTCCCGAAAATATACGAAAGATATTTGGGAAAGGGAGAAATATAATTATAAGTTGGTTTTAAAGAACGACGGAGTGCTGGTCTCTCCGTTTATACATCCGGAAGAGAAAAAGATTAGGTATTTGGCCGAGTCGCAAGACGGGAACATCATAAGGATTTGTGATAATGGGTTCAGTGAGCGCTTTGCTGCCCAAGGAAAGGAGTTTGATCTGATGTCGGCCGGACGTTTGCTTTTGGTTGGGCCGGCGGTATATCAGACCCGGAAACAGGAAATGAGTTATAGCCGGGCTCAGGAACTTAACGAGTTGGCATCCCGCATCGCCAATTGTCCGGATCCGGGCCTATACCGAATGAGAGTAAAATCTTAGCCGAGAAACGAGCGGGAAGGATTTGGAGGCGAGTGTCTTTTTTGAGGTTTGGATTTGCAATTATTGTAATTAAAAGATTTTCTATAGAAGTGTTATGAAAGAATATATAGAGCTGTTGAGGCATGTGTTGGAAAAGGGGACGGTGAAGGAGGATAGGACCGGGACCGGGACGATATCAACCTTCGGCTATCAGATGCGGTTCGATTTAAATAAGGGGTTCCCGCTTCTGACGACGAAAAAGGTGCATCTGAAGAGCATTATTCATGAACTGCTGTGGTTTTTGGCGGGAGATACGAATGCAAAGACCCTTCAGGCCAATGGAGTGAGGATTTGGAACGAATGGGCCGATGAGGACGGCGATCTCGGACATATATACGGCTATCAGTGGCGGTCATGGCCGGGATATGACGGCGGATTTATCGATCAGATCTCACAGGCGGTGGAGCAGATCAAGAACAATCCGGATTCGCGCCGGATAATCGTCAGCGCATGGAATGTGGCGGATCTTGAGAATATGAATCTTCCGCCGTGTCACGCCTTTTTCCAGTTTTATGTGGCGGACGGGAAACTTTCGCTTCAGCTTTATCAGCGGAGTGCGGATTCGTTTCTCGGCGTGCCGTTCAATATCGCGTCTTATGCGTTGCTGTGCATGATGATGGCTCAGGTCTGCGGTCTGGAGCCGGGAGAATTCATTCATACGTTCGGGGATGTGCATATATATAGGAATCATCTGGAACAGGTGAAACTTCAGATGAGCCGCGAGCCGCGTCCATTGCCGCGGATGATTATAAATCCGGATGTGAAATCTATTTTCGATTTCAAATATGAGGATTTCCGTCTGGAGGGGTATGACCCGTGGCCGGCAATCAAAGGAGAGGTCTCGGTTTGAGGCTCAGGTTTCCACTCGCTTCCGCTCGCGGCACCATTGGCTTCGCGCTTCGGGTTTCATTGACTGCGCGGAAAGAAAGGGCGGGCGGAAAGAGAGGACGGGTTTGAATGTTTTTGCAGAGTAGAGAAAAATTTATTAACTTTGCGGTCTGAATAAACTGAACTCTGCAATTATAAAAAACTGAATTCTGCCCGATGGATAAAAATACTATCTATGGACTCGTGCTTATGGCTCTGGTGTTCGTGGGATTTATGTGGCTCCAGCCTAAGAAGGACACAAATCAGGACGCTCAGGTCGAGCAGTCGGCTGACAATTCCTCGAATAACGAGGCTAAGGATTATGACGCTCTTTCGGCCAATGAGATGGAGTGGCTGAAGAAGAATCTTGCCGCTAACGGCGATGTGAAAGTTGACGAAGCGGGCCATAGGATTTATACTCATGAGGATGGTGACTATTCGCTTTCGCTTATGGGAGATTCGCTTTACGGTTCGATCCGTAACGGTGATAAGGTCATAGGACTTTCTGATCTTTTAGGTGAGTCGCACGGCGGTCTGTCCATTCCCGAACAGCGCCGTCTCGTTGAGAATATCCGCGAAATGTCGACTTCGATGGGCCGATTCGGTAAGTTTGCGAAATTCCTCACGGGCGAGAGCAGGAAGATTCAGCTTTCGAACAACGTGATAATCCTGACGCTTGATTCCAAGTCGGGTTCGATCACTCGCGCCGAGCTGAAGGATTATGATTCGGAATATTCGGCCGATGAGAGCAAGAAGGTCAAGAATAAGGTCGTCATATTCGATGGCAATTCCAATTCGTTCAATTTCACTCTTCCGCTGGCTCAGCCGGTGGAGACGAAAGATCTTTACTTCACGCCGAGACTGCTGAACGATTCGACTGTCCGCATGGCTCTCGAGTTTGATCCCCAGACATATTGGGGAATAGAGTATACGCTTCCCCGCGGAAAGAATTATGTCATCGGGGTACGCATCGTCCAGAAGAATATGGATAAGATCGTTGAGACGAACAACCGCATTCTGGCTTTCGACTGGACCCAGCAGATCAAACGTCAGGAACAGGGACGCATGTTCGAGGAACGCAACTCGGGAATTTTCTATAAATTCGCCGGAGGGTCTGTCGAAAACCTTTCGGAGAATAAGAATGATTCGGAAGAGCGTCAGGCGAAGGTGAAATGGATCGCATTCAAGAACCAGTTCTTCTCGTCGGTGATGATTGCCGATAAGAATTTCAATAGCGCGGATTTCGAATCCAAGGTCATCAAGAACAGCGATTACCTGAAGGATTGCACGGCCCACGCCGAAGTGAACGATTATGATTGGAGCGCTTCGTCGCCGACAGGCTTCAACCTGTATATCGGTCCTAATCTTTATCCGCTCCTCTCACATCTGGACACCCGCATCTGTCCGGATGAGAATCTGGATCTCACGCGCCTTATTCCTTTGGGGTGGACGCTTTTCCGTTGGATCAACGTCGGAATCATCATCCCGGTGTTCTCGTTCTTGGGCAAGTTTATCTCCAATTACGGAATCATAATCCTGTTGCTCACGATCTTTATCAAGCTGATTCTTTTCCCGCTGACGTTCAAGTCTTATAAAAGTCAGGCCAAGATGCGTGTGCTGGCTCCGGACATTCAGAAGATCAATGAGAAATATCCCGGTCAGGAGAACGCTATGGTCCGTCAGCAGAAGACAATGGCACTATATTCCAAGGCGGGAGCGAATCCGATGTCGGGCTGTCTGCCGATGCTTTTGC
>CAYQQG010000068.1:0-11131 GCA_964419535.1 uncultured Sangeribacter sp.
GCGCGGCGAGGGTGCGTGTATAGACGATAACACAACAAAAATAATAAATGGAGCCATGCGTCAGCTTGGCTTTAAGATCCTTATACCGATCTCTACAAAAAATGTTAATGCATGTGTCGCCGATTGTTATTCTATAAATGACTGTTATTCTTGCAAGGTGGGGGAACTAAAAGCCAAGCTAACGCATGGCTCCATTTATGGATATTATGATTGTTCGTATACACGCACGACGGCCGGCTACGCGGGCCGTCATACGTGCCTAGTGTTAAAGCCCTGCGCTGCAGGGCCTTTCACGTTGATAAAGGTGGCCTATACCCGCACCGCCCACGCGCTACGCGGTGGGTGATGCGGGCCTAATGTTAAATGCCTGCTCTGCAGGCGGTCACGCTTGAAACGCCAACGCGCCTTGGGTGATCTGACGATAAAATCGGAATGTTATTCCCATTCGATGGTTGCCGGTGGTTTGGAAGAGATGTCATAGACAACGCGGTTTATTCCGCGGACCTTGTTGATGATCTCATTGCTGACTTTAGCGAGGAATTCATAGGGGAGATGAACCCAATCGGCTGTCATTCCGTCGGTTGAGATAACCGCACGCAATGCGCAGCACCGCTCGTATGTGCGTTCATCGCCCATGACTCCGACACTTTGAACGGGGAGCAGCATTACTCCGGCTTGCCAAACCTGATCATAGAGACCGGCCTCACGGAGATTGTCGATGAAAATCTTGTCTGCTTGCTGAAGAATATTGACTTTCTCTGCCGTCACTTCGCCTAAGATGCGTATTCCGAGACCCGGTCCGGGGAAGGGGTGGCGTCCAAGCAATGTCTGATCGATTCCAAGAGCTTTACCTACGCGTCTAACTTCATCCTTGAACAGCAAGCGAAGCGGTTCGACAATGCTCAGGTGCATCTTCTCGGGCAAACCGCCCACATTGTGGTGTGATTTGATAGTCGCCGAGGGACCCTTGACTGACACAGATTCAATAACATCGGGATATATTGTTCCTTGAGCAAGCCATTTTGCACCCTCAAATTTTTGGGCTTCTTCATTAAAGACTTCGATGAAGTCGCGGCCGATGATCTTTCTCTTTTGCTCTGGGTCCGTGACACCTTTGAGATCGGCGTAGAATCTTTCGGAAGCATCCACACCGGCAACGTTCAGTCCCATTCCCTTGTATTGGGCGAGAACGTCCTCGAATTCGTTGGCGCGGAGAAGGCCGTTATTAACGAAGATGCACTGAAGATTGTGACCGATGGCTTTGTTGAGAAGGACGGCTGCCACTGTTGAGTCTACGCCTCCGGACAGGCCGAGAATAACCTTGTCGTCTCCCAGCTTCTCGCGAAGTTCGGCAACCGTAGAGTCTATGAATGAAGCCGGACTCCATGAACCCGAGCAACCGCAGATATTCATCACGAAATTCTTCAGCAGAAGTGGTCCGTCAGTGGAATGGAACACTTCGGGGTGGAATTGAATGCCCCAGGTCATTTCGCCGCCGATATGATAGGCGGCGACACGAACATTGTCAGTCGAACCGATGATCTCGTAATTGGCGGGTATTGAAGTGATAGTGTCGCCGTGCGACATCCAGACCTGAGTCGGAGAGGGGAGACCGTTCATCAGAGGGTCCTCGGGAGCCGTCACGGTCAGCATCGCGCGACCATATTCGCGAGAAGGAGCTCCCTCGACTTCTCCACCGCCTAAGAGCGCAAGCAGTTGGGCACCATAACAGACACCCAGCAACGGCAATTTCCCTCTGATCCGGGAAAGGTCAGGACGTGGAGAATCCTCATCGCGCACCGACGACGGGCTCCCCGAAAGAATAACGCCCTTGACATCGGCATCAATGGCCGGAACTTTGTTGAAGGGGTGGATCTCGCAATATACGTTCAGCTCACGGACACGTCGCGCTATGAGTTGTGTATACTGGCTTCCGAAATCCAGAATTAATATTTTTTCCATACAATATATTCTCCCGATGAAGATGAGTTATCATCCTCATCGGAAATTGTTTTTACAAGATTTAGACGTGGTCTTAAATTAGCGAGAATAGTTCGGAGCTTCTTTAGTGATAGTCACGTCGTGAGGGTGATTCTCAATGACTCCGGCGGAAGTGATTCTGACAAACTTGGCGCTATGGAGTGATTCGATGTCGGCCGCACCGCAATATCCCATGCCTGAGCGCAATCCGCCAATGAGCTGATAGACAGTCTCGCTCAGCGTCCCTTTATACGGGACTCTGGCCTCAATGCCTTCCGGAACAAACTTGCTGCTGTCGGTCTTCTCACTCTGGAAATAACGGTCTTTAGAACCGGCTTTCATGGCTGAAATTGAGCCCATTCCGCGATAGGACTTGAATTTTCGTCCGTTATAGATGATCGTTTCGCCGGGAGACTCCTCTACACCTGCGAGCATGGATCCCATCATCACGGCGTCACCTCCGGCTGCGAGAGCCTTCACGACGTCACCCGAATAACGGAGCCCGCCGTCTGCAATCACCGGAATTCCGTGAGCATGAGCGACTTGAGATGCATCATAAATCGCCGAGAGTTGTGGCACACCGACACCGGCAACGATGCGGGTCGTGCAGATCGAACCGGGGCCGATTCCGACCTTGATGCCGTCCGCGCCGGCTTCGATCAGATATGCGGCGGCCTCGGCCGTGGCGATATTTCCGACAACGACATCGAGATCGGGATATTTAGCCTTTACAGATTTCAGGGTGTTGACGACATTTGCGGAATGTCCGTGGGCGGTGTCGATGACAACAGCGTCCGCACCGGCCTCTACGAGTGCATCAACGCGCTGAATCGTGTCGCTCGTGACGCCGACACCGGCGGCCACACGGAGACGCCCTTTGGAGTCCTTGCACGCGTTCGGATAGTCCTGAATTTTGGTAATGTCGCGATATGTGATAAGGCCGATGAGATTATTATCGGCGTCCACAACAGGGAGCTTCTCGATTTTATGGCGAAGCAGAATCTGGGAGGCTTCCGAAAGATTGGGGTTCGTGGTTGTGACAAGGTTATCTTTTGTCATGACCTCGGAAATGGGAAGCTGCATGTCGGTCTGGAAACGCAGATCACGGTTTGTGACAATACCAATAAGGTGGTTTGAATCGTCAACTACGGGTATTCCGCCAATATGATTTTCCTTCATCAGGTCGAGAGCGTCGCCAACGGTCTGAGTGCCGGTTATGGTCACAGGATCGTAGATCATTCCGCTTTCAGCGCGCTTAACCTTGCGCACTTCGGCCGCCTGAGCCTCGATAGACATATTTTTATGGATCACTCCGATCCCTCCCTCCCGGGCCATTGCGATTGCAAGGTCCGATTCGGTCACTGTGTCCATTGCGGCCGAGACAAAGGGAATATTCAGCGTGATATTTCGTGAGAATCGAGATCCCAGTCGGACCATATTGGGAGTGACTTCCGAATAGGCCGGGACGAGAAGGACATCATCAAATGTCAGGCCCTCCTGGCTGATTCTTTCTTGTGCGAATGACATATATAAAGTTTATTTGGTTCTTGAAAATATTTTGAGAAGAGTCTGAGTCCCGATGTGAAACGGACTCTTAGAATTCACGGAGTTTTTCAGCGATAGTGATTGTCTGAGTGCGGTCCGGTCCGACGGATATAATGCCCACGGGGATTTCCGTGAGTTCCTCAATCTTGCGGACATATGCCTTGGCAGCATCGGGCAGATCATTGAAATCTCGGATGTTTGTGATATCCTCTTTCCAGCCTTCCATTTCAATAAAAATGGGTTTGCAGCGGGAGAGCTTTGAAATTGTCGAGGGGGGAGCTGAAATTATTTGCCCGTCCAGTTCATATCCGGTGCAAATATTGATTTTATCGAGGCCTGAGAGCACATCGAAGAGCATCAAAGCCCAATAATCGATTCCGGCGAGCTGGCCTGTATATCTTGCAACCACGGCATCAAACCAACCCACACGGCGGGGACGGCCGGTGACGGTTCCGTATTCATGGCCGCGCTCGCGGATTTCGTGGGCGCGTTCATCAAAAAGTTCCGTCGGGAAAGGACCTTCGCCGACACGGGTGCAATAAGCTTTGGCCACACCGACGACGTTTTCGATCCATTTCGGCGCGACGCCGGCGCCGACGCATATTCCGGCTGAAGAAGGACTCGAGGAGGTCACGAACGGATAGGTGCCGTGATCACAGCACAGCATCATGCCCTGTGCGCCTTCGAAAAGGATCTTCTTCTCAGGCATCCGGATATAGGCATTTATGAGAGCCGAAGTGTCGGTGATCATCGGGCCGATTATCTTAGCGAGGTCCATATATCTGTTGTAGACCTGCTCAAAATCATATTCCGGGAGTCCGAGCATCTTCAGCTCCATGTTCTTGACTTCGATAGCGGCGCGGAGACGTTCGGCAAAATATTCGGGTTCAAGGAGGTCACCGATTCTGAGACCGGTCCTTGAATACTTGTCGCTATAGGTCGGACCTATCCCTTTTTTTGTCGTTCCTATAAGAGCGGAACCTTTCTTGGCTTCGTAAGCGCCGTCGAGATCAGCGTGCCAAGGCATGACCATTGCAGCCCGGTCGGAGATGAAGAGCTGATAATCAGTGATTCCGCGGTCATGAAGTTTCTGAAGCTCAGCGACCACAGATTCCGGATTGACCACCATTCCGTTGGCCATGACATTGACGGTCCGCGGATTGAAGATTCCCGAAGGAATGCTCTGGAGAGAATATTTATTGCCGTCAAAAGCCACTGTGTGGCCGGCATTGTTGCCCCCTTGATAGCGAACCACCATATCGGCACGGCAAGCGAAATAATCCGTTATCTTGCCCTTGCCTTCGTCGCCCCATTGGGAGCCAATTACAACTAAACGTTCGGACATATTTATATGTTGTCTTAAATTTATACTAAATATATGAATATTAATCATTCACTGTCATTACAAGCAAGTGCCGAAGGCATGTTACGGTGATTTGGACTGAATGATTGATTCGATTTCTATTTATAGGCCGTTCTTCTTATAGATATGATCGACATTTTTCATATAATAGTCGAGGGTGAAGCAGTTTTCGAGCTCCTCGTCGGTCAGCATTGAGCTTACGGTCGGATCCTGACGGAGAAGGTCCTGATAGGCTGCTCCTTCGGCCATGGCGCGCATCGCGATGGGCTGGACAGTATCGTAAGCTTTTTCACGGACAAACCCTTTGTCGATCAATGCGTTCATCACTCTCTGGGCGAAGATGACGCCATTGGTCATATAGATATTCTGCTTCATACGGTCTTCAAAGACCACGAGATTTTCAAGAATGCCCATCATTCTGTTGAGCATATAGTCAAGCAATATCGTGGCGTCAGGCATGATTATGCGTTCAGTCGCCGAGTGTGAAATGTCGCGTTCATGCCAAAGTGCGACATTCTCGTATGCGGTCGCCATATATCCGCGAAGCACACGGGCACATCCGCATATATTTTCGCTCGAAACCGGATTGCGCTTATGAGGCATTGCACTCGAACCCTTCTGGCCTTTCCCGAAAGATTCCTCCACTTCATGAACTTCCGTGCGCTGAAGATTGCGGACTTCGAGAGCCATCTGTTCGAGCGAAGCGCCGATAAGTGCGATTGTGGCCATATAATAGGCGTGACGGTCACGCTGAATGACCTGAGTCGAGACTTTGGAACTTTCGATGCCGAGGTGTTCGCATACATAATCCTGGACGAAGGGCGGGATATTGGCGAAATTGCCGACCGCTCCGGAAATCTTTCCGACTTCAACGCCGCGCGCGGCCTCATCGAAACGCTTGATGTTCCTCCGCATCTCCTCCAGCCAAAGAACCCACTTCAGTCCGAAAGATGTGATATCAGCGTGGATCCCATGGGTTCGGCCGATGCAGGGGGTATATTTGAAGCGGAGAGCCTGTTTCTTCAGCATCTCTTCAAAGCGTTTGAGGTCATCACGGATAATCGCGTTGGCCTGTGTGAAGAGATAGCCGTTGGCCGTGTCGACAACATCAGTCGATGTCAGACCATAATGGACCCACTTGCGTTCGTCACCGAGCGATTCGGAAACCGTTCGGGTGAAAGCCACGATGTCGTGACGTGTCTGAAGCTCAATCTCCTTGATTCGGTCAATATTAAAGGTGGCCTTTGCCCATAATTTCTCGATGTCTTCAGGCGGAACAACACCGAGTTCTCTCCATGCTTCGGCCGAAAGGAGTTCCACTTTCAAATAAGCACGGAATTTATTTTCTTCTGTCCAGACGTCGCGCATGACGTCTCTTCCATATCTTTCAATCATTGTTATTTTATTATTGTTTTCGCCGAAGCGTAGGATCGGCAATTTCAGCCGAAGCTGAATCAAATATCATAAATATTTAAAAAATTCACCACTGCATTTTTCGAGTGTAGCAATCGAGAGTATTCTCCATTAGGCATGCAATTGTCATCGGCCCGACGCCGCCGGGAACAGGAGTTATGACACCGGCTTTCGGTTCGACCTCCTCGAAGTCCACGTCGCCGCATATTTCTCCCGTCACCGGGTCGCGAGAGATGCCGACATCAATTACGGCCGCACCCTCTTTAACCATGTCTCCCTTTATGAGTTTCGGTCTTCCTATTGCCACCACAAGGATATCCGCCTGACGTGTGATTGAACCCAAATCGACTGTATGCGAATGGGCGATTGTCACTGTCGCATTGCGGTCAAGAAGCAATTTGGCAACGGGAAAGCCGACAATGTTGCTTCGTCCTATGACCACGGCATGCTTACCGGCGATCTCGACGCCGGCCTTATCCAAAAGTTTTATTATCCCTTTAGGGGTACAGGCCCGTATGCCGGGAATCCTGTGCCAGAGCGCGTCGACGTTCCGTGCATGGAACCCGTCAACATCCTTATTCGGGTCTATGGCGTCGATCACACGGTGCTTGCGGATATGTTTGGGCAAAGGCAACTGAACGAGAATACCGTCGATTCCTTCATCGTCATTGAGTTCTTTAATGCGATCAATCAGCTCATGCTCGGTGATGTTGGCCGGAAGATTGATCTGCGTGTGTGAGAATCCAACGGCTTCGGCGGCTTTGCCCTTCGAACGGACATAGCCGGCGGAAGCTGGGTCGTCACCGACAAGAATGACACAAAGGTTCGGCTCGCGTCCATATTCAATCTTATAGCTCGCAACTTTTCGCGCTATATTTTCTTTTACCTCTTTAGCTAAATCTTTACCACTGATTATCATACCCGTAGAGATTCTTAAATTTTTTCCGCAGTGATTTTTAATGATCAAAGTGCCTGCCGTCCGATATCGGTCCGGTGAAACAGTGTTTCGCATTCAACAGACTCAACATTCTTCATGGCGGCCTCGTGAGCGGCCTTGATTCCGTGGCCCATGCCCGTAACCATAAGCACGCGTCCGCCGGCCGTCAGGAGTCCGCCGTTTTCATCGCGTGTTGTTCCCATGTGGAAAACTTTGCCGTCTACGTTTTCAAGCCCCGTTATTTCCGCACCCTTTTTGTAAGAGCCGGGATATCCTTCCGAAGCGAGAACAATGCCTAAGCAAGCCTCGGGATTCCATTTTGTGGAACAATCCCAACCTTCGACTGCCGCTTCGAATAGATCATAAATATCGGATTCAAGGCGAGGAAGGACAACCTCGGTCTCAGGGTCACCGAAACGAGCGTTAAACTCGATCACTTTCGGACCTTCTTTTGTAAGTATAAGGCCTCCGTAAAGCACACCGACAAAAGGCGATCCTTCAGACATAAGACCTTTGGCGGCCGGAATCATAATCCTTGTCAGGGCCTCGTCGCGGACAGCCTCGGAGATGAACGGAACGGGAGAATAAGCTCCCATGCCGCCAGTGTTCGGCCCTTTGTCTCCGTCATAAGCGCGCTTATGATCTTGAGCGATCGCAAGCGGATAGACACGTTCCCCGCTGACGACACACATAAATGAGAACTCGGGGCCCTCAAGGAATTCCTCGACAATCACCTTCCCTTCACCGAATGCGGCGTCAAGCAGCATGTCACTCAATGCCATTTCGGCTTCTTCGTATGTTTCGGCGACAACGACACCCTTTCCGGCCGCAAGCCCGTCATATTTGATGACAGCGGGCAGAGGGCGCGATTTCACATATTCCAGAGCTTCATTGAAATCGGTGAACGAGCGGTAACCGCCTGTCGGAATATGGTATTTTTCCATAATCTTCTTGGCGAATTCCTTGCTGCTCTCGATTCGGGCCGCCTTGCGTGTAGGACCGAAAATTTTCAGACCTTTTTTCTGAAATTCATCAGATATTCCGGCTGCCAAAGCTGCTTCGGGACCGACAACCGTCATGTCAATGCCGTTTTCAGCCGCAAACTTAACGAGGTTTTCGACATCATCGGCCTTTATGTCCAGGCATTCAGCTTGTTCTGCAATCCCCGCATTGCCGGGAGCGCAGAAAATCTTTTCAACTTTCTCCGAACGGCTGAGGGCGTCGACGATCGCGTGTTCGCGACCGCCGCCGCCGACAACCAATACTTTTTTATCTTTCATCTTGCTTACAGGATAGAAAAATCAATGTTTGAAATGGCGCATTCCCGTGAAGAGCATCGCAATGCCTTTCTCATTCGCTTTTCTGATAGCGTCTTCATCGCGGATCGAGCCTCCGGGCTGCACGATAGCTGTCACTCCGAAACGGGAAGCCAACTCAACGGTGTCATCGAAGGGGAGGAATCCGTCGGACGCCAAAACAAGACCTTCCTTATGTCCGGCATCGCGAGCCTGTCGGAGCGCGATTTCAGCTGATCCGACACGGTTCATCTGACCGGCGCCGACACCGAGTGTCATTCCGTTCTTGACAACGCAGATTGCGTTGGATTTCACGTGCTTGACAATCTTCCAGCCGAAATTGAGATCTTTCAGTTCTTTCTCGGTCGGCTTGCGTTCGGTCACACACATCGATTCTTCGATCGGTTTGATCTCGACGTCCGCGTCCTGAACGAGCAAACCTCCGTTGACGCCGACATATTGGCGCGAAGCCACCTTGGAATTATCCATCTTTACCTCCAGAAGACGCAGATTCTTCTTCGAGGCCAAAACTTCAAGTGCTTCCGGAGTGAATTCAGGTGCCATCACGATTTCCAGGAAAATAGGTTTCATCAGAGTTGCCACTTCGGCCGTCAGAGGACGGTTCATCGCCACGATTCCGCCATAGATGCTGACCTTATCCGCTTCATAGGCATGGAGCCATGCTTCTTTAAGGTCATGGCCGACAGCGGCGCCACATGGATTCATGTGCTTCAGGCCCACACAGAACGGCTCTTCAAATTCGCGGACAATATTAAGCGCGGCGTTTGCGTCCTGAATATTGTTATATGACAACTCCTTGCCTCCGAGCTTGCGGGCAAACGCAACTGAATATGGAACTTCCTTGTCGGCACGATAGAAAGCCGCTTTCTGATGAGGATTCTCACCGTAACGGAGAGTCTGGACAATATCGAAATTCAAGAAAAGTTTCTCGTCCAGTCCTGCCTGACGGCGCATATAAGTTGCGATGTGCGAGTCATATTCAGCTGTGTGGGTATAAGCCTTGGCTGAAAGCTGAAGACGTGTCTCGGGTGTTGTATTGCCCAATTCGTGGATCTCTTCAAGAACCTTTTCATAATCGTCCGGATCGCAAACGACGGTCACGTCACGGAAGTTCTTGGCGGCGGAACGGAGCATAGAGGGACCGCCTATATCTATATTCTCGACAGCATCTTCCATTGTTACGCCTTCCTTGGCGATAGTCGCCTCGAAAGGATAAAGGTTGACACAAACCATATCAATAGTTTCGATTCCATTGGCTTCGAGCTGAGCCATGTGTTCAGGAATGTCCCTGCGTCCGAGCAGACCGCCATGAACCTTCGGATGAAGGGTCTTGACGCGTCCGTCGCATATTTCGGGAAATCCCGTGACGTCGCTGATATTGATTATCGTCAGGCCGGCCTCACGAAGAGTCTTCATCGTGCCGCCGGTGGCGATGATTTCCCAGCCCATGCGGCTGAGTGCGGAGGCAAATTCTATGATGCCGCGCTTATCTGATACGCTGATTAGAGCTTTCACTTTTTTATTTTATAATGGATTGTTATCTCTCTCAGACCTATGTCCGGAAGGTAAATGATAAGTTCAGACAGATGTCCGGTAGATGAATAATATTTAAGGCGTCACACACCTATTTAAATCAGTGTGACCCCCTTGCCTTCGATGATTTCGCCTATGACTTTCGGGTCTTCGCCCTGAGCCTTGAGGATGTCAATTGTCTTTTCAACGTCAGCCGGGTTGACTGCGATCACCATTCCGATGCCCATATTGAAGATATTGAACATCTCGCGGTGAGGAACATGACCATATTTCTCCAGCATACGGAAGACCGGAAGAATCTCCCAAGAGCCCTCTTTGATTTCAACACCCTGACCATCCTTCAGGATTCGCGGAATGTTCTCATCAAAGCCGCCGCCGGTTATATGGGCAAGTCCGTGAACGTCCACTTCCTTAAGCAGAGCCAAAACGGGTTTTACATAGATTCGAGTCGGCGTCAGAAGAACATCTCCGATTGAAGTGTGGCCAAGCTCGGGAAGATTGTCTGTGAATGAGAGTGAATTATCGGAAATGATTTTACGGACAAGGCTGAACCCGTTCGAGTGAACACCCGAAGAGGGGAGACCGATGAGAATATCGCCAACGCTGACTTTCGAACAGTCGATCAGCTTTGATTTCTCGACAGCGCCAACCGTGAAGCCCGCTATGTCATATTCATCTTCGTCATACATTCCCGGCATTTCGGCCGTCTCGCCGCCGACAAGTGCGCAGCCTGCCTGACGGCAGCCTTCTGCAACTCCGGCAACGATCGCCTCGACAACCTCGGGATGATTCTTACCCACGGCGATATAATCAAGGAAGATGAGAGGCTGAGCGCCCTGAGCGAGCACGTCGTTCACGCACATTGCAACCGCGTCGATTCCGATTGTGTCATGACGCCTGGTGGCGAATGCAATCTTGAGTTTTGTGCCAACGCCGTCAGTGCCGCTGACCAATATCGGGTGCTCAAAACCGAGCGATCCGAGATCGAACATGCCGCCGAAACTGCCGATATTTCCCATGACTCCGGGGCGGTCAGTGGATTTG
>CAYQQG010000069.1:0-11076 GCA_964419535.1 uncultured Sangeribacter sp.
GACGGCTTGGGACACTCAACAAGTTCGTCGCTTGGCCCAGTCCAACCTGAACCCCGGCGTAGCCGACCGATTGGCCACAATCGGCGCGATGAGTCTCTATCTCGACTTCATCAACCTCTTCCTCTTCCTGCTCCGCATCTTCGGCGGCGGCCGAGATTAAATTAAAAGAACACAGCGTCGCACGGCGCAAACCGTTCATATTTACAGAAAACTTCGCGGGTTTTTGCAGACTCGCGAAGTTTTTTGTAACTTTGTGGGCGTTAACCATTTTTAAATAATTTTGGATACTGACCCTTTACCGACCCATTCTCCCCTATTGTCGATGATCCTGATGAGTTCATCGGCAATCGAATTTCATGCTCCCGCAAACTGGGGTGGGTGGATTGCATTGATTGTTATAGCTTTATGTTGTCTCGGAATTTCGGCTTTCGTTTCCGGAAGCGAAATGGCCTATTTCGGACTTTCCCATTCCCAGATTGACAAATTGAATGAAGAGGACTCTCCGGCTTCAAGGAGGATTCTCGGCATGCTGCGCAATTCCGAAAGACTGTTAGCAACAATCCTCATCGCCAACAACTTGGTGAACATCACCATGGTCGTTCTGCTCACATTCGCGATCAATCAGGTTGTCAAATTCAATGAAGCGTGGCTTAATTTCCTGCTGCAGACCGTTTTCCTGACGTTCCTCCTTCTGCTCGGAGGTGAGATATTCCCGAAACTCGTTGCGCGCGGAAACACGATGCGCTGGGTGCTCGCGACCTCCGGCGGACTGAAATTCCTTGAACGATGTCTCGCATTGCCGGCCAGATTAATGGCCAAATCGACCACTATCATCAATCGTGTCGTCACCAAAAAAGAGGAACAGCTTTCAACGGACGATCTTGAACGCGCTCTTTCAATCTCCGATATTCAGGAGGGGAAAGAAAAGGAGATGCTTGAAGGGATCCTTAGTTTCGGCGAAAAGGAGGTCGGAGACATCATGATTTCACGTGTCGACGTGACGGCCGTCGAATATCACGCCAAATGGAGCGAAATCATCCGCACGATCCTCGACTCCGGATATTCCCGAATACCGGTCTATGACACTTCTCAGGACACAATCCGCGGCATACTCTATTCAAAAGATCTTCTCCCATATATCGGACGGAGCGACGACTCTTTCCGCTGGCAGAACCTTATCCGGGAAGCCTTCTTCGTTCCCGAATCGAGAATGATTGACGATCTCCTCGAAGACTTCCGCCGCCGGAGAATACATATCGCCATCGTGATTGACGAATATGGCGGAACTCAAGGGATCGTCACGCTCGAGGATATTATAGAGGAGATCGTGGGCGAAATCGACGACGAATATGATGACACCGCGTCGATGCACCGCCAGGTTGCTCCCGACACATGGATTATGGACGCCAAAATTTCTATCGGCGATCTGTGCCGCGTTCTCGACATTGAAGAAGAAGACTTGGGCGACACAGGTGAGGCCGAGACTCTTGCCGGACTATTGCTCGAAATCAAAGGGGATTTCCCCGTGGCAAAGGAGGTTTTGACTCGGGGAGGATGCAAATTCCAGGTCCTGAAACTCGAAAAACATCGCATCACAAAAGTGAAGGTGATGAAGACAGCAGATCAAACTCAAACAGGAGAAAGCGATGGAGACTGAATTCATTTATTGGCGACACGATACGAGCGCCGGCGTCCGCGTCGAAGAATTGTCAGGCGGAGAGGACAAATCACCGCGCCTGTGGAAAATTTTGGCTCTTCAGGTTTTTGGAGAGAACGGAATGGACCGCTATCGCGAAATCGGGCATTTCCCTTCCGGAGCCCCTTATTTAGAAGATTCGGATCAGCGAATATCCGTTTCCCACACCCCGCGATTTATGGTCGTGGCCTCGCTTCCGCGCACTCCGGAATCTCACCTCGAAGATTTCAACCTGAGGACAGCCATGGGAATTGACGTCGAGAAAGCCGACCGCGATCAGGCTCGTCGCGTCGCCGGGAGAGTGATGTCGGAAGAGGAATTGTCTCTGATGAAGGATTATGCCTCCGGACTGACCACTCCAAACGGAAAACTGACACCCGAAGAGGCTGAAACCAGAAGCGCCGTGCTCGCCTGGACAATCAAAGAAGCGCTCTATAAAGCGGCGCTCGAGGACGAAATTGATTTCAGAAAAAATCTGACAATCAAAAGTTTTCCTGAAATATGCCGTCATCCGCTCGTGAAAAATCCTCACTATGGAGAAGCCTTTATCCTGAGATCAGATTCCGACAAACCGATAGAAATGCGCCTTTTCTCTTATATGTCTGAAGGCCATATCGTCACTATCGCCCTTTCCCTCAAATGCGCGACATTCAAAAAATCCTGATCTTCCTTCCGTCCCCCCGGAATATCATTTAGAATTAATCCCTATACCGAAAAGGGCATAGTCGTAAAATGTTGGATCATCCGGGCGCCATTCGCGAAGACGGGCGGTCAGCTGCTCTGTGGTCAGCCGGTCATTGGCTTTCCGGGAGATAAGGCCCAACTGACGCGCGGTGTTGCCGACGTGAACATCAAGCGGAATAAACAGCTTGCTTTTCGGAATACTTCTCCATATCCCCAAATCTACAATTCCGTCATCGCGGACAAGCCATCTCAGAGCCATGTTTATGCGCTTAAGAGCCGTTGTCTTCAGATTCTGAGGGAGCGAGCGCGAGTCGCGGACGCCACCGTTGGCCTCGGCGATAATCTCATTCATCGCGCCCACAAGATGCCAGGCCGGCGCTTCGCTTTCTCCGGCTCTTATAGATTCCGAAAACGCATCGAGATTGGGATATTTCCTATATATCTCACGAAGCCCGCGAAGAAGATGCTGGAAGTTGCGCACAAAAAAGGTGCGGTGAAGGTTCATGTCCGGGTCGAGATCCTCATAAGCTCCGTCACGCACGTAATCGACAGGATGATCCCCCATTATGTCAAGAATCTTTTCCGCGTCGCGGCATATCATCTTGCGGTTTCCCCAGGCGATTATTGCCGCCAGCAAAGCAGCGATCTCAATGTCCTCCTGACGCTCAAACCGCCGAGGGAATTGAACCGGGTCGTCAACAATGAAAGCCGGGGTGTTGATCCTCCCGGCTTCCATGTCAAGCAATTCTTTTATTTCTTTGTCAGTCATTTCGTTCAGATGATACCTCAATATTTAGGTATGTCAGAATCATGGAATAATCTAAATGTAGGGACATGGCGTGCCATGTCCGGTAGGATAGAGTCTTGATTATCAATACATGGCACGCCATGTCCCTACATTTCTTGTCTCACTCTAATGTTAGAATATTATCTGCAGGCGCGCCATGATCGCGTTGAGCGACGTGTGATAAGGAGCTCCGTCCCATGTGTGGGTATAGGAATAATGCAGGCGCGCAATCATATATTTGTTTATCTGATAATTCAGCGTGGCCGAGAAGTCGTTCAGACGGCCGCCGAAGATTCCGGCCGAAGCGTCCGTGAGCTGAGTATAGTTATAATCAAGCACGAGCTCAAGAGATTTGGGCGCCGGAGTCGCGATGCCGCCTCCCCACATGTCGTATGAGTAAGTGTCACCCAAGATCAGGCCGCGAAGAGTCACGTATGCTCCCTGAGCGTTATAAGCTGAGAGCCCGTGCTTGCGATTGACATTAACCCAGAAATACTGGCTTTCGAGCGCGAAACGGTTATAGCTCAACAACAGCTCCGGAGAGAGCTTGACGAGAGTCTTGGCGTCGGTGATGTCGGCCGAAAGAGCCGTCACCTGCGTCACGCGCATCGGGAAGTTGGCTTTGAACTGAAACGCATCGTGAGTGTCCGGAGTCCCGTATTTCTGTGGCGTACCGAAGGCGCCGGAGATTCCGACCTGAGCCATTTTACCCGGCTCATGGAATGGGCGATAAACGAGACGTGTCCGGGTTCCGAAGGCCTCTTTTGTGAAAGCCTCGGGATTAAGAAGGACTGTCGTTGCCGACGGCTCGGTATGAATCGAAGCGGTGGCCAGGAATTTGTTTCCGCTATATTCATACTGCACGCCGAGCTGACGGGAATCATTGAAAATGCCGTTCGAAATCGGCTCCTCCATTGTAGGCTTCATGGAACTCGAAGTCGCGCTCTGGAGACCGAACTGGTGGATGAAGTTACCGACTTTGAGGTTCATCCTGTCATTGAACGTATATCCGATATACAGGTCCTTAAGGCCTACCTTTCCGTAAGCGAACCCGACGTCAATCTTGGCGTCCCATTTCCCATATTTCATTTTCACGCCGAGACGGGCGTCGGGAATGGCGAAGCCATCCTTGAACAGTTCCTTATCCGGAGAAGCGAACACCGCGCCGTCCATGAGGATTCGGCCTGTAGGCTTGACTTCAAACTTTGTCTTCTCCTCCTTCGGAGCTTCAGGGAGACTGTTATTCTCGGTTTGCTGAGCAAATAACGGAGACGCGGCCAACAATATTATCGAAGATAAGGTAAGTTTTTTCATAGCGGGATGGATTTAAGGTTAGCAATTATTTTTTGACAACTTTCACTTTGCCCTCTTTTTTCTTTTTGGCAAACTCTTTTTTAGCCTTGTCAAGCTGAGTGTTGAACGACGGATCGGCATGGAGTCGTGCAACCACTGCCGAACCGGTCACGCGGCCGGCGTCGATGTCACTCTGCCAGTGATAGCCGCAGATCACGCGCGAATCGCCCATTTGATAACCGCGCTCAAGGATGGCGTCCTGATTGTCGGGATTCAGTTCGGCCAACACCAATGCGGTTGCCCAACCGATCGACGTGTGGCCGGAAGGATAGGATCCGTTGGTTGAAAGCTCAGCCTGTTGTTCGGGATTACAGGTGTCTTCCCCGAAGAAAGCGAACGGACGGACACGGTTATAATGATTCTTGGCGTCGCGGGTTGCGAGGTCGCCGGCATCCTCACGCATACCGACAATAAGTTTATAGATTTCAGGTGTGTCATCGGGTGTTATGCGGATTCCGAAGACCTCAGTGAAAGCGTCCGGAAGATCCTGGCCGCCCACGCGGGCGTCGCGATAGGCTTGCTCGCCGCGCTCGGTGTTGCGAAGCGACTTGCCCCAATCATAACGCGCCTTGTCATACATAAACTGAACGGAAGCGGCGTCAGGAGGTGACGGAAGCAGCAGAAGGCTGTTGGGAGCCTGACCTTCATATAGAAAATATAGATCCGGATTCGATGAATGATCCTTACAGCCCGGATGTTGCTGAGCGAAAGATGATGTGCAGAAGAGAGCGAGAGCCGCGGCGGCAAAATACTGGAGATGTTTCTTCATAGCGGAATGATTTAAAGGTTAAATTATTTAAAGGTTAAATAACAAAATTTGATAACCATAGACATTATAAAATAACACCTACGTCATTTTAACGCTCTTTAACACATTCCGGTTTCGCCTATTATTATGTTCTTCAACATATGATGTCAACTTCCAACAATTTTGAAAGCATTTCTGCTCATTCCTGTAATCTCCTCTTCCTCCTTTGCATAACAATAAATCTCTTGCCCCACACAAGATATTATATTCTCGAAAAAATCAAGAGTCCATTTCATTAAGTTCATATATTTTACAATATAATTTGGATATTAAAATTATTTAGCTTAACTTTGCGCCAACCTCGTCAGCCCAACTTGAGAGGAGGGTAAGTGGCGAGATTTTATATTTTTTCAAAAGACGTTTACTAACGGTCTCTTCCAGTTCTTGAACTTCGCAACTTCAAACTCCAATCGGAAGATACGGCAACTGTAAGCGTCCACACGGGTGATGATATATTCATGACCATTTTATTCCTGATGACAAAGGCTTCAGTCCTCTTGCCATGGAATCAAATGTCTGTGCATATACGTCCTTAGGCGTGGGCTGACTGAGTTGCTTATCCTGATTGGAAGGCAATGCGAAGGCCTAAGGACTGGGATAAGCTAAGGTACAGACTCCCACGTCTTTTTTTGTGAACTTAATATCCAAGGAGAGGAGTCCTGAGGATAGAGTAATCCTATATGAATCAGCGTCTATTTTTAACGTTGAGAATATTATTGGTTTTTTCAGCCTTGTTTCTCTCAAGAAATGCTTGGGCTTTAAAAATTGATAAATATCATTATCAATTTTGCATAATGGATGACGCTCAAATTACTGATCCGGATGCAGAAGCTGCTAAAAAGGCAAATTTATTTTCTGAAATAATGCCTGCCTCATGGTACAGTTATAACGGCGTAAAAATGAATGGCGAGTCGACCGATATTAAATGTCAAAATGCAATATTAAGCATGGATGTATTGATGACAGAGGTCAATAATGGATCTACTAAAAGCCTTGTCCATTACTGGAGAAAAAGTCAAAATAATGTTACTCGTGAACTATCTACTAATTTTTACATAACCGTAGATGCACCCTCAGGAGTTTCACTTTCCGGCATTCCCTCGCTAATATTAAAGGGCACCAAAAAGCAAATCGAGCCTACCCTTCTTGGGACTTTTACACCTTTTTCTGGAAATGGATATTTTTATTTCAAATATTCTTCTTCTAATAGTAATATTCTTTCAATTTCTGAAGGTAAACTATATGCGTGGAAACCCGGGAAGGTCACTCTAAAAGTAGACGCATACGCCAAAAATAAAAAATTTGCAGGAGACTATTATATTGGCTCAGACAGTGTTGAAATAGAAGTAGTATCAGATCTAAGTCCTAAAACCATTTCAATTGATCCTGAAGAAATTGAATTATCAATAGGACAAGAAACTATCCTAAATGCTAATATAACACCAATAGAGGCCCAAACTTTAATTTATTGGTATTCCTCTAACAAAAATATTGTCAGTGTTGATGACAATGGACGCATCACGGCTCATAACAATGGCCAAGCAATAATAAGCGCAATAACTTCAAATGACATTGAAGCAGTTTGCAAAGTCACAGTTAAGGCTTCTCCTAATTTAACAAGAGAAGATGTAATTTGCAATTGGGGCTATACAAGAGCACAAATAAAAGATGAACAGCAGGGTGGTTATTATATCTTAAAGGAAGATGAGACCACACTGATATACTCCAAAGTTCCAAAACAATTATTCGAAATTATTATCGCGTACAAATTTGATAAAGATGATCATTTATGCGCTGCAACTTTATCAATGCCAAGAAATAACTATACAGAAAAATTCACAGAAGATTTTTTAAATCAGTATGATTCAGAAATTTCTTTTGAAGACGATATGGAAATTATTTACGATAACGAGAATCTGATTACGAGACACATTGCATCCACAAAAAGTGATCTTAATATGATTACCCTGGGATTCTCTTATTATGAGCCATTAGAGGAAAGAGATGATTGTGTTGATTTGGGATTAAGCGTACGATGGTCTACCACAAATTTAGGTGCAGACCAACCAACAGGGACCGGAGGATTTTACGCTTTTTCAGAAACTCATGAAAAAGATGAATATTGGCCTGACAATTATTCCTTTTGTAAGTATGATCCTTCACTTTATTGGTATAAGTATTCAAATCCACTAACAAATATCTGTGGAACTCAATATGACATAGCAGCCACACAATTGGGTGAAGGCTGGAAAATGCCAAATTACATTGAGGCGAGTGAATTGATCTCAAAATGTAACTGGGAAAAAGAGACAGTCAATAATACTCCTGTTTATCGAGTTACTGGCCCAAATGGTAATAGCATCATTATTCCCATAATTAGCTATAACTCTCAGGATAAAGGATTTTCAACCGATAAATTATATTTGGCTATCGGTGAATGTGAATCAAAAGACGATTACATGAGTAGTGTGATCAAGATCGAAGGCAAGAATGGGAAACCTGAAGTATCCACGTATTTTAAATATTTTGGCTATAATATTCGCCCTGTATATACTAAATAACCCAAAAAAATGAAAACTTATATTCTTCAGATAAGTGTAATAATAGGCCTAATGGTTCTATTTACGGTACCAATAAATGCTTACATTACTGTCCCCTCTTCTTCCTTTTCCTTAAAGACTGGTGAGGAAAAATATCTTGCAGTTCCGGATGCTTACGATGGTTATATTGACAACACCATTTGGGGTTGCAATAGTTCTGACATACAGTTCAAGCAGAAGGATTGCGCCGGGGCCATTATCCAGATTGCTCGTTCATTTAATGGCATAGCTATCGTAGAGGTAATGGCTACTGAAAAATATGTTATATCAGGCCACACTCGCGCACGATCATACTATAAACAATATATGATTTCATGTGTGGGCGGAAACAGCGGATCAACAACAGATCCAAACGGGATAACATTACCTACCAACATAACATTGACAGTCGGCGAAACAAAAACATATCATATCCTCTCAAGTTCAAATTACATTTTACCATTTGAGTATACTTGGGAAAAAACTACCCGAAAAAATTTTGCATGGATTAGTGCAAATCCGACGACAGGAAACATCTCAATAACCGGATCTTTGGAAGGAGAAGGAATTCTCAATGTGGTTACTAATAAAGGAGACAAGAGACAATGTAAAGTAACCGTTACGTTTCCTGATATAACATCCAACAGACGCACAGAGAAAGTCGCAATTATGGATATAAAATCCTTATTAGCGACAAATTTACAATTATTTGAAACTTCTGATGTTAAGGAAATTTTCTCAGAGAACAATTTCAATTCTAATGATATTAATACTCTTCCCCCTAATATCTATAATTTGAATGGCACCATCATTAAAGAAGATGCATCATTGGACGATTTGAGAGATTTAACTCCAGGATTTTATATATATAAAGGCAAGAAAATCATCGTCAGATGATCTATTTAAAGTTCTAACAATAGAATTTTACTCTTTTATATAAAACATCAGTGTCCCGAAAAAAATCGGGACACTAATGTTAATAGGTAAATTTTAGAAATTTAGGAAGTGTTTTTTCGCAATTTTAGAATCCTCTTTTATCTTTTCTCATTTGATACATTCGCTCTTTGAATCCTCCGTTTTTAAGAAAATTGTCGGAAAGTTTTTGTATTTGACGATAGAGAAGATAATCTGTTTGATTGAGTAGAATAATGGCTATGTTTGCTATGGTTTCCGGAGGACGGGATTCTATTAATGATTGATAATATTCCACATCTGTATTTTCCTTGCCTATTCTTCTCATCGTTTCATATTCAATTGAACCTTTTTCCCATTGTCTGTAACCTCGAGTCTTTAGGTAATCTTCATAATCTTCTAATAGTTCTTTCAGACTTGCTTTTGCTACATTTGTCAGGTGTATTTCTGTTTTTGAAGATGTCGCGGCGGCATTACTTCCCTCAATAATATTCTGTTTTCCACTCCGGGCTGCCTGAATCATTTGATCAATAGTTCTGTCTCCCTTATGCAAAAATTTCTCGCAGAAAAAATAAGTGATTCTGTAAATAATATCACTTTTTTTGTATGTTATAAGAGTTTTATAGTTACCGACTCTTGGGACTAACTGATTCATAATAATTTCTTTAAATTAAGTTATTTAGGGAGGTTAGAGAGGTTAGAGAGGTTAGGGAGGTTAGAGAGGTTAGAGAGGTTAGGGAGATTAGAGAGGTTAGGGATTTAATCAAAAATTTTTGGGAGTATCAGAAAGTTTTATAAGAAGTTGAGAGCATTACAATGTAAATATTCTCTTTCACATAGTTCCCTAAACTCCCTAAGCTACCTAAACTCCTTAAGCTCTCTAAGTTCCCTAAACTCCCTAAGACCCCTAAACTCCTTAAACTCCTTAAACTCCCTATGATCTTTAAGGGTTATAGGATTTTTTTGAGGGCGGGGATGTCAGCGGGACGTCCGACGATTGAGCCGGCGGAGCTGATGACGAAGAGGGTCGGAAGTGATGTCACCTGATATTGAGAGCAAAGTTTACCACCTTCAGTGACATTTGCGAAAACGGTGGTGAAAGGAAGATTCTTAGCGGCGTTGCGCCAGATGAGTTGGTCGGCGTCAAGTCCGACACTGTAGATCTTTGCGAGCCCTGATTCTGAAATCTGCTTCAGTTCTTTATTAAGCTCAGGAGCCTCTTTCGCCGAAAGATCTTCGAACACCAACACCACGGGCACACCTTTGCCTACAATATCGGCTAAAGCTACGGGGTTGCCATTCTCATCGGGAAGAGAAATCGGGAAATAGCCAATCTCTTCAGCTTCGAGTGTACGTCGGTTTCCTTTAGCGGCATTCTTCTTTTTCAATCCTTCTTTAGCCGTGCGCTCCAGCAGATCGCAACGTGGATCTTCAGGACGGAATTGTCGGAAACTTGTGGCGACAGCAGCTATATATCGCGAGTCGTCGGCACTGTCAAAAAGCGGTTTCCCATTAACCGTCTTCGTGAGGATATAGTAGCTGACAATCGAACCTTTGGCGTTTTGAAGATAATTGCTGAAAACCCGACGTTTGAATGCGGCCGCCGAATCAGGAATCGAGAGAAACGGACCGGCGGCATGGAGTTCCTTTTCAAATTTTTCCATGTTGACGGCATTTTCAGAGCCTGCGAGTATGAACCCGGTTGCGAATTTATCCGCCGGAGCCGAAAGAGTGAGATTCTCTGTCGAATCGACAGGGAAATAGACATAATTGCCGTCAAGGGACAGACGATAGATATCCGGAGATTCCGGCGCGGGCTGTTTGAAACGGAAATCACCGTTTGATCTGATTTTGACAGAGTCAAGCACGACCCATTGTCCGTAATTGTCGGCTCTTTCGAGAACGAGAGTTTTGCCGTCTCCGCCGTCGATTTTACCGTCGATTGAGAAATCTGAATTTGAGCATGCCGCGAACGTTCCCAAGAGCGGGAGAAAGAGTAAATATTTGAAATTTTTAGACATTTTCATAATAAATTGGATTAAATGAATGCAAATTTAAGAAAATTTAGATGAAAATCATTGGGAAAGCCGTTATAATTCATTAACTTTGCACAAAATATGCAGAAATTTATCGGCTTGAACTCTTGGTTGAGCGTTCCGTCCGCGGCGACATGCGCTTTCAAAGTGGTTTCCAGAGCCGAACGAACGCAGCGAAAGAAAACAATAAAGAACTTATGCTTAAACCGGTAAAAAAGACC
>CAYQQG010000070.1:0-11071 GCA_964419535.1 uncultured Sangeribacter sp.
GCGGTTGATGATGCGGGTGTCGTTGGGGTTGACAATATAGGCATTTCCTTCGCCATAGCGTCTGTACAATTTCTTGACCGGCCCGTTATCTGTAGGAAAATTACTGAAGGTAAAATCAATATCATAATATTTTCCGGGGATGATGTTATAGTCATTGACATCATTAGCGCCCAGAAGGAACTCTACGCGTCTATATTTATTTTGTTGAGTTTCTTCTTTGTCGGAGCATACAATTTCCAGGAAGAGCGCATTTTCAGTGGCGTAAGTGCTCTTCAGATAGGGATTAGTGTTTTGGTTGATCCCTTGCGTGTTGCGAGGAAGGTAGACGTCAATCGTCGAAGGCTTGTCAGACATGTCTAACGAATATCCTACGACTTTATTATAGTCCTCCTTAACAGTTGTGAGTGGGAAAAGGTTGAGGTTGGCCTTATTGACCGATGAAGGGAATCTATGGTTTTCATCATTGTAGTTGTCTGAATCGTAAAGAATATCGGCGTAGGGCATATCAGGCACATTTCCCCAATTCACTGCGAGGGTTTTACGCTTCCTGTCCCAGCTATTGCCCCCTCCGGCGTCACCCTCGCCGTCAGTGGTCTTCATCAGCTTGAAATAGCAGTGGAGTTTCGCCACATTGGGGCGGACATCCGCACTAATGAATGTAGTGTTGATGTCGACTTCTGTTTTACCACTGAGCACGAGATGACGCTTGCCGTCAATGACGGTCCAGACGTCATCGGCGTTCTTCATCGGTTTGTGGGTGTCCTTCAGATTGCGGATCGTAGCCGTGTTCTTCTCATTAAAAAGCGAAGGATCGCCGGTGTTGGCAATAAATACGGTGGTGAATTTGGTATTCTCTTTGGTCGGAACCAAGAAAGGGATTACCGGCTGCTCGCCTTTACCGTCGTAGACCTGATAATACGGTCTGCCTACTCTGTGTCCAGCCGCGTTATATTGCACCACCCAGAAATCATGCAGCCTTCTTTCATCTTCTAAAATAGTGACATTGATGGGGTCCGGCTTCGGTTCGTATTTGTCATCATCACTGCGGGTTGCGGAATTTAAAGTGACCATCTCTTCCACGTTAAGGGAGAGAGGCATCATCACTTCGCGTCCCGGATCGTCTATTTCATCCTCAACAGTTATCAGCAGATCATCCGCACATCCCGTTAAAGTAAGCAACAGGAATAGGATTCCTGCCGTTTTGATATGAAATATATTTTTTGATATTTTATGCATCGTCAATTTTTCTTTTATGAAATGGAGTCTTGGAGTTGTGATAATCACTTAAAGTAAAATGTGATAATCACTTCCGGCAAGAAGATGATAATCACTTCCACCAAACGGTGCCGTCTTCTGCTGTATCATTAGAGTTGGCTCCCCAGCCTCCGCCGCTACCGACTGTTATCACCTCTCCGTCTCCCCAGGTCTGTTTGGTGTAGGTCAGCTCCACGCCGTCCCAATCCAGAATGGTGCTTGCTTCATTGAGGGGGTCGGAGGGATCGTGCACTCCCACGCCGTTGGTATAGTCAAGGGTATAGGAATAGTTATATCCTGGTTTCCATTCGGCGAAGGCGGGCACGGCGGCCCAACCGTAGGCGCGTTTCTCCATCCCTTCGGGTGCCACATAGTTGTCATATTCATTCTCCGTCAAGCGTTTCATGACCGTGCCGTCCGATTTTCTGACCAAGAGGTAGACAAGGCTCTTTTTAGTGGCAGGGTCGGTCGAAGGGAAGATGAAATGGTGGTCGCCATCATGCTGATACATGCGGATCAGCACACTGAAATACAAGCCATTGGCCGTGTTCTTCCTGTCGTTGCGATGATCCCACTTCAGATGCTTGTAAGGGATCACCATTGCCTTGCCACCATTGCCCATGATCGAGACTGCTTTGTCGGAAGTGTTATGGGAGTTTTGGCTTATTTCTATCACCTTATCGCCCTCTGAGTAGACATAATCGACATATCCATATTTCGCTTTGTCGGTAATCACCCAAGAGCCGAGTGTGTTGTCATTTCCATCGGGATTTGCGATTTCAGTCGACAGATTAAAATCGGCCTCGACGATTGTGCCTCCGATTCTGACTCCGGCCACTTCGACGTCATAGAGTGTGCTTCCGCCCCAAACGTTGATATCAACACCGGCAAACTGGTGCTCAAATCTGATCTCGATATCTCTATATAGGTCGGTGGTCTTATTCCCTTCGCCGATAGCCGCGACGAAGTCAACCTGTTTGGAAATATCCGGAATCATGCGGAATTTCGTCAGGCGATAGTCATAGCTGTTCCCGGACGTGCCTTTAGTTGACGCATTCGTAAATATAAAGCAATCATTTCCGGCACCTGAACGAGATTTCATTTCGGCGATTGAAGGGTGGAAGGCAAAAAATTTAAGGTACCCGTTTTTTTTATCTGATTTATTGCTCGACCATTTGCAGCTGTCTGAGCGGAAAATGCCGTCGCTCCAACGGCTGACGTTCTGATTTTCAAAATGGACGGGAATACGGCTGTCGGCTTCGGCGCTTTCGGGGCATAAAGCCGAGACCATAAAGCCGTTAGCGAGGAGAGAGTCATTCACGTCATAAGTGGATCGCGTAGTGGCTTCGGGAAGTGTGGCTGTGAATGAAATAATGTCCCCGTCAGTCAGAAAACGAGAGTCGGGCATATCCTCCTGAGCGCAGGATGACAGCAAGAGAGGCAAAGAGAGGACTGAAGAGAGTGATATAACAAATATATGATTTCTACGTTTCATAGGGATTCCGATAATGAGGGAGATGTTAAGGTTTCGGGGCTATGAATTTAGTTGACATTACCCGAAAGTAATTGACTTTGAGAATGGGTGTCAGGAACCGGGGACTTCAAAGTTGTCGCCGCCGCCATTCTCCCACTTTTTGACGGTGTAGGTTATTCCCACTCTGTCGCTGATCACAGGATCGCCGGCTCCGGGGCCGGTAGTCGTGACTGCCGGGTCGTGAAGACCGACACCGACAGTGTAGTCGAGATAATATGTATAGATGTTGCCCGGCTCCCAATTGCCTTCTACCGGCAGGGCCGCCCATCCGAATTCTTTGATCTCTTCTGAAGCCGGAAGTGAATAGAGTGACTTACATTCAACATCGGTGAAATATTGGTCGCCGTCTTTGTAAAGGCGTGTCGAGACTTCGCCGCTTGTCTTATTGACTGCGAAGTATTCTACCGGAATCTTCAAAGAGTTATCACCTTGCGAGAGATCTCTATAAGGATAGCGCTGCTTCTCGACAGGATTGATTCCGGCCGTTGTAGTCGCATCCGTGATTCTCAGAAGGACGCTGATATACATTCTGTTCTTGTCGTTATGGGGGTCGGTGGCAGCGTCCCAAGCGGTATATTGAGCAGGGATAAGCATTGCGCTGTTGTCACTGCCGTCTTTGCGTTGCTTGCCCATAATTGAGAAAGCGTCGTCATATCCGACACGGTTGTTTTTGCCGCAAGTTACGACTTTGTCTCCTTCGCGGAAAATATATTCCACAATGCCGCGTTTCGTATTTCCCAACCAATAACCGGCATCGTCGATAGGTTTGAAATCAAAAGTATCCTCAATCCCGATTCCGCCGATTCGGACGCCGGCAATTTCGATGTCACAACTTTTGTGAGCACCGTATGCCTTAATTTCTATCCGGCTCAACTTGTGGCAGAATGGGAGATTGACCCCTGAGAAGAGATTGTCAGCCATGGTGCCTTCGGTATAAGCAGCCACGAAGTCCAATTGATTCTCAATCTCTTTGTCGACACGAAAGCCGATCATTTTGTAATCGACCGCATAGGGCGTTGTTCCATTGAATATTTCAGCTCCGTCAACGTCCGTCGGACCCGGATAGTACCCGAAGAATTTGACCTTATGTGTCTCCATGGTCTGCTCCGGCCAACAGCAGTTGGGAGAAGAGAAGGTGTTTTGACCCTCCGTCACATCGATTCTTTCATTGCAAAAAAGAGGAGTCATTTTTCCGTTCGAAATCCTTGTCGGATCATCGAAATCGAAGGCCGTCACGTTGAAATAAGGGAGATTATGCTTATATATAATGTCGGCACGGGTCGTCAGCTCCGGAAGCGATGTGCGGAACAGAATGCGGTTGCCGTCACCTTCGGTTACGTCGGGAAAATCCTCTTGCGAGCAAGAGGATAACGCCACGGCCGAAAGGAGGAGCAGATATGATGATTTTATATCAATTTTCATTTCAGATCGATATTTTATAGCCTATTTTATGACAAAGGCTCTTATTTTCTGGGTACTGTAGAGTTGTTTTCCGAGCCTTTTTTCCAGGGCTCTACGCTGACACTGAATTGCACCATGCCATTCACAATGTCCAATGAAAGATTAATTGTTGAGCCGGGATTCCAGCCGGTGGGGATGACGGCCGAAACTGTCTCTTCCTCTCCGGTGCTTTTGGTGTATTTAATTTCTAATTCGGATGTTGCGTCATGATCAATCGGATTGGGCAACAACAGCAGGGCGTCGCTGTCTGAAAACAGCCGGAGTTTTCCGGAATTGATCTCTACAATTTTTGGATCTTCATCTGAGAATTCGATTTGGAGATTCCCGCGTTTGTTGACGGTCCAACCTTTAAGAGATCCTTCGTCATTCACCCAGTCCGATGTCATTTTGCTTCCTTCTGTGAGTGGAGCCGGAGTGATTGAATAAGTGGACTCCACAGGTATATTTTTGAAGGTCAAACCGTTGATTCTAAGGTTTTTGGGCGCGACGATATTGTCTCCTTTGTATGTCAGCAGGACATTGATATTCGTAAGAATATGGGCGAAATTGAAACCCACATGATCAGTTGCTCCCTCTTCATAATCACGCCTGTGGACGGCTATGAGAAGATCGGATGCAAGTTTATAATCAGAGGGTTGGGTATATGTAAAATTTAAATTATTATTCAAGTATTCGAAGTCCGATGCCCATCGGCTGTCAGCCGGTTGTATGGCAACGAAAGAGTGTTCGTGTTGTGGGAACCAGTATTGTGTGTCGGAATAAGTCCATTCCCTGCCGTCATATCTTACGACAGTGCCGTTGTGGATAACTGTAAGGAGTGAGGATCCATGGAGCTGCATGTCGCCGAATACGGCAAATGGAGCCTTAGTGATGTTTGAGCCATCTGTTAACGAGGCTCTTGTCACATCACTCACTGCGAAACGCATGGCTTCCGAACCGGCCTTAGCGGGTTCAGATTCGCACGAGACGCAAAGAGCGGCAGTGAGAATAAGAATCACTGCATTTAAGATATGTTGTCTTGAAATGTGAAACATCGTGAATCTTTATCGGATTGAGGAGACGGACCGCTGAAAAATCCCCTTAAATTTTGATATTCAAAAATCCTATGATTTAAATTTGAGGTGATTGGGATCCGAGAGGATTGTTATTGCCGGAGGGCGTTCAGTCATATAAGAAATGAGTCTGCAACGTCCTCCGACAATATTATCAGAGTTCTGAGATTCCGTTGTTTATCAACAAAAATCTCGCTTTGAGATTATTGGAGAGAGAAGTTCATCTTCACGCTCTGGGTTGTTCCCCAAGAAGCATTGTTCATTTCCTGGTAGGTTTCAAATACGATTGCTTCGAGTTGAGCCTCGTCACCACCGAGTTCCACAGTGTATTGATAAGCAGTGCCTTTCTTCCACTGGGGCTGCCAAATACCTTTAAGATTGCGGACGAGATATTCGTTGTTGCCCTGTTTCATTTTGATCGTGAAGAGGAGTTCAACAGTTGCAGATGTGTTGTTGGCGTCGTCTTTGTCATACAGCATCGGGAGCATGAATACAGACGCGGTTTTACCCTCTTCAGGGTCCTTAGTGACTGCAGAGCTTAAAGGAATGATTTCCTTGCCTGAGGGGATTTTGAGATCTATGCTTGTGTTGGTTCCGGCATTTGTGTCAGTTGTCTTTGTACGGTTCTTCCATTCCATCTGGTCGAAATCAAAAGTACCCATATCGTAGTATCCGACCAATTTCACGTCAGAAACTGTGATGTCATAACCCTTCGGGAACTTGCTCGAGAATTGGATGTTGATCTTTGACAGAGCGTGTTCAAAAGTGAAGGCCACGGTTCTGTTGACGGTTGTGAGATCTGATCCTTTCTCTTGGCCTTTAAGACCTTCGTTTTTGGCGACGATGAGGTCATGCTGATGGTCCGCAGAAACCAGATAGTTCTGGATTTCAAGAGCGCGGTCGCTGGCCAAGTCCTTGTTCAAGTTGAGCAACAGTTGGCCATAGGTGTTCGAAAGGGCTACGTCGGCGCATGAGTAGGCGTAGAAGTAATACTCTGCATTCGGAATCCAATAGCGAGTGTTGTCGTATTTCCAGCCCGTTGTGTTGCCGTCAGCATCAGTTTGGCGAGTGACGATATCACCGTCGAAGATCTGGAAAGGAGGCAGACCGTTTTCGGTGTAATAGCCATACACCGCGAAATTGTTGAAGTTGTTCAGAGTCAAGTCTCCGTCAACCGCACGCGTGTTCTTTCCGACAACACCATTGAAACCGATTGCGCGGCTTGAATGCGTCTCGGGCACTTCATCAACCTGTGAGCATGCTGTGAGTGCTAAGCATCCCAGAGCAGCCAGAAATAAGTTCTGTTTCATAGCAAATTGATTTTTGTTAAGTAATGGATTAATGTTATTTATTTTGAGTTTATATTTTTCTAATAGATAAATCTCAGATTATCAAATTTCAAGTTTAACTTCTTCGACATTCCCCCAGTCCGAAAGATTGACATCGAATCCGGAATTGCCTTCGGCGTTTCCGATGTCAGGTTCGATTTTGATTCCGGAAACCGTGATCACGCCTCCGCGAGGCTGATTCTTCAATTGTTCCGAAACGTCGAAATCAAACGTCAGATATTTTCCGTTTTTGAGGATGACCTCAAGATTGAGCGAATAAGGACGCTCCTGTTTTATGTTCTCCGAACGGCCGTAATATTCATCCGGAAATCCAGGAACTCCAAACGATCTTACGTGAGCTTCGAAACCATAATTTTTCAGCTCGCAATCATATAGGATGATTGAGGTTTCGTCCGAGGTCACACCGTCGCGCAGATAGACCGATTCGGCCATTCCTCCGAGAGCACCGCGCGCAAGAGAAACGTATTCCAATCCCTCCTCAAATTCATATCTTATCACATAGGTATAAACGAGCGGCTGCATCTTCACGGGAAGAGCCCTCACCTCGTGCATCTGAATGTCCGGCACATTTTCGATATATGCGGCATACAGGATGTCCGGTGGATTCGTCGATCTGGCATCCGGATGACGCTGCATTACGTAGGATGTCGTCGATCGAGAGCGTGAAGTCGCGGATGCACGTGCCTCGGGCAGATAAGCCAGATCAGAGATGACGATATATTCCGTGTCTCCGTTATAGAAAAGCAACGAATTGTCGTTCACCTTGTCAACTATCATTTTCCCGCCTTGAGGGTTGAGAAAATCGCTGTTCGACTGGCCGTGCGAATTGTAATGAAGCACATGGACCCATTCCGGAGTCCCGGGACGCAACTCTTGATAATCAAAGCCGTATGTCTGATAATCCCAATTCTTTGAATGAGCCTTGCCATAATCACGCTCCCACTCGCGTTCCCACTCGAAAGAGACGTCTGCGGTCGGGTAGTGATCATAGCACAACGGCTCAAGGCATGATGTCAGCATTGACATCATGGCCAAGACGAGAATATACGATATGCTATGTTTCAAGTGTTTCATTTAACAATTTTCTTTGATCGACCCGGCTTGTTGATATCACAGAAGCGCCAGGATAGAGAGAGTTTGGCCTTCAACGGGCCAAAGAAGTGAAGGTCGCGCGTACGCTCATATACTTTGTGTCCATCAAGCGGACGGTATTGTTTGTAGCGAGAATACATGTATCCGACACCAATGCCGGCTTCGAGTGAGAGCCTATGGGAGATGGGCCACATATAGCCTAAGGAGAGGCCGCCCATGGCGAATGGACCGCGAAATCCTTTCTTTTTCCCACAGAGGTCGAAGAATCCGCCGCCGGCAAATGCTCCGACATACATTCCGTGCCAATCGGCGCGAGGTTTTATGTGATAGCGGACTTCGGGAGAGCCGTATGCGAGCCGGTAGGTCTTGTTGTATAACTTGTTCCACCATGCCGCTCCGCCTTCGAGTGACACTGACCAATTTCGGTTGATGAGCCATTCCAATTCAAGATTCGGCAACAGAAGCGCGTCATACAGCAGATTGGTTTTCAGTGCCAGACAATATATAGGTGTGTGTCCGTCTGCAAGCTGCCGGTTATCAATCATACTGTCCTCTTCGGAAACTTTGGAGTCCTCTGTGGCTGAATTGTCAGCATTCTCAGTTTCGGATTGTCCGGGTTCTCCATTGTTCAATGAGGGATCCGAGATAAGTGGACTTGTGTCCGGGGCGGAGTCATTCCGGATTGTGTTTTTATCTTCGGACGCAGCGTCAGTCCGGTAATATATCGAAATGGCGACTGCGTTTCTGAGCTCGGGGAAAATGTTCTTGATCATCCAGTTGTATGGCCGTCCGCCGCGGAGATCCATTAACTGTTTTTTGCGTCCGTCGATGATTCTTCCGTTTGAATCAAAAACATAGATCGGAGTGTTGTCGAGAATTTGAAGGATCTTTGAACGCGACGGGACCTCTGGTGTCTCGGCCACAAGGCGCCTGAGCTCACTCCAGTCGACACCGACAGGAATTTTGTTGATCATGTTCCGATTCACGCCGGCGCGTTGCTCAATGAGTTCGGCCACGATATCACAACGCTCCTTGGTCAGCCGTTTGTTGAAACCGTCAGTACCTTCGGGGGAACAGTAGGAGCGGATCGTCACATTCTTAAGGATGTTCGCTTCCTGAGCACTGCGGACGCGTTCGATGAACGCATCGAGCGATGCTCTGTTGTCGCCAATCGAAGGGTCAAACTTCCATTGGCCTACTTTGAAATACACTTTGACCGAGTCCGGCTCAGATTGCCCGAAAGCGAGTATGGCAACCAGAACGGCAAGTGTCGACGCGAGAATCCTGTTCATAGAAACTTATAGTCTCATCAAATGAGGTCGAATCGTTGATTAGAGTTTCGTTATTGGTGTCAGTGTGATATTAACCTATCGTTAGATGTTGGTATAAACGTTTCATTGCAAAATTACGAAATATTTTTATAAAATCGCTGTTTATTTGCTAATTTTTGAAATATTTTAACAAACATAAGGTCTTTTAGAACCAAAAGTGTATGTTTTAAGAAATCTTAATTGTCAAAGTTATGAAATCTTGATCGTCGGGTTTATGAGGAAAAGTTTTTCTGTCGCGCGTGTGAAGGCGGTGTATGCCCACCGGAAAAAACTTTCGTCAAGAGCAGACGGATCAATACCCGACATGTCGATATAGACATGTTTCCATTGGCCGCCTTGTGCCTTGTGGCATGTGATGCAATAGCCGTATTTCACCTGTAGGGCGTTATAATACGGGTCGTTGAGCGTGTCGCGGATCTGTTCCGTCAAAGAGCCTTGTTGCTCGTTGAGCACGATGCTGTAAAAACGTTCCATTTCCTCACGCGGGATTGCCGGACCCTCCGCGTTTAAGGATCTGAGCATGATCTTTGCTCCTATTCTTATGTCCGCGGCCGGGAAGAAGAGCTCGGTTTCAACAAAATAACGGCCATACATTTTCTCTGTTTTGCCGACCCATTCCACAACGGCCATATCGCCGTTTGCGATGAAGGTCTTGAGTTTATTGATCTTGCTCCAATAATAGTCATTTTTGGCAATGACAAGCCTGTCTCCTTGTTGGAGAGGTTCGTCAGCAAACATCACCAGGTTCCGTATCGCAAGATTATATCTGTTTGCACGGAAGTTGGAACGCGTGATTATCACTGTGTTGTCAACACCGGCCTCGTTCCATGAATCGGCGAGTTTGTCGGCCAAGTCGGATGATGATATAACCGAAATGTCCTTAAACCCTGAGGTCTCAAGAGTGAGTTGTGAGCCGGGAAGCTCGGATTGCATTGTGCGGCGGATAATCGTCGCGTTGTGCAGGATTCCGGAGTTGCCGGATTGGCGCATGGTCAGATCAAGAGTGAAGCAGACCGGGTCGAGGCCGAGGTTTTTCAGACGCTCCGGATTCATAGCCGGAGAAGAAGTCATGCCGACAGGAGGGAGCTGAGCCGTGTCGCCCACAAGCAAAAGGAGATTCCCTTCGTTGGAATATACATGGCGAAGAAGTTGGAAAAGGAGTGAGGCGGAGGACTGTCCGTCTGTTATGAGCGAAGCTTCATCACAGACGAAAAGCGTGTTTTTATCCGGATTCGGAGCGAGGAAATATCTCGCATCTGGAGTGTTCGAGTCGGGGCGGAAGATTCTTTTATGGATTGTCGAGGCTATGCCGGATGCCATTTCCGCCGCGACCTTCGCCGCCCGGCCGGTCGGAGCGAGCACGACGGAATTCATGTTCAGGTCTGAAAGAGACTTTATCAAAGCGCCGACGACAGAAGTTTTGCCCGAACCGGCATAACCGTTCAGCAGAAACACGCCGCGGAACGGACGTTCCGTGACGAATGCCGCGAGCGCCATGACAAGATTTTGCTGAAGGGTGTTGGGCTCAAACGGCAACCGGTTGATTATGGAATATGCCAGATCGGATGAAAAACTCATGAGCTATGGTGCTTATCTACCTGAAATCCTTTGGGTCACGAGAATTATTATCCAGTCTTTGGATAATTATAATTCAGTCTTTGGATAATTAATATTCAAAATTAATGATAAAATTGAGATAAAGAAAAGATATTAAAGATTTTTAATACTTTGAAGAAAAAAAAGCACTAAAGGATAAGAAGAAAGTCAAATTTTATTTGTAATTTTGTAATTCAGATTTAAGAACTCATAAAAAAGAGTTCATCAGTCGTTGGAAAACGGCGGTTCAGGCAGATAGAAAAAAGAACCCGAATAAGATTGTAAAAAATCAAACCCAAATAAAAAAGATTGTAAAAATCAATTAAGACTATGAAAATTGAAAAAGTAATCGGTCGCGAGATTCTCGACTCGCGCGGCAATCCCACAGTTGAAGTAGACGTA
>CAYQQG010000071.1:0-11061 GCA_964419535.1 uncultured Sangeribacter sp.
CCATAGATAGGAAATTCCACGCGCGTTGCGGTGAGGGTTAACCTTATACATGCAGAATCCATACATGAGGTGGACATTGCACGCGAGGAATCCGACGGCACACCCGAGAAAGAGACTCGGCGAAATGTCATAGAAACTCCAGGGGTCCGCGGCTTCGTTCTGGGTCTGAAGCAAGGCCGTCCCGATAACACCGATCGGGCCGAAAAGAAGCCATGTAAAAATTATGGTCCAGGGTTTTCCGAATGCCGGATTTTTTCCGCAATTCAGAATCCAGTTTATCCCGAAAACCAACGCGCCGATGATCAGCATGACCCACGGCAGTGTCGATATGCTCACAATCACCAACCCGATCATGGCGGCAATCAGCACACAGGCAAATGAGGCCTCCCTGAGCACCCTCACGGACAATTGATTTCTTATTTCATTATCCGGAATCTTTGAATAATGCGGACGGCTGATATTCTCATAATATTTTGCAGAAGCATAATAATGATGAGCAAAATTCGCGCCGAGCTGCGCAAAAATTACGAACAGCAGACACAGAATCGCGGGGAGCACCTCGGCATTGCCATGTATCGCGGCGGCCGCCGTTCCCGCACACACTGTGCCGATTCCCAGCATCAGAGTTGACAGATTCGCTCTACTCTTTACGTAGGCAAGAACATCCATATTCTTTCGCGTTCAATTACGTTTTAAATTTTTAGCCAAATATATTCCGGCCGTTATTTGATTGTCGTCATCACCACGAACAGACTGACAGCGCCTATGCATATCCATAGGGTCACGGCCTGAATCAATGGCTTCACTCCGACACTCTTGATAACCTTCAGACTCAGGCCGGCTCCGATCGCGAACAACACAGCGACGAGGCATTTGCGGGCCAAGTCATAGATGAAATCATAGAGCTGCGGCAAAGCGCCGTTGAGATCGCGGGTATAAGTGTTGATTATCATCGCCAGCACGAAATAGAATATAAACCATGGAATCGAAACCTTGGCTTTCCCTTCGGCCTGAACCTCGCCGAGAGACTTCGCCTTGCGGGCGTTCATCTTCGGGAAGAACCACATCGTGAAGAAAGCCAAAGGTATAATCCACAGCGCACGGGTGCACTTGATGAGTGTGGCGAGATCGCACGCTTCCGCACCGTATGCCGCTCCGGCACCGACGACACTGCTTGTGTCGTGGATCGCAATTGCGGCCCACGTTCCGAACTGTGTCTGCGAAAGATTGAAGAAATGGCCCATCGGCGGGAAAATGAAGAGCGCGATCGCGTTCAGAATGAAGATGACGCCGAGAGACACGGCCATTTCATCTTTGTCCGCTCCGATCACCGGTCCCACAGCCGCAATCGCCGATCCTCCGCATATCGCGGTGCCTGATGAAATCAGATAGCTTGTCTTGGAATTGATCCGCATATAATTGCCCACAAGCACGCCGATCACCATCACTCCTATTACGGAGGCCACGGTGAAAATCATTCCTTCGGCTCCGCTCTGAAGACTTTTGATAAGGTTCATTCCGAATCCCAGACCGACCACAGAGGCCTGAAGCAGTGTCTTCGACAGGACACGGTTCACTTTCGGATATGGAGTTCCGAAAATAATGGCGAATACCAACCCTAACGCCAGTCCGACGGGAGCCGTGACAATATCCGGAAGCCCGACGGCTTTGAAGGGGAAGAAGACTATCACCAACAGAACCCAATAGAGAATTTTGCCTATATTCGTTTTCATGATGTTAATGTTGCTCTTATCTGAGGCCCGAAAATGTTAAAAATTATATGCTAAGGACTCTTAATTTCGCGAATTTAATAAAAAAACGTTAGACTACAAAAAAATCCCCACCCTAAAATCGGGTGGGGATCATAACTTATATAAGCTTTATTACTTACTTGCGGATGAAGGCTTTCTTGCCATTGATGATATAGAGACCGGGCTCGATATCGATCAGCTGATCCGGAGTAGCATTGAGTCTTACGAGCTTACCGTCGATTGTGAAGATAGTGTAAGCGTCGGCCGGCTCAACACCGATCATTGCAACGCTTGTATCCTTATCGACGTAGTAAACAACCTTCATGCCGGGGAAGTTGCCTTCGATGCCTGCATCCTCGAGATCATCGGCATTGCCCATTTCGACATATACCTTGCCGGCCAGGAGCTCGAATACATATTCACCCTTGGCGGGCCAATTGGTTGTTGTAGTGCCGAATTTCCAAGTCATTGTGTTACGCCAGTTCGAATCGGGGAGATAATCCTTGAGAACTGTACCGTCGGGGAGGGTCAGAGTCGCAGCATTAGCAACGCAATCGATCTGAGTCGTGCCAACGAATGTCACAACGACACCTGTGCCGTCCACACCGAAGATCTCTGCGGGATTTGTAATCGGATCGTTCGTTGTGTTCTCCTCAGGAGTGACATTGTATTCATACTTGAATTCACCCGTTTCGTTAGTGAAGTGGAACGTGATCTCAGTGCCCTTAAGGAGGATGCCGTCAGCGCGGAACGCTCCGTCAGGAATTACGAGAGTGTAGTATCCGTCACGTGAGTAATCCGGAACGAGAGTCTCATCAATGTCGCCTTCGCCGTTGTTGGCAAGAACCACGAAGAGAGTGCTTGTGGGCGTGAAGTCGCCGAAGCCATTCTCGTCGAATGTGCTGCCGCTCATTACGAATACTGAGCCGCCGTTAGCGGGATTGAGAGTGGTCATCAATTCGCGTGCGGATGTTGCATCCTTCTGATAGTAGAATGAGAGGAATTCTGAGCCTTGAACACCAACGAAGTTCGAAGTCTTGAGGCCGAAGCCGAGAAGACCCATGCCGCATGCGCCGAACGACTGGTTAGTCGTGTTGAGCGGGTTGGCTTCAAGTGAAGACGGGATCTGGAGTTGGATATAATCCATGATGCTGACTTCCTCTTCCTTAGCATTCAGAGTGTATTCAGCTGTGAGGCCTTCGAAGTTACCGGTGCCGATTGCTGAATCATCAAAGTTAGCGTTGTCAAGGTTGATTGTGCCGCCGTGAACGGTCAGAGTGTACTTGCCGTTGATCCACTTGGTGTTGACACCGCCAAACTTGAGAGTGAGCGTATTTTTCCAGTCAGTTCCGGGATAGATGCAAGTTTCAACGACTGTGCCGTCTTCGCTTGTCAGCGTTGCAACGGGGTTCGAGCTGTCGCTCGCGTAGTTGATGTCACCTGCGTTCGGGAACTTAAGAACGATCTCAGCAAGGCTTTCAACTTCTGCGCCTGCCTCGGGAGCGAGCGTGTAAGTGAAGTCTACGGGCTTCTTCTTGACAGTGATTGTGTAAGAAGTGCCTACGAGATTATCTTCACCAATCTTATACATTCCGTTCGGAATTGCGAGCGTGTAAGTGCCGGGAGTGCTGAGATCGAAGTCCTTGACAACCTGGTTGAGATAGATATAGAGTGAACCTTCGATTACAGAACCACCCCAAACCATAGCTTCCTCGAATTCGAGAGCGTCGCTTGTTGCGGGAATTTCAGCGATGACGTCGCCGTCGAAGCTGAGAGTCATCTTCAGATTTGCATCTGTCGACTGCACGAGATCAGTCTCCTTGAATGAGAATGCGATCGGTGAGATACCGTCTTCGCCGAGCTCATAGTCATAGATCTCAGTCTTTGTGGGCTGAACGAGAGTGAAGATATCAGCTAACTTGGCGATACCCTTCACGTCATAGCTATATACGAAGTCCTTATCGGCATTGACAGTTGACTTAAGGCCCTTATAGGGAACTGCGCTTGCCGGGATTACGAATTCATATTCGCCGCTTGCGAGGTCAGTGAGGTTGGCCGTTGTGGTCCATGTGATCTTCTTGCCGGAAGCAACACCTGTATAAGTAGCGACCTGAGTGCGGGTTTCGTTAGCTACAGAATAGAGGATTGCATTTCCGAGAGAAGCATCACTGGAGTCGCTGATAGCAACAACGCTATTGTAGACGATCGTTGAGAGATCAGCCACAGAGATTGTTTCGCCTTCAGCTGTCGGAGCGGGAGTCACAGTGCCTTCTGCCACGCTTGTGATAGAATACTGCAGATCGAGCGAGCGGTTGCCCTCTGTCACACCCTGGTAAGTCACATTCCAAACACCGCCGGGGATGTTCAATACATAGTTGTATCTGTCGGGAATTGCGAATGCCTCGTTGGCCGACAGAGTCACCACGTTATCCTTGGCGCTGATATTGAATACCGGCAGCATAGCCTGCTGTGCCTCAGAGAGCGGAGTTGTATAGCCGAGCTGAACAGTCTTGCCTTCCTCTACGCTAACAACTGCGCCTTCAGGATAAGTAACTGTGATGTCCTTCAGAGATTCTACAACAGCCTTGTCCGCGGGCTCAACTGTAGTCTCGAGGTCAAGACCAAGAATAGTGAACTTGACATCAAGTTCCTGACTCAATACGCCTCCATCTGTGATGAAGAATCCCTTGTCTACATGGAATGTGTAATTTCCGGGAGTCTTGAGATAATTAGGAAGATACGTAGTTGCCGCACCGGCTGCGCTTGATGCAACTTTTTCCGTGCTGAGATCATAGAAGAAATACCATGACTGTGAGTTCGCATTAGCCTTATTGGTAGCTGTAGTAGCAGTAGGACCAACCGTATTCCAGATGTGGCCAAAGGTTGTCACTCCATCTTCTGTAGTTGATACATTTAATATATCAGCAGGAGCGATATTGAGAAGGAGTTCATCAGAATCATCCTTTTTAAGAGTGACAGCAGCATCAGCACCAACATTCATCTTACAAGTAGTAAGGAACTGGAACATAATCTGTCCGAATCCGGGATCATTAGCTACTGAGCCGTAATTTTTGGGTTCGATCTTTTTGGATTCGATGAATAACTGACCATCCTTATAGAATTTCTTCGCAACGTTGATATATTGTGAAGAAATCACATTGTCACTACCTGTTTTGCAAGTCCAGTTAATATTAATGGCAGCGTTATTCTCAGTATTGTATTTGAACAGGTTGGCTGCAAATGTCAGGGTGTAATTACCGGCAATCCATAACTCCGGATGGTTAACCATCGATACGGAGGTTGTGGTAGGAGTGACGAGTTTCCAAGTAACAGAGGTCTTATCTTCACTTACTGTGCCATGATAATAACCGACATTCTTCGTGCCAAGATTGAGTTTACATGCAGTTGTACTTGTCAGATTACCGAAAGATGTCATCGGACCCGGGAAGATCATAGTGAATTCCGTCGGTAATTCCGTAGCATTTTCGTAGGCATCTTTTGATGTGTCGAGACCTTCGAATTTGATAACACTTGCGTCGAGGAAGACGAGCTTCAAGTTGTCAATTACGATTTCGGGATTCTCAACTGCGTTTGCACCGGCAGATTTTGCCACGTTGAGCGAACCTGCTTCAACCACAACTTTATAGTGGTTGTTGACTGCGGGAGCAGTTTCACCGGCATAAACGAGCTTAACAACGTTGCCTTCAATCTCGAAGTTGTAAGTGCCTACCTCTGTAGCAGCGCCGTCAGCGGCAACTGTATAGAGAGCAGCCTTAGCATTTTCATTCTTAACTACAGAAGCACCTTCGGGATAGTTGATAGTGACTGTAGAAAGACCGTTGGTGATAGTTGAGAGCGTAGTGTTCTCTTCGGGGACAGTCGTGAAAGAGATCGGCTTATCGGCAATTGTGTAGTTATACGCGAAATCCTTAGTGGCAGTAAGAGTAGACTTGAGACCCTTGTATGTAACTGCACTTGCCGGGATAACGAATTCATATTCACCACCATCAAGAGCCGAAAGGTCGGCTGTTGTTGTCCAAGTGATCTTATCGCCGGAAGCAACCCCTGTATAAGTAGCGACCTGAGTGCGGGTTTCGTTAGCTACAGAATAGAGGATTGCATTTCCGAGAGAAGCATCACTGGAGTCGCTGATAGCAACAACGCTATTGTAGACGATCGTTGAGAGATCAGCCACAGAGATTGTTTCGCCTTCAGCTGTCGGAGCGGGAGTCACAGTGCCTTCTGCCACGCTTGTGATAGAATACTGCAGATCGAGCGAGCGGTTGCCCTCTGTCACACCCTGGTAAGTCACATTCCAAACACCGCCGGGGATGTTCAATACATAGTTGTATCTGTCGGGAATTGCGAATGCCTCGTTGGCCGACAGAGTCACCACGTTATCCTTGGCGCTGATATTGAATACCGGCAGCATAGCCTGCTGTGCCTCAGAGAGCGGAGTTGTATAGCCGAGCTGAACAGTCTTGCCTTCCTCTACGCTAACAACTGCGCCTTCAGGATAAGTAACTGTGATGTCCTTCAGAGATTCTACAACAGCCTTGTCCGCGGGCTCAACTGTAGTCTCGAGGTCAAGACCAAGAATAGTGAACTTGACATCAAGTTCCTGACTCAATACGCCTCCATCTGTGATGAAGAATCCCTTGTCTACATGGAATGTGTAATTTCCGGGAGTCTTGAGATAATTAGGAAGATACGTAGTTGCCGCACCGGCTGCGCTTGATGCAACTTTTTCCGTGCTGAGATCATAGAAGAAATACCATGACTGTGAGTTCGCATTAGCCTTATTGGTAGCTGTAGTAGCAGTAGGACCAACCGTATTCCAGATGTGGCCAAAGGTTGTCACTCCATCTTCTGTAGTTGATACATTTAATATATCAGCAGGAGCGATATTGAGAAGGAGTTCATCAGAATCATCCTTTTTAAGAGTGACAGCAGCATCAGCACCAACATTCATCTTACAAGTAGTAAGGAACTGGAACATAATCTGTCCGAATCCGGGATCATTAGCTACTGAGCCGTAATTTTTGGGTTCGATCTTTTTGGATTCGATGAATAACTGACCATCCTTATAGAATTTCTTCGCAACGTTGATATATTGTGAAGAAATCACATTGTCACTACCTGTTTTGCAAGTCCAGTTAATATTAATGGCAGCGTTATTCTCAGTATTGTATTTGAACAGGTTGGCTGCAAATGTCAGGGTGTAATTACCGGCAATCCATAACTCCGGATGGTTAACCATCGATACGGAGGTTGTGGTAGGAGTGACGAGTTTCCAAGTAACAGAGGTCTTATCTTCACTTACTGTGCCATGATAATAACCGACATTCTTTGTGCTGCTCGTGACAAAATTGAGTTTACATGCAGTTGTACTTGTCAGATTGCCGAATGATGTCATCGGACCCGGGAAGATCATGGTGAATTCCGTCGGTATGTCCTGTGCACTTTCATAGGCATCTTTTGACGTGTCAAGACCTTCGAATTTAATTAAGCTGGCATCGAACCCTACAAGACGAAGTCCGCTGATTACGGATTCGGGATAAGCATCATACATACCCCAACCGTCGTCAATCATTATGGCACCTTCAGGAATAACAATCTTATATGTTGAAGCGTCGGAAAGTGTCGGAATAGCATCTGTGCCATCGTATGTAAGAGTGACTTCCGAACCGGAGTAGCTCAAGCTGTAAGTTCCAACTTCTGTCTCCAATCCTGCAGATGTCACCTTATAGATAGTAGCTTTTACAGAATCAGCAGTCTTGAGGACTGTGCCCTGCTCAAAGTTGAGGACAACTGTGTTAAGATTACCGGACATTGTCGATATAGTCTCACCATTTTTCGGTGTAGAAGTATATCCGGGCAATTTCTTGATGGTATAGACAACTGTCTCCTCTTTGTTAATCTCAATCTCTGAGACATCCCCTTCGGGGCTTGCACTCGCACCAAATTTGGTGACAAGACCCTCGGGAATTACAATCTGATACTGTTCCTGAACATTCGTACCTGTCAAAGGAAGAGGCTCATTGAAAACTACATGCAGACGCGCATCATATCTGGAGTCTACATATACCTTTTCAGTGTTAGCCGGATCGATGTCGTAATAAAGGACATATTTTCCGGCATTGTTCATTTTCAGAACCTGAATTTTGTCTTTGCAGTCACGATTAACCGCAATTCCGGGGAATGAACCCGGGGTGTCATTCGTAAAATCGAATGTGCATTCAGCCGGAGCTTGCCAGTTAGCGAAAGAAGCGCCGTCTGCCGGATTCGTTCCGCTGAGAGTCAGATACGTATAAGTCGGAGCCGGAGCAGCAGCCTCCTTATAAGTCACTATGAATTTGGCAACTTTGTATCCGCCGTATTTGCCGGCGTCAGCATCCTTGAAATTCATAGTTACAGATTTGGATGAACCAGTCCACGTATAGCCATAGTTCGGCCAGTCGTTCAAGGTCAGTGGAAGTTCTTGCCCATCAACCTGGATTCCAAAAAACTCTGAGGAAAGATAAATCTGAATCTCAGTAAATTCATATCCCTCAGCGCTCAGAGTCATTGAGGCGCCTTTCGTGTCTCCACAGATATTGATACCGGATGATGTCATGCTACCGCCAAACGCATATCCTCCGCTGTCCGGAGTGTTTAGGGTAAGAGTGATACCATCCTGCTCAATAGTCTTCGGAGTAGCGATGTCAGGGTCGTAACCGCCCTTTTGCCAGGTCAGACCATAAACATTCATCGAAGTGTTGAAGTTGAAGGTCGATTCCTCTGCAAAAGCGCCGGTCACGGCAAACACCGCTGTCGCTAAAGATAGAATGAATCTTTTCATGTGTTAATAATTAAGTTAATAAAAAAATGGGGAAGCAACCCCGGCGACTGAGACGCCGGGATTGCAATTTGTATCTTGGTTGTAAGAATTTTTATTTACGGACGATCGTCTTCTTGCCGTTTACGATGTAAAGACCGGGCTCGAGGTCAACGAGCGCTCCGGCAGATACATTCTCCTTAACAAGTGCGCCGCCGAGTGTATAGACTGTGTAGTTATCCGCCTTCTCGGCACCGATCATGACAACGCCTACATACTCTGATTCAGTGACAGTATATACAGCTGTCAGACCTTCGAAGTTACCTTCATCCCAGTCGTCTTCCCAGCCCATGTCGACACCGATCTTTCCTTTCGGGATTGTGAACGTATATGTGCCTGCCGGCCAATCGGTCGTTGCGGTTCCGAATCTCCATGTGATTTCATCGCGTTGGTTGGTTTCGGGGGCCGCGCGGTTGAGAACTGTATTGTCAGGCAATGTCAGCGTTCCGGGTTTGCTCTTATAATCAAGGAAACTTGAGTTCTTGAATTTAAGAACGATACCGCTGCCGTTAGGACCGAATACTTCAGCCGCTTTCTTCAATTCTGAGCCTGACACGGGAGTGAGGTCATATTCCAAATCAGCTGTTGCATCCGATGAATAGTGGAAGACCATCGTTGTGCCCTTCAGCATCTTGTCGTTTGACATGAATGCGCCGTCGGGAATTGTGAGCGTATAATAACCGTCGCGTTTGAATTTTTCGAGTGTTTCCTGGTTGAATTCACCTTCTTCGTCACCGGCGAGGAAGAGATACATAAAGTAAGATGAGCTGAATTCGTCAGCAGCCGCGCCGCGACCCATAAACATGATCTTTGATGAATCTGTAGATTCGAAGCTGGCAAGAACTTCAGATGCGCCACCCTCTTCAGCCGCGTATGTCATAGTGATCGGTTCTGAATTTGCAAGACCGAAGAAGTTCTCGGTATTCACGATGAAGCTGATGATGCCAAGGCCTGTCGAACCGAAAGATGAAGTTGAGTTGGCCGGAGTCACCTCAAGACTTGACGGTGTTGAAAGCTGAATACAATCTGTGATCTCGCCCCATTCTACAGTCGACTGCTGGAGTTTCAGATCGCTTATTGTGATAGTGGCTGAGCCACCTGCAAATCCATCTTCGTTGTTGAAGAACACATAGCCTGAAGGCACCACCACTTCGTAGCTTACGGGAGCATTTTCGAGTTCGGGCATCTCGCCGCTATATTTCAACTCGAGATCGAAGCCGTTGATTGTAGTGTTATAGCTGCCGACTCTTGTGCGAGAATTGCCGTCGATCTTAAAGAGATTGACTTTCGGACGCATGGTTGCGTTGGGCTCAGCGAAATCGATATTCGTGTAGCCTGTGCCGTCGAATTTCACTGTGATATTCTCGAGTTGAGATGCGAGAGTGAGCGTTGTGCCCGAACCGGGGATGGTTGTAAATTCCGGAGTGTTGAGCAGTGAGAACGTGATAGAAGCCTCCGCATTCTGCTCGCCGCCTACGCTGATAAGACCCTCTTCGAGAATGATCGAATAGTTCTTCGCATCGACATATTCAAAATCTGAAGTATTCACCCAAAGTTCAGATGAATTTTCGGGATTGAGATAGATTTTGCTGTCGTTAGAAACGGGGATTGTTTCCAGAACCGTGAAACCGCCGCCGAATGCTTTGGGAACTGCGATCTGAATATTAGCCGCTCCGTCGCGAAGGATCTGGATATCGCCCGAAAAGCGGAATCTGAGAAGTTTAGTGAAGCTCCACATTGGAACTGTTGTTCCGTCAGCCGGATACGAGCTGACGAGCGTCGGGGCCGCAGCGTCGGCCAGAGTCTCAGCGGCCAATTGGGGATTTGAAGCCGAATTGACAGCATTGAGAGTCAAAGCGCCGACTCCGACTGCCGCTACCATTAATCCGGCCATGCAGGTGTAAAGTTTTCTCATACTTATGATGTTTTAATATTGAAGAAATTTCTGTTTCATGACGACTTGTTAATTCTTACTCAAAAGAACCGGTTCGTTCATCTCCAAGAGAATCAATTCAATCGCAAAGATAATCAATATTTCAATATAATCAATAATTTTTAACAAATAATTTCCAAAATAATCATTTTGCCACAAATTTATATCATTTTAACATCAATTCATTACAATCGTGAAACAATTCTTAGCATTTTTCTCATCATATCGATCCCCCAAAAGGGACCGGCGCGTCTACCGATTATTGCATCTTCCACATATACAAAAAGAGGAACAGATCGCTCTGCTCCTCTTTCGTACCCTGAGCCGGGGTCGAACCGGCACGGATTGCTCCACTGGTGCCAATGAAACAAGCGACCGGCGCGTCTACCGATTGTTGCATCTTCCACATATACAAAAAGAGGAACAGATCGCTCTGCTCCTCTTTCGTACCCTGAGCCGGGGTCGAACCGGCACGGATTGCTCCACTGGTGTTTGAGACC
>CAYQQG010000072.1:0-10959 GCA_964419535.1 uncultured Sangeribacter sp.
CTCGCCGAAAAATATAAGGAGAAACCTGAGATTTGCAACGCGATCGGCGCTCACCACGACGAGATTGAGATGACCTCGCTCATCGCCCCCATCGTTCAGGTTTGTGACGCCATTTCCGGCGCACGCCCCGGTGTCAGACGCGAAATCGTCGAGGCCTATATCAAGCGTCTCAACGACCTTGAGCAACTCGCTCTCTCATATCCCGGCGTCATCAAGACTTACGCGATACAGGCAGGACGCGAACTGAGGGTCATCGTCGGAGCCGACAAGATTTCTGACGAAGAGACCGAAAAGCTCTCGGCTGAAATTGCAAAGAAGATCCAGGACGAGATGACTTATCCCGGACAGGTAAAAATCACTGTAATCCGCGAGACACGCGCCGTTGCCTTCGCCAAATAAGATCCTCGCTGCATGAAGAACAGACTCAATCTTCGCGGCACTCTTCACGTCACCGACTGGCTTTCCGACATCACTTATATCCCGGAGCAAGAGGAAACTGAGATCGTTCAGGTGCTTTTCAAGAACACCCGCTCCGCCTTTTTCTCCAATCCCGAGAAAATTCCTCTCAAGAAAGGGGATTGGGTCGCAGTCGAGGCCTCTCCGGGCCACGATATTGGCCAGGTAATGCTGACCGGTCCGCTTGTGAAACTCCGGATGAAAAAAATCGGAGGGTCAAAAGAGCCTGAAATCAGGCCGATATACCGTAAGGCAAATGAAGCTGACATAGAGAAATTCAAAGAGGCACGCGAACGCGAACACTCCACTATGATCCGGTCTCGCCAGATTGCGGCCGACCTCGGACTGAATATGAAAATCGGCGATGTCGAATATCAGGGTGACGGCGCCAAAGCCATATTTTATTATATCGCCGATGAGCGCGTCGACTTCCGCAAGCTGATTCGAATCCTGGCCGACACTTTCAAGATCCGAATCGAGATGAAACAGATCGGCGCGAGACAGGAGGCCGGAAGAATCGGAGGCATCGGACCTTGCGGCCGGCCGCTGTGCTGCTCGTCGTGGATGCAGAAATTTGTCAGTGTCGGAACCGGAGCAGCCAGACTTCAGGATCTTTCAATGAACCCTCAGAAACTGGCCGGACAATGCGGAAAACTCAAATGTTGTCTGAATTTTGAGACGGATGCATACGCAGAGGCTGCTTCCGAATTCCCCCCGAAGGACGCCGTTTTGATCACTCAGGACCAGGAATATTATCAGTTCAAGACCGATATTCTCGCCCGCACGATCACATATTCGACAGACAAACATTCAGCTGTCAATCTGGTGACCATATCCACCGAAAGGGCAAAGGAGATCATAGAGATCAACCGGCGTGGCGAGAAACCCGAGCAGCTCGACATACGGACCGTGGCCGAAGAGCCCCGACGGGAATATGTCGAATTGGTTGGCCAGGACTCCCTCACACGCTTCGACAAAAAGAGCAAGAAGAAAAAGAAGGGATCACGGAATTCTGAGAATGCCGGATCATCCGATGAGACAAACCATTCTCAAAAGAAATCCGACGACAAGAAACAGCCGAAAGAACCGGAGAACCGCAAGAACAACCAGAAGCAAAAAAACTCCGGAAAGAAAAACCAGGATAAGCAACCGTCTAAACTTCCGGAAAAGCAGAAGTCAAGAAACGGCGAAAAGAATGGACAGGACCGGAATTCCGTGAAGAAAGAACCGGAACGGAACTCTCAGAAGAAACATACTGAGAAGAAGAACGCCGATTCAAAACAACGGAAAAACCAGAACCGTCAGCCTTCTCGCAAGGCAAATAAAGAGAACAGGCCTGATCAGTCCTCCAATTCAAAGGCAGACAATTCAGAACCGGTCAGAAAGGACTATAACACTTAGAACTAATCTCAAGTGGGATCACGGATCTCGCTTGAGGTTTATACATTTATTCGGCAACCTAAAACAGATTGTAAACCTCAAACCGTTTGGCAACTTCAAACTGTTTGGCAACCTGAAATTATTTGGAACTTCGAACTCAATGCAGACCTCGATCAGACATCACATATCGTTTCTTGCAGCTTGCCTTCTGGTAATGGCAATTACCGGATCATGCCGCAACGACATTGTCTGGAGCAGTTCTGAGAAAGTTCCCTCCGACGGTTGGCTGCCGGATGAATTCGTGCAGTTCGATCTCGACCCTTCCGCCTATGATCCCAAGCCTGCGAACCGGTTCGCCGAATTGACGGCACGTGCGGTCGGAGACACGGCCGAACGGCATCTCGGCGTTTATCATGCCACGCTGGCGATCCGGTATCTTGAAGATTGCAATGTTTCAGAGCTAAGGCTTGCGGTTGAAAAAGCCGGGCTCGACGAACCGCTGAGGAATGACACCATCAGAATCCCTCTCTTCAGAAACGACGGCAAGCCGGCCGGCAAGGGCCGTTTCGGAATTTACGAGACTTCCCTCAAACTTTATCCGTTCACAATTTCAAACGGAACAACCGTCTCTTTCTCTCCGGTCGCGGCCAAAGACACTGTCCGGGGAATCACCGACATCATCCTGCTAATCCACAAGCCGGGGAAATCCCATAATCCTATCCGGCCGGTCGGCATTCCGGAACAGTAATGATGACACCGTTCAATACAACTCATAAAATCGGTTACAACAGAATTCTATAAGAAAAACATAATTCAGTATTCATATTATGTATAATCTCTCAAGCGACATACGCTATATCGGTGTGGAAGATGACAATCTCGATCTCTTCGAAGCCCAATATCCTCTTGTGTCGGGGATTTCATATAATTCCTTCCTTATCCTCGACGAAAAAACAGCCATTGTGGACGCTGTCGATATCCGTCGCGTAAATGACTGGCTCGCCAACATTGATGAAGTTCTGGAAGAAACGGGCAAAACCCCGGACTTCCTCATCGTTCACCACATGGAGCCTGACCATTCGGGATGCATCAATATCATTCTGGACAAATTTCCTGATCTAAAGATTATATGCACGAAGAAAGCGGCCGATATGCTCGCCAATTTCTTTGAAAACATAGATTTCTCGGACAAAATAATTCCGGTTGGCGACGGCGACACTATTTCTCTCGGACGACACGAAATGAAGTTCATCACCGCCCCGATGGTCCATTGGCCTGAGGTCATGATGACAGTCGAACTGACAGAAAAAATTCTGTTCTCGGCCGACGCTTTCGGCTCGTTCGCAATGTCCACCTCCACCGATGCGTGGCCGGCAGAGGCTCGCCGATATTATTCGAACATAGTCGGCCGGTTCGGACCGAGCGTTCAGGCTATACTTAAGAAAACCGGCGCTCATGAAATCCGCATGATCGCCCCGCTTCACGGACCGCTCATAAACGACAATATCCCTTATTATCTCGGTTTATATGACAAATGGAGCCGTTATGAGCCTGACACAAGGGGCGTTTTCGTGGCCTACGCCTCAATATATGGCGGGACTGCGGACGCGGCGCGCCGTCTGGCGAGAATGCTCGAACAGGAGAATGCCGGCGAAGTCGTCGTCATGGATCTTTGCCGCCACGACGTGTCATACGCAGTCGCTGAGGCCTGGCGCCTCTCGTCGATGTGCCTGTGCTCAGTGACATACGATGCCGATGTTTTCCCGGCAATGCATAATTTCCTTCATCATATCGAACAGAAGAAGCTCTGCGGACGCAAGGTCGGCATCTTGGAAAACGGTTCCTGGGCTCCGGCGGCGGCGAATGTGATGAAAAAAACTCTCGAAGGGATGAAGAATATGTCCGTCACCGGACCGGTTGTATCCTTGCGCAGCCGGCTGCACCGTGCTGACATTCCGGTCATGAGACAGCTTGCCAAAGATCTCGCCCAATCAAACGGAATCTCTGAATCTTGACCATGGCAGCCCTATACACGATAATCCTCCTTGTCGTCTCCAACATCTTCATGACATTCGCATGGTATGGCCATTTGAAGATGCAGGACATGAAATGGATCACCAATTCGACACCTCTCGTCATCGTGATCCTCATTTCGTGGGGAATCGCCTTACTTGAATATTGTTGTCAGGTTCCCGCAAACCGCATGGGATTCACCGGGAATGGCGGGCCTTTCACCCTCATGCAGCTCAAGGTGATTCAGGAAGCGATCACATTGGTGATCTTTACGGTCTTCACCGTCGTCTTCTTCAGGGGCGAGACGCTGCATTGGAACCACTTCGCCGCTTTCGTCTGCCTTATACTCGCTGTCTGGCTCGTCTTCCTCAAAACGTGATGATTTTTTCTTGGGGATCTCGAGAATTTCGAGAATCTCGACTTACTCGAAAATCTCGGTGATCTCAACACTAAACTCTCAACTCTCAACTTAATTATGCCTATAATTCAAGAAATGTTGGCCTTCAACAAGGCCTTTGTGGAAAATAAAGGTTACGAACCTTTCGCAACCAGCAAGTTCCCCGACAAAAAAATCGCAATCGTGACGTGCATGGACACACGTCTGATAGAGTTGCTTCCCGCCGCGCTCGGTCTGCGCAACGGGGACGTCAAGATCATCAAGAACGCCGGCGCCACGATTGTCAACCCCTTCGACTCGACGATGCGTTCGCTCCTGATCGCCGTCTATGAACTTGGCGTCGAAGAGATAATGGTCATCGGCCATACCGGATGCGGTGTTCAGGGAATGGACGCCAACGAAATGATCCACTTGATGAAGGAACGCGGCGTGAGCGAAGAGCATATAACTCTTATGGAACATTGCGGAATCAACCTCAAGGAATGGCTCCATGGCTTTGAAGACACAGACGCCGCAATCCACGAAACAGTAGACCTCATTTCCCACCACCCGCTGATGCCACCGGAAGGCATCAAGGTCCGCGGTTTCGTCATGGATTCACTCACCGGCGAACTACGCCCACTCGACTAATTTATTTAATCGGAACAGCCCCATAGGAATTTTTCGCTTCTTATGGGGCTGTTCTGATTTCTAAAATCACGTCTCAATTCTGTTTTCAAGGTTTCTCCCAATCCCAAGACTTGATTTCTTTTTGCATTTCGATGACCTCAAGCGAATAATTACCCAAATCTTCTTTCAATTCCGTGCTTAGCGGAGAGGTCCACCCTTCCGGCTTCTCTTTTAACAATTCCTCAGGACAACGATCCCTGAAATCAATGAACAGTTGATTAACCTCTCGCGGTCCCTTCATACTGACATCATTCAACAGAGTTTTACGCTGGAGCGCGGTCTTTGTTTTATCCTCACAAATAGCCCTGCACTCTTTAAGATATTTGTTTATTATGATTTTTGCCTTTGGAATCAGTTCGAGCCGTTCTTTCTCATATCGGGCAAACCTACCGGATTGGTCCTCTCCATTCATCGCGTTGTTTTCGATTCCGGTCGTGGAAGATTTGTCGATCCTCTCTTCGGTCTCTTCATCTCCACTTGAAGTGTTTTCTTCATCCCCCCAATATTCTTCGGTATTGTCGTCGGAACTTCGCGGAGCGTCATTGTGAATGAATATGAAATAACCGGCCAATACGAGAATGGTGGGTATCGCGATAGAGAGCGCGGAGATGACTATTGTTTTCCTCGTTTTTTTAGCCGCATCAACCATCGCAAGCATCCGCGACGCATCTTCGGGACGTTTCTGAGGATCTCTTTCAAGTGACTTCGCAATCACCTTCTGCCACTCCCCGCCGGGATTAATCTCTTTCAGCAGCAGTCCGAGACTCCAGACGTCCGCCCGGGGATTACCCTTGAAACCGCTTGCCAATTGTTCCGGTGCAGCATATCGGCGGTTGCCTCCTGTCGATCGGTTCATATCATAAACGGCGCTTTCGCTCAGATTGAAGTCGATCAGACGGATTTCCGGATCCTCGACGCTCCCTGAGATCATGATGTTCTCCGGCTTCAGATCCAGATGATTGACACTCCGGGAATGAAGAAAGGCGACGGCCTCGACCAACTTGCGTGTGATCACTTTGCGGCGCCGCGAATCGGCATGAGACAGATATTGATCAAGATGCTCCCCGTCGATATATTCCATCACGATTGAAAGTCCGGCGCCTTCAATTTCGTGAAGCCCGGCAACCTGCGCGACCGGTCCGTCATGGAGCTTCAACAGGATGTCATATTCACGCGTCAAGGCCCGGCGGCATTCCGACATATCACGGCATTCACGCGTCAGTGATTTGACAAACCATACGCGCCCATAACCGGACACCGTCCCCAACTGAGCATGTCCATGTTGTCCGATAACTTTATAATCATAGAACTGCCATTGTGACGTGTTGTCCGCAGGCCGCATTTCAGAAGAGCTTTCCCCTGTATTCATTTTTTCGTCTATATTAAGAGTATTCCCACAAAAAAATTTTGGAACACCCTCTCTCAGTACTTATATCATTATCTTGGCGACCTTAGATCCGGAACGGATTATATATATGCCGGGGTCCAGCGTAAGAGTGTAAGCGGCCGCGGCGGCACATCTTCCGTCCAGAGTATATGCCTCAATGAGCGAGCCGTCGAACGCCGCCACCTGATTGCCCATTATCAGAAGACGAAGCGCGGAATCAGCTTCAAGCTCCACCCTGTCCACTGCGGTGAGAGTGGGATCATAATGGGCAAGAAGGTCAAGATCATTGAAACGGTGGTCAAGATATGTCCGGACGCGGTTGACCTCGCCTTCGTAGCTTCCGGAGAGAACCGGATTCTGATGCACCCATTGGTTCATTATAGGCCAACGGAGGAAGTTAAGTTTCTGAGAGGCATCCAATTCTTCGGCCATATCGCTTATAAAATTGTCCATACCCTCATAAGTCAGGCCCTTTTCATTACGCGCGATCGACCAGATATTTTTTATGTCATCGGCCGTGCGCGAATCGACTTTGATAATCCTGTTGACAAACTGACTCATGCCGTTTGCCGAGGATGCGTTCCAAGTCAGACATAGATATGCCCGTGCACCGGCCGTGTTATGAATCGGATAGGTTCGGTTGTCATTGTCAAAAGCGATGTCGAAGTCCCACACCGGGCCTGTATGAATAACGTCCGAGTTCCGGTCCTTATACATATACGTGCTCCAATAGGTATCCGTATTGCCCGAAAGCTCTCCGACAAGGAAATGCCGTATAAATGAATCTATATCAAAAATCTTGCGATAGTCATTTTCCGAAGGTGTTGAGATATCGGACGCCAGCACCCGATTCTCCAACATATTGAAATACTCACGGATATAGTTATACTGCTCGGCCGATCCGCCGTCGTCGGGAGATTTGATCGTGATCGGGATTCGCAAGCGCGAGGTCGTGAACCATTCTCCGTCAGGCTCCTGGTCGGCGTATGCGTCGATCTCAACCAAATACCCGCCCGTCAGCTGTTCGTCATCATTCTCTTCGGGCTCCAATTCGGTGATGTCGACCCGGTTTTTATTGACCTCTATCTGATCGCAAAGCTGATAGCATCCTTTGTATTCACCGTTAAGAACGACATCTACCGCTTGGCCGAAAGGCACATACTCCATTTCCAGACGCTTGGCGATTTCAAACGCAAGGAGATTTCTCATCAGTGTCTTGTCGCCGTAATTGTTGATGAGCGTCCATTTCTTGGCCTGTGCCGGCGCATCGGGAAGAACCCTCTGTTTTTTGTCAAACTTTATTCGCCACGGCTTTTTCGGGAAACCTCGCGAAGCGTTTCCTCGCTCGCGGACCGTCGCAGGTTTGTCGACATATGCCCGGCCGTCGGTGATGACAATCACATTGCACGTGATATCATGCTCCTTATCATACGGCTCCTCAGCATTGACCGTGTTTATGCAGACCGTCGGAAGATTTGTGATCTGACAGAGCCGAGAGTCGTCTCCGGCACCTTTCCGCCCGTAGAATTCTAATTCGGCTATATTGCACCGCGAGTCCGCAGTGCTGACGAATCTCACATATCGGAATCCGCGTGAGCAATCCACATCGGCATAGCTCATGGAGCCAATGACTCCCTCTTCCGTGATGATATGGATCGGAACAGCGTCCAAGAAATCCGGCTGATTCGCGCCTTGAATTATTCCTAACTGAACACGCTTAGGCCCCACGCCGTCGTTGCGCGGCGACCACCCGACGCGGTCAATCACAAAAGGTTCTCCCAAATCGAGCCCGACCCATGTATAAGATCGCGCATCGGTTGCGAAATATGTATTCAGATCGCCGTCGAAAGCCAGGCCCTGGATGTTATAGACAACGCGTCCTTGCTCATAGTTATATCCCGCGGGCGTCCCGATCGGTGTGCCTGTCAGCTTCTCACCGGCCACAGAAGACAGACACGCGCCTAAGGCCATAGCGGCCATAAAAATCTTTCTAATATATGCTTTATTCATCTATGAATTCATCTATGATTTTTTAAATGTATCTCTATGAGACCCCCGCATTAACATTTTTTGCGGAAAGGGGTCTAAGTCACAAAAATACAAAATTTTCACGAAGTGGCAAAAAAACACATCAGGCGGATAAAATTTTAATATAAATCGAACGTTTAAAGGAAGAACCTAAAATTATTTTATGAAACCTTTCTCCTATATATTATCCCTTCTGCTTGCCTTTGCGATTCTCACCGGCTGCCGCTCCGGAGACCGTGAAGAATCTGATTCCGTCCCGGCGGTGAATTATTCCGACGATTTCTATCAGGAGATCAAGCGCGCCGGTAAAATAGATTTCGCTTCGATGACCGTGACGAAGACGGTCACCACCGACCGCACCGAATGGTATAAGATCGGCAAAAGGGTTGCCGTCTATTCTTTTGACATCTACCTCCGCGCCTCTATGGATCTCGACCGGATCAATCCCGACGACATAAAAATTGATGAAGAAAAGAAGGAGATTCAGCTTTCTTTGCCCCCGATTGAAGTTGAGATCACCGGCCGTTCACCCGAAATGAGATGCGAATATGAGAATGTCGGCATCTTCCGCTCTCATCCCGATTCGCGCGAACGGGCTTCGCTCAAGGAGAAAGCCAATGCAGATTTCATCCGGGAATTCAAGGAGAACCCTGAATATAAACGACAGCTGACCGAAACAGCCGAACGCAAAGCCCGCACTTACTTCGAATCTCTCGGCCAAGCCGCCGGTTATGACGTCTCTTTCACCTCACCTTTCACAATAAGCCTTAAAAATGAATAAGAGATCTATACTTAAGATATATAAGCTGAAGGTTTATTTGATTGCGGGCCTGATCGCGGCGGCCATTGCGATCGGGATCTTTCTCGCTATCCGTCTCGGGAGGCAATCGAAAGATGAGATTACGATTGAACAGGGACGGACGGTCGACTTGCGCCCGATCGCGGAACTATGCGGCATGGAAATATATCGCGAGACGGTTGTCGCGGACACCATTAACGATAAAGCAATCTACGGAATCCAGAAACAGCAAGGCCGCATAACTTTCGACATTGAGCAATTGCCCTCGGAAGTCGCGGCCGCAACCCGCGCGACGGATTCAATTGCCGGTGACACACTGCGCCTGCGCCTTCCGAAAGAGAAAATCGAACTTCTCGAATCGACAGAAAAAGACTCATGGCGCGTTATTGACACCAAGAGCCTTAAATTTTTCGGAAGTGACCGCATGACACCTCAAGAAGAAAACGTCGTCAAACGTCGCGCAATCGAACGCGCCCGCAAGAAATTATATCAGGACGGAACCGTCAACAAGGCGCGGCGTGAAGCCGCTGCCACCCTCAGAGACCTTGCCTCACAAATCACCGGCCGCCCCGTCATCGTCGAACAGTAGGGACGTGCCTCCGGCACGTCCACTGAGACCACGGTGCTTGACCGGCCTCCGGCACGGCCACTGAAACGTCAGCTTCTGACGTAATGCGGCATCTCCTCGGGGATAATCATCGACAGCTCAACGAGTCCCCCCAAAGAACCGTCATTCTTGCGCCAGGTTGTCTGATAGATCATCTTGCGCTTCCCCTCCTTTGAAATCGTGTATGCGTTCGACCCGCCATCCGTCAACAGCCGGCGGATGATTCCGCGCGAGCGCTCGTTGTGGTAATCCATAATGTTATGGCCAATCAGATCTCCTCCGCCACGCGAAGCAAACGTCTGACGCGAGCGCTCGTTCATAAATATTATCTTGCAAGCAGCGTCGACAACCGTCACCGCACAATCCATACCGTATGCCCACTCAGGCAAAAATTCTTTCTCCATCTATTCTTATATCTTTTTATTCTAATACCTTTAAATTCATTTTGAATTCATTCTATTTCTCGCCGATGTTCAATCTATGATTTTGAACATTACACCGTTGACCTTACCGGCCTCATATACCGACCGGACCTTGCCCTCTTCGTCGAGAACATCCATCACCAGCGGCTCCCCCTCGACAATCCTCAGCATCCTAACTTTCCCGCCCTTAGCGAGTTTTGTGTTGCGGGCTTCCTCAACAAAAAATGTGTTCTCACCCTCATATCGGATAACCAATTCACGATCCGGCATCCATGACAGACACAAGCGGACACCTGACGTAAGCTCCGGGACATTGAGAATCCTTCCCGACTTGTAACCGCTCTCCGACTCATCCTGCGCTTTGCAAAATTCAAAAAATTCAGCACTGTCGGCATATCCTATGAATCGCGCTAAAATATCGAGTGTCGAAGAATGACGCCCCGGCGTACCCTTCACATAACCCCAGATCCTTTTCAGGGTTGAAGTCGATACATAGCCGGCGCCGGATTCTACAATCACCTCCGACAGCTTGTCGAAATCCTTTGATGTCATCACCCGGAAAGCCGTCTTCTCCTCAACGGCTTTCCGCAGCATCATCATATATTGTTCCGGCAAAATTTCACCGCTATACTCTCCTTTAATTGACATACTTTTTCTTTTTACAGAGCCATGCTCCATTATGAGTCAGAATACTAAGACCCCGTCCCACAAAAAATGTTAAATTCAGGGTCGCAGATGTGCTCCGAATTTGGCTCATATTGAGTTGTTTTATAGGCATTCGCCTATTTTTCAAATTGGCCT
>CAYQQG010000073.1:0-10780 GCA_964419535.1 uncultured Sangeribacter sp.
CCTACGTCAGTTTAGCAAACTGGTGGTTTCAGCCACTCACCCACCTCTCCAAAATTGGGAATGTTTTATTATTTTAGCTGATCGGGAACTGCCGAATGCAGGGCTTTCCCCGTTTAGCGAATGCAAAATTAATATTTTTTTTCTTTTAATCCAAATATTTTCGCGTTTTTTCTTGATTTTTTTATTATCTTCGCGTCACCAAATTCATCCTCATAAGCCCCGGACGGAGTTAAATGATCCACTGATGGGATAGAATTTATTATTTTAACGGGGTTTTGTCATCCGGCATTTTGAATTTTATGAAACGAATTTTCAGATTTCTGATAGCCACCATAGTGATGCTCATTTTTGTCTCAGTTCCTTCCCACGGGATTCCGGCGCGGGAGGGAATCAGAGTGGTGCGTCAGCCCGACGGCTCCGAGATCGAATTGCGTTTGATTGGGGATGAATTCTATCATGAATTTTTTGATTCAGAGGGACGTCCGGTCCGATGTGATGCTGACGGCTTTTTCCGTCCGGTCAGTCCCGAATCGGCTTCGGCCCGCGTAAAAGCGGCGGCCGTCCGCAGGGGGCGCCACAATGTCGCTGTCAGGCGCGAGAATGAGGAGGATAAAACTCAAGTTCCGCATATCGGAAAGGTGAAAATTCCGGTCATTCTTGTTCAATATCAGGATGTGAAATTCCGTGACGTGGCCGCACACACAACCTTCAGCCGTTTTTTTTCCGACGGTTCTAAATCCGCCACAAGATATTTCGTCAACCAGTCGAACGGACAATTCGAGCCGCAATTCGATGTCTACGGCCCGGTGACACTCAACTCGATGCGATATGTTTATGGAGGCAACGACGCATTTGGCGCCGACCGCGGATTGGGAAAAATGGTGGCCGAGGGTTGCCGCAAAGTTGACCGGGAGGTGAACTTCGCGGAATATGACAATGACGGTGACGGGGAATGTGACGTGGTTATCGTGCTATATGCCGGTGACGGGGAAGCCTCTTCGTCGGCCTATAACGCCGCGGAGGCTATCTGGCCCTGCCAATGGGATCTGGAGACATCAGATTTCGGAGAGGCTCTGAATCTGGACAATACGAAGGTCAATATGTTCGCCGTTTTCAACGAGCTCAACGGCGAGGATCTGACGAAAATAGACGGTGTGGGAGTCTTCTGTCACGAATTTTCACACTGCCTCGGGTTGCCGGATTTCTATGACACACAATATGGTCCTCATTTCGGAATGGGCCATTGGTCTGTCATGGACCATGGAGGATATAATGATGACGGTTACACGCCATTGGGTTATTCGGCCTACGAGAAAGAGTTTATGGGGTGGATGCAGATTCCGGAAGCTGAGCCCGAGACGTCATATACACTGTCGCCGATGAATAAGATTGTCCACCCTTCAGACATGGCGCTTCGGCTCACCAATCCCGCTGATCCTTCGGAGTTCTATATTCTCGAAAACAGGCAGCTGACGGGTTGGGACCGCGGAATGCCGACGACCGGAATGCTGATCACTCATTTCACTTACGACCGTTCTGCATGGGAAGAGAACAGGGTGAATGACTTTGATCTTCAGAGGGCAACGCTCATTCCGGCCGACGGAAGGCTGAATCTGATTCCGAATTCTTATTACGGAAGGATGTTTTATGATATTGACCGTGATGACGAGGCGACCGATCTGTGGCCGATCGAGGGTGCGGACAACCTGACAGATTTATCCGAACCGGCCGCGGTGGTGAACACCGGAGGTTTCATGTCGAAGCCGGTTCTTGACATCGTGAGGAATGACGATCAGACTATATCATTCCGCACCGGGACTTTCGGCAAGTCCGGGATCGAGACCATCGTCCGGCCCGGTGAAGAAGGGTGGTGGTTCACCATTCAGGGAATCCGGTTGGAGGGCCGACCGTCAACTCCCGGCGTCTACATCCACGCGTGGCCCGGTGGAAGCAAGAAAATAATATTGAAATAAATCCAAAAGAAAGTATTTCGCTCGGATTTAATATATACTTAATTAAAAGGATTACTTAACCGACAATAAATCAAAACAACCGACAGATATGAAATTTTTACGTTATGCTTCAGCCCTTTTACTGGCGGCCGGAATCACTTCGGCGGCATGGGCTGTTCCGGCCCGTCAAGGTGTCCGGACGTTCACTCAGCCGGACGGCTCAAAAATCCAGCTCCGCCTGAGTGGTGACGAGTTCGGTCATCAGCTTTTTGACGCCGAGGGCCGTGCGGTCGCAAAAGGTGATGACGGATTTTACCGTCCTCTGACTGACGCTCAGAGTGCTGAACGATTTGCAAAATCAGTCATGCGCCGCGGCAGGAGGAATCTCCCGATCCGTCGCGCGGCGGCTGAGAATAACAGCCAGGTGCCGCACGTCGGTTCGCCGCGCATCCCCATTCTCCTTGTCCAATATAGCGACTATAAATTCAAGGACAGCGATCCGAAGGCAACTTTCGAAAATTTCTTCGCCACCGGCGGGGTGTCCGCTCATCAATATTTCTATGACCAGAGCAACGGCCAATTCGATCCGAAGTTCGACGTCTACGGTCCTGTGACCCTCAAAGGGAAGCGTGCCGATTACGGCGGCAACGACTGGTTCGGATATGACGAGGCTGTCGGCCAGATGGTGGCCGAGGGATGTCTCGGACTTGACGGCCAGGTTGATTTTTCAAAATATGACAACGACGGCGACGGCGAATGTGACGTTGTCATCGTGCTTTATGCCGGCGACGGCGAAGCGTCCTCCTATGATGAGGATTGCGAAGACGCAGTCTGGCCCTGTCAATGGGATCTTGAAACTTCGGACTATGGCAAGTCTTTGAAACTTGACAACACAAAGGTCAATCTTTTCGCTGTCTTCAATGAGCTCTATGGTCTCGATCTCTCCAAAATCGACGGAATCGGAACTTTCTGTCACGAATTTTCACACTGCCTCGGGCTGCCGGATTTCTATGACACGCAATACGGTCCTCATTTCGGAATGGGCCCCTGGTCGATAATGGACTATGGTTCCTATAATGACGACGGTTTCACGCCTTTAGGATATTCGGCATACGAAAAAGAATTCATGGGTTGGCTCAATATCCCGGAAGCCGAAGCCAACACCGCCTATACTCTCACCCCGATGAATCTCAAGAGCCTTGAGACCGATATGGCGGTCAAATTGACAAACGAGGCTGATCCAAACGAATATTATATCCTTGAGAACCGCAAAAAACAGGGTTGGGACCAGTTTATGCATGCCGAAGGCCTGATGATCACCCACTTCACGTATGACGCTTCCGCATGGGAAGGCAACACGGTCAATGACTATGATCTTCAGCGCGCCACGATCATACCCGCTGACAACTCCCTGAAGCTGAGAACTGAGAACGTCTATGGCCAGACATATTATGATATTGACGAGGCCGACCTCAAAGGTGACCTCTGGCCTTATAACAATGCCACCGAACTGACCGATAATTCAGTTCCCGCGGCCAAGGTCAACAAGGGCGGATATATGTCCAAACCGATTACTGAAATCACAAAGAATGCTGACGGAACGATTTCCTTTATGGCAATGAAGGGTCAGCTGCCCGCAGTTGAAGTTCCTCATCATCTTTCGCACAATCAGCTGAGTGAGTCATCGGTTGAGCTTTCATGGCAATCGACAGATGAGAATGTCGGTTCGTTCAATCTCGAGGTCCGGCCGCATGTGGAAAATCCCTTCACGCTGCTCAAAGAAACTGTTTTCAACAGCACAAACCACGACTGGACAGCAGGCGGATACACAGAATATGACAAAGCTGAAAATGCAATTCGTCTCGGTTCCGGCAAACAACTCGGCTCGATCACGTCGCCGGCCCTTAAAGTTGAGGAAGGTCATGAGATGGTGACAGTGGCTTTCTCGGCCAAGTATTACAGCAACGACAACACTGAAATCACCGTCAGCCTTCTCGCTTCCAACGGAACAATCCTCTCTTCAAAGAATGTAAGCCTCACCTCGAGCTTCCAAGATTATGTCATGAACTTTGATGCGGCCGAGAATTCCGCTTTCAAAATCCAGATAGAGACCAAGACTCAGAAGAAACGCTTCTATGTCGCTTCCGCATCCATATATTCCGGAGAATACGATCCCGCGGCCGCAAAACTGCGTGCGCCGGCTGAAGAGACAAGAGTCTTCAAGGGTATCACCGGCACGAGCCATATAGTGGAGGGCCTGACAAAAGGCGCGTCCTATGATTATCGTGTTCATGCCGTGGCGGCTGACAATGAATCGTTCAATGATTCTCCGTGGAGTTCATATTCGACGTTTGAGCTTGACAACAACTTCTCGGGTGTCATCCTCGTTCCGGGCGTTTCCGCACAGGAAGCATGGTTCACTCTCGAAGGTGTCCGTCTCCCCCGCAAGCCTGTGGCTCCCGGCCTGTATATCCGTGCACGCGGCTCAAAAACCGACAAAGTGATCATCAAATAACAAATAATCGCCTCAGAGGGTGTGCCATATCGGGCGCGCCCTCTGTCGGTATTTGAACCTTCTAATCCTCAAACCAAAAAACACCTTACTGATAATACCTGACAGACATGAACAGAAATTTTTTAGTGCTGGCGCTTGCCGCCGCCGCTCTTTCCGCTTCCGCAACCTATAAGGAGGCTCCGGCCCAGGCCGGCGATGTCGTGAACCCTGACAGCACAGGTTTCAAATTCACTGACGTTAAAATCCTTCCCAACACTCCGGTCAAGGACCAGAATAAGTCAGGCACATGCTGGGCTTTCGCCGGTGTGTCACAACTCGAATCCGACGTGCTTCGCCGCGGCGGGGAAGAGGTTGACCTCTCGGAGATGTTTATCGTCCGTAATAATTATAAGGAGAAAGCGCGGAAATATGTGCGCATGGGCGGCAATATAATCTTCGCTCAGGGCGGCGGTTTCGCCGATGTTCTGGGTGCGCTCAATGACTACGGCATCGTGCCGGAAGAGGCATATACGGGACTCAACTATGGCGAAAAGAAGCACTACCACTATGAAATGGCCGCCGCGCTCAAGGCCTATCTCGATGCGATTCTCCAGAATCCCAACAAGAAGCTCTCGACAGCTTGGGAAGCCGGTGTCGACGGAATCCTTGACGCATATCTCGGAAAACTTCCCGAAAAATTCACATATAAAGGGAAAACCTATACCCCGAAGGAATTTGCGAAACATCTCGGTCTCGACAGCAAGAATTTCAAGATGCTGACAAGTTATACGCACCACCCATTCTACACTCAGTTTGCTATTGAGATTCCCGACAACTGGCGCTGGGCTCCGAGCTGGAACATCCCGATGGAGGAACTCAAGGCGACTCTCGACAATGCGCTTGCAAACGGCTACACGGTGGGTTGGGCCGCGGACGTTTCCGAGCCTACGTTCAAATGGTATGAAGGTTATGCCGTGCTCCCGGAAGAGAGGACTGAGGCTGACATGGACGGAACTGAACTTTCACGCTGGGTCAAGCTCTCTGACGCCGACCGCGAGAAGGAGAAGAGCAAGGTGAAGGGTCCCGTAAAGGAGCGCACGATCACTCAGGAGGACCGTCAGACCTCTTTCGACAACATGACGACCACGGACGACCATGGCATGGAGATTGTCGGAACGGCCACAGACCAGGAAGGCAACAAATATTATAAGGTGAAAAACTCCTGGGACACCAACCAGATATATGACGGTTATTTCTATGTTTCGGAGCCATACTTCCTCGAAAAGACAATAGGCATCCTCGTTCATGAAGACGGACTTCCCAAGGATGTCGCCAAGAAGCTGAAATAAGCTCTGATCTTAGGCAAAAGCTGCGCTTTTGAACGGGACGGCTTCGCGCTCCTTAGGCAAAAGCTGCGCTTTTGAACGGAACGGCTTCGCGCCGCCGGTGAAATTTCGACTGCTTATGTTTAGGAAGAAAAGAAGAACTTATGTTTAGGAAGGAAAGGAAGATCTAAACCTAAACTTCAAGATTAATGTTATAAGGACAGGAGACCCGATTTTTGCGGGCCTCCTGTCTTCGTGATTGAGCCTTTTTGTGAAACGGGCTCTAAAAGAAATCATGATGAATCAAGTTTTATCATGGGACAACATGTTGAATCTTGATTTTTCATGTTGAATCTTGACGCATCATGATGAATTTTGACGAATCATGTTGAATCTTGACGAATCTTGATGAATCATGAAGAATTGTGTTTAATCTTGGAGAATTTTGCTAATAAAAATTAATGGAAGTCAGAGCGAAGAAAAATTTAGGTCAGCATTTCCTGACCGACTTAAATGTGGCGGCGCGCATCGCCAACACTATATCAGCTGAAAAACTCATTGAGCGCGGCGAGCGGACCGGCAATCCCGAATTGCAGTCTCACGCCGCGGAATGGGGCCGGCTGCCGGTCGTGGAGATCGGCCCGGGAATGGGAGTGCTCACCCGGTTTCTTGTCGAGGCCGGGCGCGATGTGACGGCCGTGGAGTTAGATTCCGAAAGCGTCGAATATCTCGGACGTGAAATGTCGGATCTGAAAGTGATTGAGGCGGATTTTCTTCGGCTTGACCTTAAGGAATTGAGCGGCGGCAAAGAGTTCGCCCTGATCGGCAATTATCCCTATAACATCTCCTCACAGATATTCTTCAAGGTTCTTGATTATAAAGAGCAGATTCCGGTGGTCGCCGGTATGCTTCAGAAAGAGGTGGCCGAAAGGATATGCTCCGGACCCGGTTCGAAGGTCTATGGAATACTGTCGGTTCTTCTTCAGGCGTGGTATGACTGTGAATATCTCTTCAACGTCGCGCCGGGAGTCTTCTCACCTCCGCCGAAGGTGACGAGCGGCGTTCTGCGTCTCACGCGCAATTCACGCCGTGAGCTCGGAGTCGACGAACGTGATTTCAAGAATGTCGTCAAAACAGCATTCGGCCAGCGCCGAAAGACACTGCGCAACTCGCTCAAGGGACTGCTCGGGCCCGACAACCCGATTCTTGAAACCGAACTAATGTCCCAGCGGCCCGAACGGCTCGGAGTCGAAGATTTCATCGAAATCGCGCGTGCGCTCCCGAAAAATAAGATATAGAGCCGGCCCCGTTTTATGAAATGGATTATATGCCAATTCTTGGCGTAGGCAAATGAATAAGCAAATGTATTGTCAAAAATTTGAAGTTCAGTCAAAAATTTGTTAAATTTGTAAATTGATTTGAAATCAGGAGTATTCAAGACTCCGTAATAGAGGAAAAAAACAGACAATTCAAACATAATGGCAAACAATCAGGAATTAAGCGAACAAGAGATAGTGAGACGCCGTTCGATGGAGGCGCTCCGCGAACGCGGAATCGATCCGTTCCCCGCGGCAGAATATGAAGTGACGGGACATACAGATGAAATCCGCGAGAATTTCTCCGACGAACTCGTTCCGCCGCGTGAAGTTCGCGTGGCCGGACGCATAATGAGCCGCCGAATCATGGGCAAGGCTTCCTTCATGGAGCTTCAGGACGGCCACGGCCGAATTCAGGTCTATGTCAGCCGCGACGACCTCTGTCCGGGCGAAGACAAGGATTTCTATAATGTCGTCTTTAAAAAACTGATGGATATAGGCGATTTCATCGGTGTGGAAGGTTTCGTGTTCCGCACTCAGATGGGTGAGATCACAATCCACGCCAAAAAGATCACTTTCCTCGGCAAGAGCCTTCGTCCCCTCCCGATTGTGAAGATGAAAGACGGCAAGGCATACGACGCTTTCACCGACCCCGAACTCAGATACCGCCGCCGATATGTCGACCTGGTGGTCAACAAAGGTGTCAAGGAGATTTTCGAGAAGCGCACGAAGATGTTCAACTCGATGCGTGAATATTTCAACTCGTTCGGATATTTAGAAGTTGACACCCCCGTCCTCCAGTCAATCCCGGGAGGCGCGGCGGCCCGTCCGTTCATCACCCACCACAACGCACTTGACATTCCGTTGTATCTGCGCATCGCCAACGAACTCTATCTGAAGCGCCTCATTGTCGGCGGGTTCGACGGCGTATATGAATTCTCGCGCAATTTCCGCAACGAAGGGATGGACCGAACCCATAACCCCGAGTTCACAGCCATGGAGATCTATGTCCCCTATAAGGACTATAACTGGATGATGACCTTCACAGAGAATATGCTTGAAAAGATCGCTATGGATGTCAACGGGACAACAAAAGTCATGGTCGGTGACAATGAAGTCGATTTCAAGCCCCCCTATCCGCGTATCACGATGCGTCAGGCAATTCTTGACGCCACGGGCTTTGACATCGACGGCAAGGACGAAGAGGCACTGCGGGCTTTCTGCAAAGAAGCCGGCATAGAGGTTGAGCCTTCAATGGGCAAAGGGAAACTTATCGACGAGATCTTCGGCGAGAAATGCGAAGGCTCGTTTATTCAGCCTACGTTCATCATCGACTATCCGATCGAGATGTCGCCGCTGACGAAGCGCCACCGCGACAATCCCGAGCTGACGGAGCGTTTTGAGCTTATGGTCAACGGTAAAGAGCTTGCAAACGCATATTCTGAGCTCAACGACCCGATCGATCAGTATGAGCGCTTTGTCGAGCAGATGCGCCTTGCCGACAAGGGCGACGACGAGGCCATGGTGATCGACGCCGACTTTATCCGTGCCCTCGAATACGGAATGCCTCCGACTTCCGGAATGGGAATCGGAATGGATCGCCTCGCGATGATCCTCACCGGCCAATCGACAATCCAGGAAGTCCTTCTCTTCCCGCAGATGCGTCCTGAAAAGCGCGCTAAAACAGAAGACGAGCAAGAAAATGAATAACGAATTAGGTAAAATAGCGGTCATCGGTGGCGGAAGCTGGGCCACGGCCTTGGCAAAACTTCTTCTGAAGAACTGCGACCGGATCGTATGGTATATGCACCGACAGGACCGGATTGATGATTTCATCCGCTATCGGCACAACCCGGTCTATCTTTCCGATGTCAGCTTTGACATCGAGAGGATAGACTTCACATCGGATATAAACGAGGCGTGCGACAAGGCCGATACGCTTGTCGTGGCTGTTCCGTCCCCTTATTTCAAAGGGATTGCCGACGGGATCACGACCGACGTCGCCGGCAAATATATCGTGTCGGCGGTCAAAGGCATAGTGCCCGATGTCAATATGATCGTGACCGACTATTTCGCCTCTAAATTCGGATGTGAGGATGAACATCTGATGGTCATCGGCGGTCCTTGTCATGCCGAAGAGGTCGCCCTCGAGCGCCTCAGCTATCTGACGATCGGTTGCCACAACACGTCACACAGCCGCGAATTCGCCTCTCTCATAGCCGGGCCGAAACTGAAAACGATCATATCGTCTGATGTGGCCGGAATCGAATATGGCGCTGTTCTCAAGAACGTATACGCGATCGCCGGCGGCATTGTCAACGGCATGAAGGCCGGCGACAACTTCATGGCGATGCTTGTGTGCAACGCCATTCGCGAGATGCGCCGTTTTGTCGACGCCATATCTCCGATGAAGGACCGCGACATCGACCGCTCGGCTTATTTAGGAGACCTTCTTGTGACGGCTTACAGCAAATTCTCACGCAACCACAACTTCGGTTCGATGATCGGCAAGGGATATAGCGTGAAGGCGGCCATGATGGAAATGGCAATGGTGGCCGAAGGTTATTACGGAACCAAATGCATCCATGAGATCAATCGCGACACGGTTCATGTCGACATGCCGATTCTCGATTGCATGTACGCGATCATATACGAGAACCGGAATGCCCGCCGAGCCATAGACCGGATAACCGACACGTTCTCATGATGTTAGTCAAATTGTCAAAATGACAGATTGACATAATGTCAGATTGTCATAATGACATAATGACAAGAAGAAAGATAAAAATCCAATCAAATAATAATTACTATGAAATCAATTCAATTAAACATTCAGGATGCCGTATATTTCGCTGAGAAGCAGTTTGAGGCAAACAAAGATCAGGCAGTAGAGGCAATTACGAAACTTGATGAAGGCACAGGCGCCGGATCCGATTTTATCGGCTGGACAACTCTGCCCAAAGATATTCCCGCTGAGCTCGTTGCGCGAATCAACGCGACGGCTGAGCGTCTCCGTGAAAATTGCGAATATGTCGTATGCATCGGCATCGGCGGCTCTTATCTCGGCGCCAAGGCCGTCATCACGGCTCTCTCTGACAGTTTCGCCGACTTCTATGCTCCCGCTCCGAAATCTCCGAAGGTGCTTTATGCCGGCCAGAATATTGGCGAAGAATATACAGCTGAGCTTCAGAAACTTCTCGAAGGCAAGAAGTTCGGAATCATCGTTATCTCCAAGTCCGGCACAACCACCGAGCCTGCTATCGCTTTCCGCATCCTCAAGGACCAGCTCGAAAAGCAAGCCGGCAAGGATGCCGCCAAGGATCTGATCGTGGCTATCACCGATGCCAATAAGGGCGCGCTGCGCGCAATGGCGGACAAAGAGGGTTATGAAACATACGTGATTCCTGACAATGTCGGCGGCCGTTTCTCTGTTCTGACTCCCGTCGGACTTCTCCCGATCGCCGTTGCCGGCCATGACATCACAAAACTCCTTTCCGGAGCTGCCGACATGATGACCGCCACGGCTCATCCCGGCCCCGACAATATCGCCGAGACATACGCCCGTGTCCGCAACGCTCTATACAGCAACGGAAAGAAAATCGAACTTCTCGTCAACTACAATCCGAAGCTCCATTATTTCGCAGAATGGTGGAAACAGCTTTATGGAGAGAGCGAGGGCAAAGAGGGCAAGGG
>CAYQQG010000074.1:0-10669 GCA_964419535.1 uncultured Sangeribacter sp.
GTAAATCTGCTGGTTTATACCTTCGGTGGTTCGAATCCATCTTCGCCCACTCATTAAGATTAATCAAAAAATAAGGGACGCGATTTTCGCGTCCCTTATTTTTTGATCTTATATATTTTTTTCGGACATGGCGCGCCATGTCCGAATTGATAAATCAGTGGCATCCGCAGCTGCCTTCGCTGCAACCGCCGTCGCCGCAGTTTCCGTCGCTGCAACAACCGCCGCCACAACCGCCGCAGCCCTGGACCGGATGAAGTTCTTCCGGTGTGGCATCGCGGACTTCCACAACTTCTCCTTCATATTTAACTGTCTTTCCGGCAAACGGATGATTGAAGTCCATCTTGATGTCCTTGTCTCCGATTTCAAGCACACGGCCCAATATGCGGAATCCTTCGGCTGTCATCATCGGAAGCTCGGCGCCGACCTTAACTTCTTCGGCGAGTTTGCCGTCACGCTCAAAGATTTCTTTTTCGAGAGTGACAACGTTTTCGTCATATCGTTCGCCGAAAGCAGCCTGAGGAGGCAGCGTCACTTCAAAGCGGTCGCCGGCGCCAAGATCTTTCAGCGCGGCGATCAAGCCGGGAACAACTTCGTGGCTTACTCCATAGACCATTTCGTCCGGAGCCTCGGCTTTCGCTTCGAAAAGGAGCTCGCCGTCGGCATCGTTATATAGCTTGTAGGCATATTTGACATATTTGCCGGGGCCTACTTTCTGTTCATTTTCCATTTATTTTGAGTTTTAAATTATGAGTTCTGGGTGGTTTGGGAGTTCTAAGAGAACTATGAGCTCTAAGAGAACTATGAGCTCTAAGAGAACTATGAGTTCTGGGAGAACTATGAGGACTATGAGGACTGAGAGTTCTATGAGGTTTGGGAGAGATGAGAGGATTTTTTATTCATCGTCTTCGGCGGGCATATCGTCCATGTCGCTGTCGTCCTCGTCGTCGATAATCATGGTTCCGTCAATGCCTTCGGCGCCGTCCGGATGCTTGAGTTCGTATTGCTGTGTCATCAGGTCGACGTTGAAATAGAATCCTTTTGCCGTTCGGGTTCCGCGCCGTTTGGAATCGGCATCGGGACGCACGCTGATATAGTCGAAGCCGTCAGCCGGGAAATCTACAGCTACAGGCTCGTAACCGAGCAACTGAATCATGTTGTATTCATGCATCGGGTAGATGACATAGAAAGCGTTTTCCTGCGTGTCACCGCTTCCGGTGGACTTGATCGCGGCCAGAATGTGTTCAAGCCTGTATTCCCAAATCTTGGCTTTCATTGAATTGCCCATCTCTTTCGAGGCGTGGACAAGAACCGACATCTGGCGCAGATCGAAAGGATTGTCTTTTAGTGATTGTTCGGTCACAGTGGCCAATTCGCGGAGCTGACGTTTATAGATCGTGTTCAGATTCTCCTTTTTCTTTTCGGCCTCATGGCCGGAGATGCGGTTGGCTTTGATGAGCTTATTGAGCGAATCGGTGACTGTCACCAGCCGTTCCTTCTGAGCGTTCACTATGCCCAACAGAGAGTCGGAGAGAGCATTATATGGTGAAGTGCGATATGGGTCGTAGTCCTCCTGAAAGATATATCCGAGATAAAGGTTGCGGTATTGCTCGTGGGTCATTGACGTGTCGTTGCGGTTATATGCTTTCACGAGTTTCGGATAGTAAAATTCGCTGTGCGGATTTTGTGTTTCTCGTGAAATCTTATCGAAGTCCGGTTTTTCGACTTTGATTTTCTTGGAGTCAGCCTTGCGAACGGCGGGAGCCGCCCACAGATCGGGAACCCAGGCCGTCAGAAGAGCGCAAAGGAATGCAAATGCGCCAAGCGACATCAATGTTGAACGGATATTTGTGTTTTTTATAATCATCTTTTATAAATATATTGGACCGTCAGGCGGATTGGTGAGATTTCGTGTGAGGGTAATTTTTCCACGAGCCGTGCTATGGCATCATGCTTCCGGCTATGAGGATTACAGCCGGGATTCCGAGTTGGGCGGTGGTGATGAGCACGGGGAATCCTTTGGCAAGCAGATATTTGAAAAAGCGCCCGGTCGGAAGCGAGACTTCGCGGCCGTCAGGCGTGTTGGTGAACATGTAATAGCCCAGGAAGATTCCGACGGCGACTCCGAGGATCATAAGGGCATATAGAATATTGAGGCTGGTCGTGAAGCTGAATCCCAGGAGTCCGACTGCCATTCCGGCGATTCCCCCGATCGTCATGTATCCGACACCGCGGCTCTGTTGGCGGACAGCGGGGTTCTGGAGAGTGATTATGAGCATCACGACCAGTGTGATCGCGAGCCATGAGAACGTGAGGCCGTTTGAGAGCGGCATGAGCGGGTAGCCCGGACCTCTTTTCGCGAAACTCAGAACGATGAGCGCGCAATACGATAGTGCCGGAGACACGAGAATGCGTTTGGATAGGGTCAGAAAGGCCGCGATCCACAGCAGGCAACTCAATATAATCAGGAATATAGTCATTGGCTTATCAGAATTGTCCTTCCGGCTGAGTTCATTGTCCCTCTGCCGGAAAATACGGGGGAGTTATATAGTCTAAAAGTATTGTAATTTCTATGATAATAACGTTCCGGAGCGGAAGGTTATTTATGAAATATTCTAAAAAAAACTTAATTTTGGTTTGGTTCGGACGATTCAGCGTTCCCGGTGCCGTTGTCATTGATATTTTTGTCCGCAGCGCTTTTTTTGAGTTCGGGATATGCAATGCGGGTGTGATAAATTGTTCCGAGCCGCTTTTTGAAAGTGTTTTTGATTGTGGTCACTTCGGCAAATGAGAGCGGTGATTCGGCGAGAAGTCCGTCGGCAATCTGGGAGTCTATGATTTTGTCAACGAGCGAATCGATACTGTCCTTAGTATAATCCTTCAGGCTTCTCGAGGCGGCCTCGACCGAGTCTGCCATCATCAGGATCGCGGTCTCTTTCGACTGAGGATTAGGTCCGGGATATTGGAAATCAGCCGGATCGACAGGCTGACCGTCGCTGTTGTTAGCCGCCGTGTTATAGAAATATTTGGTTATTCCTTTTCCATGATGTTCGGAGATGAAGTTTTTGATCACCTGCGGCAATTTGGCTTTCGAGGCCAATGAGAGTCCGTCGGTCACATGCGCTATTATCTTTTTGGCGGAAACTTCGGGTGTGAGCGAGGAGTGGGGGTTGACACCGTGTTGGTTTTCAGTGAAGTATATGGGGTTCTCCACTTTTCCGATGTCGTGGTATAGGGCACCGGTGCGGACAAGCTGGGTGTTGGCGTCGATTGCGCGTGCCGCTTCGGCCGCGAGCGTTGAGACCTGGGTGGAGTGTTGGAAAGTTCCGGGAGCCTCTTCGGCAAGACGCCTGAGGAGCGGGTGGTTGATGTCGGAAAGTTCCACAAGCGTCACCATGGAGGTGAAGCCGAATACCTTTTCGATGACAAGGATGAGTATATAGGCGAAGGAGAGTATGAGGGAGTTGAACACGAATATGAGCAGCATTCTCGGTGTGAAGAGAGAGAGATCGCCGTCGGTGGCGAGACATAGAATGGCGTATGCCGCGCAATAGACCGTCAGGGTGATGAGAGCTGTCCGCAAAAGCTGGCTTCTTTTCGAGAGGTGATTGATGCTGAACGTGGCGGCGAAACCGGCGAAGAGCTCAAGCACGATGAACTGGAACTGATAGGTAGCGATAAGAGCCATGAGCAGCACAGAGGTCATCAGCGCGAAAATGGCCGTGCGCGAATCGAAGAACACCATCACCATGACCGGAATCGTGGCGAAAGGCATTATATAAAGCATCACGGGACTGTATTCGAGCACCAATGTCGAGATCGCCACGAAGATAGTGATGAGGGAAATGATCAGTGTGATTGCCGGAAGGCTGTTGAAGATTTTTTTTCTGTAAAGGGAAAGGAAGACATACAGGACGCACAGGCAACAGAGAATATACAGAATCTGGCCTATTGAATAATATGTATGGGAGGTGTTTGTCTCATGGGAATCATTGAGCAGATCGAGATATGTATTGAGATTGGTGAAGATCTGGGGCGTTATGATTTCGCCGCGGTCAACAATTCTCTGGCCTTTCTTGATGACACCGAGCGCGCCGCTGGCGGCGAGATATTCCTGATCGCGATATTTCCGGTCGGTGACCGTGTCGAGGACGACATCGGGCATGAGGGCCGTATTTATGGAGCGGGCGATTTCGGCGGACATCTTGTGGGGCTCTTTGCCGCCTGAAAGCGAATATAGGGAGTCGATTCTTTCGAAGGCTTCTTTTTGTGTGAGCAATTCGAGACCTTCGTATGTCATTGCCACCTCGTCATCTCTGTTTTTGGTGAGCAGCCTGTATTTGGTGTTGTTGCCTGTGATGATGTAATTATAGAGGTCTCCGGAAGCGATTCCGTTAGAATAAGTCTCTTCGAGCAATCGAGTCAGGAGGGCCGCTTCGGAAGGGGTCGCATATTCGGCGATGTGGCGGCGGAAAAGATCGATAGAATTTTGAGCCGTTTCGGGGATCTTCTTGGCGAATGGTATGAAGTTGGCCTCGATGCTGTCTTTTATCTGACGTGAGGAGGTGGAGTCGCGCAGAATAGGCGTGTCGAAATCGGCCGTGAGCAGAGGATATTTCCAGGGCTGGTTGAGTTCGTAGGTATAGCTCTGGCGGTCAGCCTGCGGGACGAGCAGGAAAATAATGGCCGTGGAGGCGAGCAATAGCGCCGTGCGTATGAGATTTAATTTCGAGAATATCTTCTTCATCATGGAAATCATTCTTGACTGTCAGAAATTTTGACGGCTTTGGTGACGTCGGGAATCTTTCGGATTGCCTGACACAAGCGTCTGATCGAGTGGGAAGAGAAAGCAGTCAGATTCATCCGGCACTCAAAAGCCGGTCCTTGGGTGTCAATCGTCAATCCTTTTATTTTGACCTTTGAATTGCGTGTGGCGGCATGCACGATGTCCTCGAGCATTCCGTGCCGGTCCAGACCTTCGATCACAAGCTGCCAGTTTTTTTCGGCCAGAAGAGTCTTGTCGGACTGAGGGCGCGTCGGGTCGGTGTGCCGGCGAAGCCATGTCCGAAGACGGTTCTGAGCCTTGGCCGTGTGGCAGTATTGAAGCCAGTTGGCATCAGGAGTCTGGGTGGTGGAGGATATGATCTCCACCTGGTCGCCCGATTCGAGCTGATGGCTCAGCGGGAGAAGGCGATGGTTTATTTTGCCGGCCACGCAATGCAATCCGAGCTGGGTGTGGATCTCGAACGCGAGGTCGAGCACTGTCGAACCCGACGGGAGGGTTATCAGTTCGCCGGTCGGGGTGAAGACATAGATCTCGTGTGAATAGAGGGAGAGCTTGATGGTGTCGAAGAAGTCGATCGCGTTGGGCTCGGGATGAGCGAGGATGTCCTTAATGGTGTTCATCCACGAGTCGAGCTCGTGTTCGGAAGAGGTCTCGCCGGTCTTGTATTTCCAATGGGCGGCATAACCGAGTTCGGCGATCTCGTCCATTTTGCGCGAACGTATCTGGACTTCAATCCATTTTCCTTCCGGCCCCATGGCCGTCAGATGAAGGGCGCGGTATCCGTTCGCTTTTGGAATTGTGGTCCAGTCGCGGAGTCTGTCGGGATGAGTCGCATAGTCGGTTGTGAAGAACGTATAAATTTCCCAACACCGGATTTTCTCGAGTTCATCGTCATCGTTGTCGAATATGACCCTGACGGCGTATATGTCATAGACCTCTTCGAACGGGACTTTTTTCTTCTGCATCTTGTTGAAGATGCTGTATGCGCTTTTGACTCTTGCCTTTATTTCATATTTATATCCGGCTTCATCGAGTTTTTTGCGCACGGGTCCGACGAATTCTTCGACAATCCTCTTTCGGTCGGCCTCGCTTTCGATGACTTTCGATCGGATTTCTTCATATATCGCGGGATGACGGTATCGGAAGGCGAGTTCTTCGAGTTCGGTCTTTATCTTGAAGAGACCGAGCCGGTGGGCGAGAGGAGCATAGACGTATAGAGTCTCGTCTGCAATGGCAATCTGTTTTTCCGGGCGCAGGGCGTCCAGTGTCCGCATGTTGTGAAGGCGGTCGGCCATTTTGACGAGGATTACGCGAACGTCGGTCGACATCGAGAGGAGAAGTTTGCGGAAGTTCTCGGCCTGAAGCGAGGCGTTCCGGCCCAGAATGCCACCGGAAATTTTAGTCAGCCCTTCGACGATTGATGCAATTTTCGTTCCGAAGGCGGCCTGAATGTCTTCGTGGCTGAAGTCGGTGTCTTCGACGACATCGTGGAGCAGAGCCGCGCAGATTGAGGTTGATCCCAATCCGAGTTCAGAGACGACAATCTTGGCGACGGCAATCGGGTGAAGGATATAAGGGTCGCCGTTTCGCCGGCGGGCTCCTTCGTGAGCCATTTTTGCGAACCGGAAAGCCTTTTTTATGACTTCCACCTTGCGGCGGTGGTTGCTCGCCAGATAACAATCGAGCAGATCGCGGAATGCTTCCTCGATCATCTGCTCATCCCGGGCCGTGTCGATAGTGCCGTTGGCGACAGGTGATATTTCCAAAAACTCTCTCACAACCGCGAATTTACAAAAAATATCCGAGTCTGCAAATAATTTCAAAAACAAAGGGGTTGGAGAAATGAAAAAGCCGGACGTCATCGCGACGTCCGGCTTTATCGGAGTCTGTTTTCGGTGCGCGGGCTTCCGAACCCGTTGGTGCGCCGCGAAGTGCAGACTCCTTCTGATAGAAATTACTAATGTATATAACCCAAAATTTAGACAATTCATGTTTTCCGTCCGGCTCGCAAGGGAGCCGCATCGGGTCGGAAAATGAGATTATCCGGCTCGACCGGTGAGTCTCACCGTGCTTTGGCAGGAGTGTCATCGCGACTGGCCTGTTGCCTTGCCGGCGGTATCTCTTAAGGTTACCGGAAGATTGACCGATTCGGGTGCCATATTTCAGAAATTGATTTATGATTCAATCCTTTGAAAAGGTCCCCGAGGCCGATCTTTGGTTGAGTATATGAGAAACGCGCTTCCGACAACTAATATTAGTATATAAAAGTTAAATAACTAAAAATCCATGATATGGTCATAATTATGACAAGATGTGTATAAAAATTTATGGGCGCATTTCATAAATTTATGAAATGCGCCCATGGTGGAAGTATATATAGCTGTAAAATTGTCAGTTTCGGAAACGATAGATGATCGTCCGGCGGTAAGGGTTGGCGGGGTCAATGCGCTGGGAAGGGAAAGCGGGAATATTGGGCGCGTCGGGGAACCCTTGTGCTTCTATGGCTATTCCGTCATAATCCTCATAGCTTAGGCCATTTTTATTCTTGGGACTGCCGGCAAGCCAGTTGCCTGAATAGATCTGGACGCCGGGCTGATCGGTGTCTATATGAAGTTCTCGTCCGGACCGCGCAGCTTTGAGGATAACAGCGTCCGTGATGAGTTTCGGGTTGCCCTCTTTGGCGGCCTCGGCGGCTTGATCGATGGCCCAGCAGTTGTCATATCCTTTGCCGTATTTGAGCGCTGGGAAATCGGTTTTGATACGTTCCCCAACGGTATGAAATTCAAGGAAATCCATCGGTGTGCCTTTAACGTTCTCCAGTTCTCCGCTCGGAGCAAGGGTGCTGTCGGTCGGAAGCCAGCGTGACGCTTTCATCTTCAGCTGATGTCCAAGGGCATTTCCGCTCTCGGAGCCGTCAAGATTCCAATATGCGTGGTTTGTGAGATTGATGACCGAGGGTGAGTCGGCGGTCGCTTCAAACGAAATTGAAAGGTCACATTCATTATTCCAGCGGTATTCGACGCTGACATGAAGGGCGCCGGGATAGTTCTCGTCACCGTCCGGAGAATCGATTGAAAACCTCACTCCGTTAGAGAAAGTCTCTACATTCCAAATCTTATTTTGAAATCCTCGGGGACCGCCGTGAAGATGATGCGGTCCGCAATTGACGGCTAATTGATATTTTTTGCCGTCGACAACAAGTTCGCCGCGGGCGATTCGGTTCGCATATCGTCCGGCTGTCTTGCCCATAGTCGGAGGGTCGGCCATATAGTCCGCGGGGTTTTCATATGAGAGAATGACATTGTCTATATTCCCGTTGCGGTCGGGAACTTCGACCGCAACGATTCCGGCGCCGAGGGAAGAGAGCGTGACGGAAGCGCCGAGGTCATTTACTATCCGAACGAGAGTGATTTCGCCGAAAGGAGCAGGATGTTTATGAGTTTCTACGGTCATTTTTATGGTCTCTTAATGTAATAAGAAAGGCAGTATCGAAAGATACTGCCTTTGATAAAGTCGGGGTGACAAGATTCGAACTTGCGACCTCACGCCCCCCAGACGCGTACTCTAAACCTACTGAGCTACACCCCGATTTTAATCATTGCTTCGATTCGTTCCTCAAAGCGAGTGCAAAATTACAGTTTTTATTTTGATTAACCAAATTTTTTCAGCAATTTTTTTCAGAAAAAATTTCAAATCGGTCAAAAGAGCTTTTCCCGAGTCTCTTTTTGCAATCATCTATCTTTTTGATTTTCTCAATTTTTCCACGCCTCCGGGAATTGGGATATGGTGAGAATACATTAACGGACTTTTGTACTTGATCCCAAAAACCACGGAAAACTGAAGATTCAATATCCAATGGAGTGCATAAACCATTCGAATTAACGTGACTGCGGCCCGCTTTTTGGCGGGCCGCAGTCACGTGTTTTTCCATAGTATTTAATCAAACTAACCTAACATCATGAATTCTTTTCGTTGAATGTTTCCGGAAAGACTTCCGGATCCTCAGTGATTCTCAAGCGAATCTCCAATTACTTCTTTCCGTCTTTCTGATATTTAAACACTCAGCCCGCAAAAAAGTTCAGGAAAAGAATCTATTATATTTTCAATTTCATTTCAGGGTTGATTAATGAGATCATATGGTGGGGAACCTCACATTCTTTTGCAATTAGAGGCCATTGGGAGACACTGGTTTGGATTTGATCAATTATTTCTTGTGCGTCTTTAATATTATTCCGTCTGGCTAATTCAAGCAAATCATTGCGCGTAATGTTGTCAAACTTTCCGTTAATCGACATTTGATGTTGAGATGTCCAATCTCCCTTTGGATTGTATGCAAATCCCATGTCATAGGCCGGGGATAATCGCCATTTCCCTGACTTATTCATTAGAAAAGATATATTTTTTGTATGGTCATCTTGATTTCGGACAATCACATTAAAAACCATTCGGCGGAACATCTCTTGTGCTTGAGAATAAGGAAGTCGTAAGGCTCTCATAATATTGAATGCCTGTTCGTAAGAATAAGAATACGGCATCCGGTAATCGTAATGTACTATTCCACATAGAGTCTGCATGTGAATTTTTTCACCATTTACACGGTCAAAGCGTTTCGTAAGAAAATGTGCTCGGCCATTTTCTTCAATAAGGCTGCAATCGGCCATTTCAATGCCACATTCTCGGACAAGTTGGTAAAATGAATATTCCAATCTGCCGAAATTCTGAGTCTCGCGAAATCCGGCCTCGGCGGTCACTCCATCCAATTTTATCAGGTAATAATCAAATCCGGGAGGCGTCTCCACTTGCCCGGATCTTACCTCCCCCGTCTCTTTATTGTAAGCGATGATTGCTTTGGCTCTTTGCCCCCCGGCAGATGTCCCAAGGCGTACAATCTCGGCAATAGCCGCTTTCTTATCGTCTGCAAGATTAGCTCCAAAGTCATTCTTTTCAGCCAATGCTTCGCTTGCAACATCAACTAAGGATTCAATCTCAATGCTCATGTCTTTCTGATATGGCAAGTCAATTGCCGGTTCGAATTCTAATGCACCCATGCATCGTTTCCCAAGAAAACAAAGGGTCTCTACGGAATTAGCGCTTTGACGACCTGTGAGAGCAAGCCAGCGATCAAACAAAGCGCGGCCGTATGTGTCCGGTAATGAATCAGCAATCAATCCCGGAAGACCTTTGAAAGTTTCCCGGCCAATGTCTCCGAATGAATAAACACGGCCGGGACGAACCGGCATAAGTATCGGTGAGGGCTCTAATCCTGTTCCTATGAAAGAATCTGCATATTCAAACAAGGCTAACTTTCGCTTTTCGTCCCAACGGATGGTGCCCATCTGTTGATCAAATATATTTACTCTTGCAATATTTACCATTCTGATGTTTGGGGATTTTTGAATGTTTTATTTTTATTTGTGGAGTGTGCACGTTTCCGACTCTTCTTATTTTGTGATTCTAAGAATTCAAGATATTCATTTGGACTCATTTCTTCTTCTTTCATAAATGATGTTAAACCATCAAGTTCTCCAAGTACACGTATAATACGTAAAAAGGAGTCGAACGATCCTATTTCACCGTTCTCTATCTTCTTAACGGTTGAAACGGAAATCTGACATTGCTGGGCTAAGTCCATTTGGGTTATGTTTTGGCGCAATCTTATCTTTTTGAGCTTATCGCCAATTTTTCTACAGATTTCTCCATCAGGTAACATATATATATACTCTTCCATTTTTAAAGAATCAAAGTTTAAAAAAATGTTTTAGTTCAAAATTAAACTATTGTTGTGCAAATTTAATAATAAAAGTTTAAAAAATAACTATTATTGAAAGGTTTAATTCGTATAAACGTGACTGCGGCCCGCTAAAAAGCGGGCCGCAGTCACGTGTT
>CAYQQG010000075.1:0-10559 GCA_964419535.1 uncultured Sangeribacter sp.
ATCTCCAACCTCATCTACAAAGTCGACCGTAACGTTTTGGTCATTAGGATTGACTTTTCGGCGACGCTTATATATAGGTGAGAATACTGGTTCGATTCCCGAAGAAGTCTGCGTCATCAGCGAAGTGGTTCCTGTCGGAGCAATCGTCAGACAAGCGATGTTTCGGCGTCCATATTTCACCATGTCCTCATAGAGTTCCGGATCGGCTTCGCGCAAACGGGAGATGAACGGATTATTTTTTTCGCGTTCCGAATCATAAATCTCAAATGCGCCGCGCGTGCGTGCGGTTTCGACGCTCGCCCGATAATATCCCAATGCAAGAGCCTTATGAACTTTCTCCGAGAATGCAGTCGCCTCCGGCGTGCCGTATCGGAATCCGAGGGCTGCGAGCATATCCCCCTCACCGGTCGTTCCACATCCGGTTCGGCGCCCGCGAAGCGTCTTCTCGCGAATTTTCTTCCATAGGTTAAGCTCTGTCTGCTTGACCTCGTCAGTCTCCGGATCTTTGGAGATCTTATCGATAATGAGGTCGATCTTCTCCATTTCAAGATCAATGATGTCATCCATTATGCGCTGGGCATATTTGAGATGTTCGCGGAAAAGATCGAAGTCGAAATATGCCTCCGGAGTGAACGGATTCTTGACATAGCTGTACAAGTTTATGGCCACAAGGCGGCAACTGTCATAAGGACACAACGGAATCTCACCGCACGGATTGGTGGAGATTGTCTGGAATCCGAGATCGGCATAACAGTCGGGAACGCTCTCTCGCGTAATCGTGTCCCAGAACAGAACCCCGGGTTCGGCACTCTTCCAGGCATTATGGACAATTTTCTGCCACAGAGCTTTGGCGTCAATCTCTTTGGAATATTTCGGTTCGTTAGAGTCGATCGGATATTTCTGGATATAGGGGACGCCTTCTATGGCTGATTTCATGAATTCATCGTCAATGCGGACAGAGACATTCGCACCCGTAACCTTACCCTCAACCATTTTGGCATCAATGAAATGTTCCGAATCCGGATGCTTGATGCTGACTGTGAGCATCAACGCACCGCGGCGCCCGTCCTGTGCCACTTCACGCGTTGAGTTGGAATAACGCTCCATAAAAGGAACGACACCGGTCGAAGTGAGAGCGGAATTTTTCACCGGGCTCCCTTTCGGACGGATATGAGAAAGGTCGTGGCCTACACCTCCGCGCCGTTTCATCAACTGAACCTGTTCCTCGTCAATTTTTATAATTCCTCCATATGAATCCGGTTTACCGTCAACACCGATAACGAAACAATTTGACAAGGAACCGACCTGAAAATCATTGCCTATTCCCGCCATCGGACTCCCTTGCGGAACTATATATCTGAAATCTTTGAGCACATCGAAGATCTGTTCCTCCGATAAAGGCTCGGGATATTTATTCTCTATGCGAGCCAGTTCGCGAGCAAGACGATGATGCATATCGTCCGGAGTCAGCTCATAGATATTTCCCGCCGAATCTTTCAGTGCATATTTTGATGCCCACACACGAGCGGCCAATTCATCACCTTTAAAATAATCCAAAGAAGCATTATATGCCTCGTCATACGTATATTGCTTATTCATGGTTTCATTGACATCTAAATATGTCAAGTGATTTTCGATTAAAATTTTTCAGTTCAAACCCCAAATTTTTGAAATGGGATCTTTATTATAGAGTTATAAAAATTTCTGAGCCTTTCTTGAATAATAGTTAAGTCTCGGCTACAAAATTAAAAATTTTTCTTTAATTTTGCGAACATAAATGAAAAATTAACTCAAAAACTTTTTGACAAGCGTATCAAATTTGTTGAATAGTTGAAATAAAAATTGATAAAATATTTTCAGAAATGGGAAACAATCTTAAAAATTCACATAGCGAATATTTCCTAAAAAGGAGAAGTATACGTAAATTCGAAGACCGGTCAATTGACCCTGACCTTCTCGATTCTATCCTTCTTGAGGCCGCAAAAGCTCCCACTTGCGGCAACATGCAGCTTTATTCTGTGATAGTTACACGAAATGAAGAAGCCAAGAAATCTCTTGCCGCTCTCCATTTCAACCAACCTGCGACAAAAGCTCCTGTCATTTTGACGATTTGCGCTGATTTCAATCGTTTCACAAGGTGGTGTCAATTGCGCGACGCAGATGCGGGCTATGACAATTTTCTTTCTTTCACCTCGGCTTTTGCTGACGCCATTATTTTCGCTCAACAGATCACAACTATTGCCGAACTTCGTGGTTTGGGGACTTGCTATCTCGGCACAGTCACATATAATGCACCCGAAATAGCCGCTCTTCTTGAATTGCCGGAACTTGTGATGCCGGTGGCTTGTCTGGCGATCGGTTGGCCTGATGAACAAGGTGTGGAGACGGAGCGTCTTCCTTTGCGCGCGTTTGTCCATGAAGAAAAATATCGAAAGGACAGCGATGAAGAGATTCTTGAACTCTTCAAGGAGAAAGAGGAATACGGGCCAAACATCGGTTATGTTAAAGAAAACAACAAACAGAATCTTGCACAAGTGTTTGCTGAAATCCGATATCCTCGAGCCATGAATGAAGAATTCTCAGCGAAACTGCTCGCCTGGCTGCGCCCGACGTTCCTTAAATAATCCCCGTCTCTGAAAATCTTTTCCATATAATTGTTTTTTGGGTGATAGATTTTTGAGTGTTGAAAATCTATATCTTTGAATCGGCCAATATTTAGATATGGCTGTGATGAAAAAACTTAGAAGATATGAAGATTGAAACGATTATGAGAAGAATGGTCGGAGCCGCGCTCTTTTTTGCCGGTGTCTCCATTATGGTGGCAATGTCACCCGAGAAGAGGAAAGACACTCTTCGTTCAAAATTTGATTTCCTGGCTGAATCTGAGATATTGGATTCAGATGACACCTTGGATCCGGAAGATTCTGCATTCGTCACACTTGTCGAAATTGTCGATGAGAATGAGACAGGAAGTGATGAGAACGACACTTTAACGGTTTGCTATGATTACGACCTTCAAGATCTCGATTCGATGGAGGATGAATATTATGCTAATTTCTTTCCGCCATTCTTGAATAGTCCATACATCACACATCGAGAGGATGCAGAGAAAATTTGGTCACTGACGAGTTCCTTTTATCTTACAAATCAACGTGAAAACGTTGAAGAAATAAGACAAAAGGGTTATCCTGTTGGAGAACATTACATAACCCTCATCAATGACATGGTGAGGACTTGGGAGGCTATTCATAATGTCTATTCGGAAGATTCTGTCTCAGCGAGCGGTGAGGATTATTTTTTAGCGGCAAAATATGCTTCATCAAGGTGGAACGAGGAAGATTTTCTCAAGTGTATCAAGAAATCTATTGAATTGGGATATGCCCCGGCTTATTCACATTACGCGGGGCACCTATATAATATATACGACGCGTTATTGGATCCGGAAAAGCGTCGGGAAATAATCGATCTTATTGACAGAGGTTGCAAAGCGAATGATCCCCAGGCCTTTTTTTACAAGAGTTGTCTATATAGCGACGGTGTGATCGTTCCTTTCGATCCCAAAGAGTCTGTCAAATATCTTAAACAGGCCGCTGAATTAGGTGACAGCCGAGCGTTGAATAATATGTCATTATATAGTGGCGCAGGTTTTGGAATGCCTAAAAACAAAAAAAATTACTATAAATATTGCGAATTGGCGGCTGAGAAAGGTGACGACAGATGCATGCTTGAATTGACGCTTAATGCAATGAAATCAGGTGATTTTGAGAAAGCCTTGAATTATGCGGATAGTGCTGTCGCTAAAGGCTCATGGAATATATATGACTTGCTGTTTTATTGGACACTCACGGACTTCAAAGGTGGTGCTCTTCCGATAAGTTTCCTGGAAAAAGTTTATGACCGGATGCTGACACAAAATTTTGTGGATATTGAAACCGGCGATTATGGCTATATTCTTGATATAGCATTATTGGAAGATTCCGATTGGGAAGACATTGAACAACTGGCCGGTCTCGGAGATATAGACGCCTTAAAGGATATGTATCTCAATCGCCATTATGGAATCCGTCAGAAAAAAGATTATCCGGGAGCCACACAAATATTGGAGCGAATGGTTGAAATTGATCCATCCTATACGGTTGAGCTTGCTCAACATTACGCCCGGGGAAATGACTATCAACCGGAATTGGACAGGGCAATAGAGGTTCTTGAGAAATTCATTGCTGAACGCACTTTATATGAACAATATGACAATAATGAGAATTTACCGACTGACAGCATAGACAGTTCGAAGAAACTTCCGGATGATGTTTTATGGACTGACAATCAAAAGACCCTTGAATTAGGCAAAGATTTAGATGTTGACACACCGCTGGATTACATGACTGAGCGATTGGAGTATTATAAAGACCTCAAGACATGGCTCTCGGAATTGGATGAAATCAAAAAGGGGGTCGCAAAAGGTGATGCTGACTCCAAGTATAAATTATATAAGCTTTTGGAAGCCGAGGCGGTGGATATGCCGGATATGTATCTATATTACGGAAATCTTTTAATAGAGGCCGCGCATGGGGGAAACACGAATGCAATGAAAGAGATCTCTAATGTTTCATTGTTCGACAATCCTTTTAACTCATTGTCTAATTATTGGGAAAAGAGAGCTGAGGGAGAGACTCCTCTGACGACTCTTCAATGAGAATGAGATTCCATTGTGGCACCGAGGTGTGACGTCCGATATTCTTTGGGAGTCACACCCGTTGCTTTTTTGAAATATTTACCGAAAAAGGATTGGGAAGGGAAGTTTAGTTCTGAAGCTATCTGCTGAATGTTAAGATTCGATGAACGCAACATCACTTTGGCCTCAAGAATTATATGCCGATTGATCCATTCCACAGCCGACAGCCCCGTCTGTGATCTGACTGTTCTTGACAGATGACGCGGAGAAATGTCCATACTGTCAGCATAAAATTCAAGAAATCTCTCTTTTCGGAAATTTTGTTGAACCAGACGCAGGAACTTATCGGCAATTCTGGCCTGGGTCGATTCGCGCGACGAAATCTTCAAGCGGTCGAAATACTTAATCGCCGTCTTATAAAACAGCGCGGCCGAAGAGAACACCAAAGTTTCAAAAATATATTTGTTGTTATTATCGCGCATTGTCCGGCGCATGTCGGCGTAAAAATCTTCAAGAATCTTGAAATCTTCAGGAGACAGTGAGATGATAGGGTATGTCCCTGAAAGTGAGAAAATAGAAAGATCCTTTATTATAGTAGTCAAAGACTCTATATATCGGTTTGAAAAAACCATGAACGAGGCTTGAAAATCATCTGAAACCTCGCTCGGGAGAACGATTTGATCCGGAGATATATTGACAATGGCGGGGGCGGTTATTTTATATTTTCTCAAGTTGATATCCGCCATACACGATCCTTTTGTCAGAAAAATTGAAGTGAAAGCAGAAAATTTCACCGGATTCTTGACTGTCCTGACCATACGCGCCGGCACATTCTCCATAAGAAAGAAATCTTGCTGAAGAATATCGCTTACCTTCTGGGGAAGGTTTATGTCATCATAATTTATACCCATTATTCTGGGATGAATTTTTTACTTTGTCCGCTTGTTGAATTTAAGTTTATCGGCAATTACAAGCCCTCCGATGATCAAAGCGCAGCCTACACATGTCACAGGATATATAGGATCACCAACAACGAAATAGGCGGCGATAATCGTAACCAGAGGCTGGATATAGAGATAATTGTTGGCAACCACCGGACCGAGTTGCCCCATAACCCAGTTCCAGACAATGTAGGCTAAAAGTGAGCAGAAAGCCACAAGGAACAGGAAATTCAATAGGAATTGCGGTTGCGCTAGATCAAACAGCAGCTTTATATGATATGGCTCCCCGTCCATTCCATGTTGCCAGAAAAGAATTGGAAGAGCTGTTATGACACCATAAAAGAATAGTTTCCGTGTTATGAAAAATCCTGAATATATCGGGATCAGGCGTTTAGCCGCAAGCGTATATATAGCCCACGAAAGAGCGGCGCACAGAGCCAAAACGTCTCCTTTCGGGTTGAAATGCATCTCCCCGCCGCCTCCAAAAATCACAAAACCGACGCCGATGAAGGCAATGACCGACCCTATCAAGACACCGGTCCCGATTTTTGATCGAAAAACGAGAGCCATAATTGCGGCCGTAAACAAAGGAGTTATGGATGCAAGGAGAGAGACATTGCCGGCGGTTGTGAATTTCAGTGCATAGTTTTCCGTAATGAAATAAAGCGAGCCGGCACACACACCGCACAGGAGAAGCTGGAGTTCATCGCGCCAATTGTTTGCGAACAGTTTGCGGAACGTGACGGCGAGCAGTATGATGTATGCCAATGCAAATCGATATACATACATCTCAATAGGGGAGAAATCCCCTTGCTTCATCAGGACCTGGGTTGCAAGAAAAGATGTGCCCCAAGCCGAACAAGTGATGAGCGCACCCAGATGAGCAAATGCCTTTATATAGTTTGACTTAAACGGTGAAGCCATAAGAATTGTCAGGTTAGATAAGTCTTTTGACATATCCCGGGAAAAAGATATGAATCAAAGGACGGGAGGGAGAGGATGATATTAGATTAAGATATATTCGGGTTTTCCCGGGAGCGAAAATGATTTCGCTCCCGGGATCTTTTATTGCTGGGATATCCGCATGCTTACGGATTTTCGCGCGGGTTAGTCAAGTTTGTGGATCACGAGACCGGAACGGAGCTTAGGTTCGAACCATGTGGTCTTCGGAGGCATGATATTGCCTGTGTCTGCAATGTTGATAAGTTGATCCATAGTGACAGGATAGAGGGCGAGAGCCATCTTCATTTCACCCGAATCAACACGCTGTTTGAGTTCGCCAAGGCCACGAATGCCACCGACGAAGTCGATACGTTTATCAGAACGGAGGTCTGTGATTCCGAGTATATCGCGGAGGATAAGATCGGAAGAGACAGTCACGTCAAGAACACCGATCGGGTCAGCATCGTTGAATGTGCCTTCTTTAGCAGTGAGCGAATACCACTTTCCGCCGAGATAGAGTGAGAAATTGTGCAGTCCGGCAGGTGTGTATATTTCTTCACCTTTCTCCTCCACGATGAAATTCTCAGCAAGACGATTGAGGAATTCCTCTTCTGTAAGACCGTTAAGATCGCGAACAACGCGGTTATAGTCGATGATCTTAAGGTGTGAAGCCGGGAATGCAACGGCCATGAAGTAATTATATTCTTCGTCACCGCGATGATCGGGATTGTTCTGCGCTTTCTCAGCGCCAACAAGGGCGGCAGCAGCTGAACGGTGGTGACCGTCTGCAATATAGAGATTTGGAATCTTATCAAATTCCTCCGAGATAGCCTTGATCATGTCGTCGTCTTCAATCACCCAGAGAGTGTGGCCGAAACCATCGGGAGCGACGAAGTCGTATTCGGGCTCACCGGCAGTCACCTTACGGATGATTTCCTCGAGAGCTTCATTGTCGGGGAATGCGAAGAAGACAGGCTCGATGTTGGCATTATTGATGCGGACATGTTTCATGCGGTCCTCCTCCTTGTCACGGCGAGTGAGCTCGTGCTTTTTGATTCGACCTTCCATATAGTCGTTTACCCAAGCTGCCACCACGAAGCCATACTGCGTACGGCCATCCATAGTCTGAGCATAGATATAATATTTTTCCTTGTCGTCTTCAACGAGCCAACCTTGTTTCTGGAAGTTCTTGAAGTTCTCGACAGCACGATCATATACTTTGGGATCATGTTCATCAGTTCCGGGCTCGAAGTCGATTTCGGGTTTGATGATGTGGTAGAGTGATTTTTCGTTACCCTCTGCTTCTTTACGAGCTTCTTCTGAATTAAGAACGTCGTAGGGGCGTGAAGCAACTTCTTCAACGAGATGTTTCGGAGGGCGAACGCCCTTGAACGGCTTTACTTTTGCCATGGTATAAGACAGTTAAGTGTTAATTTGGTATATTTATTAAGGAGTATTTTTTTGTGTCAATCATTTTTTGTCCGGCAATCGTCACACAATCCGTAAACACTCGATGACGAATATTCAGGCGTGAACTCCGGATAATGTTGCTTGACCAACCTTTCGGTCAGTTCCGGGTCATCAATCTCGGTTATCTTTCCACACCGCCGGCATATAAGGTGGAGATGACTTCCGCGGGCAACCTCATATCTTGCCTGATTCGGAGCGAACAGATGCCGGTTGAGAATACCGGCCTCACATAGCAATTCGAGAGTGTTGTAGACAGTGGCGCGACTGACGTGATATCCCTCGCATTCGAGGGCGTTATAAAGCTGATCCACATCAAAGTGAGCCGAAAGCTCAACTGCTTTCGACAAAATCGCATATCGCTCCGGTGTCTTTCGGAGATGACGTTTTTGGAGAAAATCCGTCAATTGTCCTCTCAAGACTATGAATTCTGAGTTCTGAAGGGGCATAAAAAGATAACTATGACGAAGGGCGGCATGACTGTTAAAAGGATCAAGGACACCGCCTGTCGCCGATTTTATCCACAAAGATAAGACTATCCCGCGGGAAATCCAAAAAAATAGCTGAAAAATCATCATCAGATTTCTCAGCATCTTTACTAAACAGACTTTTCTTGCCTGTTTTGCATAAGGAATTGGAATTTTTCAGGAATTAATGCCGGAAAAATGCTTTATATTCCTCAATTCTGCGTTCCTTGATCTTTTTATGAACTTTCCCCTTATAATGGCACATGGATTCGAACGCCTCACGGATATTGCGATTGCCTTTTTTAAGAAGGCTCACAACCGTTGACCGATCGACCCTTCCTCGGCCGACATTGTATGCCAGGACACCCAAAAGAAGAGAATCCTTGCCATAACTTTTGTAATGGTCGACGAGTCTTTTCAAATCTTTCCGGAGCAAAGCGTCTGCCTGTGATTCGGAAAGTGTCACGCCACGCTTGTAATTTTCCCCGGGCTTCACTTTATGGCCATATCCTATAAGAGGCCAATTCTTCGGTGTGTGAAGCGATTCATACTTCTTAATCATTGCGACAGCAGTGTCAAATTCTTTCGCGCTGTATCCCGCGCTTGCTGTCGTTTTGTTGGCGAATGCTCCTCCAATTGAGGTCAGAGCCAACATCAATACAATAAGTAATTTCTTCATAGCAATAAATATTCCCTCGCAAAGTCCTGACAATAATCATGCCGTCCCGGCTCAATCAATTGTCACTTCCGGACTCACTCCTCCCATCAGCGCTCCGGGGAATGAAAAAATACAAATTTAGAGGTTAAACATATACGGCTTATGAAAAAGTGATGATTCACTGACAGTATGGTTTTTGAACTGACAAATCTTAAAATTCTCGTAAATCCACGAACCACGCATTGAATCGGGAGGAATTCGAAGATGATTAGCGTTGCTTAAATCTTATCACGCGTATATCATCTGAGCGCTTCTTTCACATAAACCTACTATAAAACACCGATATAGCGTTAAGGTTTGATTGCAAAATTACAAAAAAATATAATATTCCCCAAGAAATTTTAAAATTTTTATGTTATACAGCATGATTTTAGAGCATTTATAACTCTCTCTTCCCTTTTGATAATTAGCATTGCATCTATTTTGGGATATTGTTTGGCTATATGAACGATATTGTTTAATTTTGCGTGTTTTTTGTAAAGAAAGATAATGCGGATAATTGAGATAAATGATATAGAGGATCCGAGGGTTGAGGATTTCTGCCGTCTGACAGAAGCTCAATTGCGAAGCCGGCTTCATCCTCAAGAGGCAAGAATAATCGTTGAGAGTCCAAAGGTTATTCGGGTCGCATTGGAATCGGGATGCACGCCGATTAAAATATTGTGCGAGAGACGACATATCACCGGTGATGCACGTGAGATTATAGAAATGGCGGACAAGGAACTGGGAGACGAGGGAATTGACATATTGACGGCTGACCGTCAAGTCCTCAGTCGTTTGACGGGTTATACACTCACACGCGGTGTGCTTTGTTCGATGAGGCGGCCTTCGGAAAGAGGAATAGGCGGATTGTTGAACGGCGCGCGGCGCGTCGCAATTCTTGACGGAGTGTGTGATTCAACAAACATAGGCGCCATATTCCGCAGTGCCGCGGCACTCGGAATAGATTCAATTCTTCTGACACGGAGCTGTTGTGATCCTCTTTGCCGCCGATCCGTCAGGGTCTCTATGGGATCTGTATTTCTTATTCCCTGGGGGTGGATTGATAATATAGAAGACGTGTATGAGTTTGGGTTCAAGACAGTTGCGATGGCGCTTCGCGATGACAGCATCATGCTTCAGGATCAAAGGCTCAAGAGTGAACCTAAACTCGCAGTCATTATGGGGACAGAAGGGGACGGGCTTGGCGGGGACGTAATTCATTCAGCCGATTACGTTGTCAAAATACCAATGTTTCACAACGTCGACTCCTTGAACGTGGCGGCCGCATCCGCCGTTGCCTTCTGGGAATTGACGAAGACCCCGTCCCACAAAAAATGTTAAATTCAGGGCGGTGGATTTTCGAGGGAATT
>CAYQQG010000076.1:0-10511 GCA_964419535.1 uncultured Sangeribacter sp.
CGAGATTCCAGATTTCGATCACCTGAGGAGTGTCTTGGTTGACAAGCGAAGCTCCGTCAACAGCTTTTCTCTCCTCGTCAGAACGCAGGTCGATATGGATTTCAGAGCAAGGACCGCATGGACCTGTATCGCCCATTTCCCAGAAATTATCATGACGGTTGCCATTGATTATATGGCTCGCCGGAAGGTGTTTTTCCCAATAAGAAGCCGCTTCGTCATCACGGCTGAGACCTTCAGGCGCATATCCCTCGAAAACAGTAGCATAAAGCCGGTCGGCCGGAAGATGAAGAACATCCACAAGATATTCCCAAGCCCAGTCGATAGCCTCTTTCTTAAAATAATCACCAAAAGACCAGTTGCCGAGCATCTCGAACATCGTGTGATGATATGTGTCGTGTCCGACCTCTTCAAGATCGTTGTGTTTTCCCGAAACCCTAAGACACTTCTGGCTGTCGGCCACACGTCTGAATTGGGCCGCACGGTTTCCGAGAATTATATCCTTGAATTGATTCATTCCGGCGTTGGTGAACATAAGCGTCGGATCGTCTTTTATCACCATTGGCGCCGACGGAACGATCTGATGACCTTTTCCGCGGAAGAACTCCTTAAAGGATTCCCTGATTTCTTTAGATGTCATATATGAAGTTTTTTCAGAATTTAATCCTTTGCAAAATTACTAAAAAATGATTATTTTTGCAAACGCTTATCATATGGAGAAAAAGACTTTATATTATTATAATCCGGCGACCGATGATTTCGAACGTTTTTATCCTTCGCTGAAGGACAGATTGCGTTCATGGTCGGTGGTTGCCGGTCTTTCGTTGGCGATCGGAATATCCATTTTCGCTCTGGTCTATTTTGTTTTCGCAGATAAGTCAGAACGTGAGCTTAGGGATGAAAATGCCAAATTGAAATCCAATTACTCCTTGTTGGAACATCGCGTCGAATCGTCAATGAAGGTTATGGACAAAATCCGGAACCGTGACGATAATTTCTATCGTGTGATGATGCAGATGGATCCGATGAGTCTGGGCCGGAGATATGCCGGGTTCGATTACGAGAAGAATTATTCCGCTCTTAAAGGTCTGAACGATGACGAACTTATAAAGAGACTGGAGGGTAAAATCGACATGTTTGACCGACAGCTTTATTCTCAGTCTCAATCTTTTGATCAGCTCAGGGCCGCCGCTTCTTCACGGGTTGACAAGACGCGGCATGTTCCTGGAGTGTTTCCGGTCAGTGAGGAGGACCGCAATATATCCTCGGGATTCGGCATGCGTCTCGATCCATTGTCCGGATTGAGAAAATTTCACAGCGGAATCGATTTCATTGCGCCCGAGGGAACGCCCGTGTTCGCCGTGGCCGACGGCACGGTCGCATTGGCCGAGCGGCAGGGCGGATATGGAAATTATATCGAAATCTCTCATGGATATAATTATTCTTCAAATTATGCTCACCTGAGCGAAATTGAGGTTGAAAAAGGCCAGAAAATAAAAAGAGGAGACTTGATTGGAAGAATCGGATCGACGGGTATGTCGACCGAACCGCATCTCCATTATGAGGTGCGGTTCAAGAATGAGCCGCAAAATCCGGTCAATTACTTTTTTCTGGATCTTTCACCAAAGGATTATGCCGAGTTGATGCAGACGGCCGAAGATGCCGGCCAAGTGCTTGATTAATATAAATATATGCAACGGTAATATGGACTCCAATAATGAACCTTTTGTGAATCCGGAATTCTCGAAGAGTTTCTATAAGATAAAGGATGTTGCCGCTTTTGTCAATGTTCCGCAGTCAACGCTGAGATATTGGGAGACGCAGTTTCCGGAGGATATATCACCAATCCGCAATGCCGGCAAAATAAGATATTACACACCTGAGACTATAGAGACAATCCGGATGATCAAATATCTTCTTTATGAAAGAGGAATGAAAATCGAAGCTGTGAAAAGGGAATTGCGAAACAACCGCAAAAACGTTTCACGCCGGATGAAGATTCTCAATACGCTCACTGATGTCCGTGACGATCTGAAATTGCTTTTGAGTGCTTTCGAAAAAAGACGTTGACCAAACGTCGCCGGTTTTCATTTTGTTGGCCATGAGGTGAAATGATATTGGCCTTTTGTTTTGGTTATTTTGCCATATTGAACGGCGTGCTGCGGGCAACGGTTGTAACAAGCAAGACAAGAGATACAATTTTGTCCCCATTGAGGTCCGGATCCGTTTTCGGCCAATCTGATATTGTTAACTGGACATGCCTTCTGACAAATTCCGCAACCGACACATGCTTCCGTGCTATGCCATTTTTTCGGATTGATACCCCATTTGTTGAATAACGGAAAAATCATGCTCTTTAATCCGGGAAAACTCCCTCTTACATAACTCTCTTCGGATATGCCTTGTTTGATTTTATCGCTGATCTCGATTATACGCTTCTCCGCTCTCTTCAATTTTTCAATTTCCAATTCGTGTGAATCTACGTCAAATCCCGGCAAAACGACATAAGTGTTGGGCATTTGCAGACTCCAGCCGGACGTGAAATTTAGCCCTTTTTCAAACAAAGCTTTCTTCAGCATCTCAGGCGCCATGCCGGTGTCGTCACCACATGTGCATATAAACCAGCACGGACGATCGGCTATGCGACTGATTGTCTTCTGAGTCAGATTTCTTATATATTCAGTTACGATCAACGGGGTTCCCCATGAATATATGGGGAAGACGATTCCGAATGTGTCGCCTTCAAAGTTTAATTCCGACGCTGAAGTTTCGGAAATTGACACGACTTTTTCACCTAACAGTTCCCCCATTTTCAGGGCTGTGGCCCGGCTATTGCCCGACGCGGAAAAATATATTATCATAATTTATTGAAACTTGGGACCGCATCCTGTAAAAATATTAAATATGCATTCAGTTAGGAGTGAAAATTCATCTTGAAAACTGTCGACTCCTTTAGATTTCACGTCAAGTTCGCGAAGAAGGTGGATCGCGTTGACCGTATTGGCAATGGAATAGCGTCTCATTGCCTCTTTATATATTCTGAATGCGTAGCTGCTTTTGGCTCCGATCACACTCATCAAACCGCTCTCGGTTGTCTCCTTCGACATCTGCAGCATCAGCAATTTTGAATAGAAAGCAAAGAGCATACCTATAGTGACCGTGACCGGATTGTTGCGCGGATCATTCCTGAAGCTGGTTATGATCCTTTGGCACTTATTATAATCTTTCAATGCCAATGCGTCTTGGAGATTAAAATTAGTAAACTCTTTTGATTGTTTCAGGTTGCCGGTGATCATCTCCGGTGTGATGCGGCCGGCTTTTCCCGCTCCTGCAAGAATCAGTTTGTCTATCGCTCCGAAGAGTGCCAGCAGATTCGGACCTATATATTCTGCAAGCAACTGAACAGCTTCTTCACTGATTCCGATTTTTTTCTCTCTGCAATACTCCATGATCGGTGTTCCGATCTCGTATTCCTTCAGCTTGGAATTTTTATAAACGACACAATTTTCAGCTTTCGCCGCCGCTTTGAGCAACGCCGAAGTCGCATTTAGATTATCACCTTTGAATGATATGACCAATACACAATGCGGATTGGGATTCATCACGTATGGAGCGAGCTCATCAAGCACCGCTTTCGCTCTGGGAATGCTCTGAGCTTCTTTGAGCAGAACAATCCTTTTGTCAGACATGAACGGGAACTGCTGGCATGTGGCGATAACGGTCGCCATGTCGGCATCCTGACCATATATGGTGGTGAAATTGAATTCCTTGTCCTCTTCCTCTTTGACGACCGTACGTTCAAGTTCGTCAATCAAACGGTCTATATAATAAGGTTCTTCGCCTGTAAGAATATAAATGTTGGCAAAGTTGCCGCTCCTTATGTCAGACAGGATTGAGCGGAAATCACTTTTAGAAGAACTCTTTTTTGCCATTTTGTTTCACTGATTATTGGATACAGATGTTAACCTTAGACATTTAATCCTAAGAGGTATGGCCTTAAGCTATTTAATCCTAAGACTTTAATGATTTGTTATCGGCTGATGTTTTGCCGGTGAAAAAATAGCCGTAACAGAAGCAGAAAAATAAAATGAGAGCGACAAAACTGATCGTCGGTAAAACAGGGAAAGAGTCGGTTGAAACAAACCATTCCTCCGGAGAACTCATCTCTTGGCCGCCTCTTTTTTCAATCCAAGATGTGACGACCACAAGACTGTTGTTAAGGATATGTGCGAAGGCTCCCGGCCAGATCGAACCGGTGGAATAGAGAATATAACCGAAGAACGCTCCCAAAAGCAGGCGCGGGAAGAATCCGTAGAACTGGAGATGAACAGCCGAAAAAATGAAAGCGGCGATCCATATACTCCACTGTCCGAACGGCTTGTAGGCCGTCAGTGAACGCTGCAAGGCGCCGCGGAAGAAAAGCTCTTCGGAAAAGCCAGTCAGTATGCCGATGATGAGGAGTCCGGACACAAGCCCTCCGACATCCGTCACCGAAAGAATCCTTTCCGTTATTATGGCCGCGCTGTCCTCCATTTGTCGCATTACGCTCTCTATTGGTGCGAACTTCTCAGGGAGCTCTATTATAGAGTTCCAATATATCAGTTGGTTCAGAAAAGGGATACCTATCAGATAGACAATGATTACACCGATAAATGGTTTGATGCTGACCTTTTCAGTCATTCCAAGGAACGATCCCGGCTTTCTCGATATAATCCAGCCCGCGGCCATAGCGGCGCCAATGAATCCGACAATGCTTTGAACTGCACTTTGCGAAAGATAATAGCTCCGGCTGTCAGGTTCAAAATATGTTGATATCCAATCTGCCATACCGGCCGCGACGCAAAGTGCGACAAAAAAGCAACAGGCGATTATGCCGAGTCTGTATATCAGTGGACCTGTCCCCTGATTATTTATTTTATCCGCTAATGCCGACATTTTTATTCAAATTAATATTTTCTTCCTGACGAAAAAAAATCATCGAAGATTAAAGACAAACTCCCCGCCTATCTTCTCGCACTGTTAATTGAATTTCTTTCTTCGGAACATGAAGTTGCGTCCAAGATATTTTTCGCGGACAATCGGATTTTCGGCCAATTCTTCCGATGTTCCCTGGAAAAGAATTTTTCCTTCAAAAAGAAGATAGGCTCTGTCAGTGATAGACAAAGTCTCGGGGGCGTTATGGTCCGTAATCAGTATTCCGATATTTTTATCCTTTAGCTTGTAGACAACGGATTGAATCTCTTCGACTGCAATGGGGTCCACGCCGGCGAATGGCTCGTCAAGCATTATGAATTTTGGGTCAATGGCAAGACATCGCGCAATTTCAGTTCTTCTCCGCTCGCCGCCTGACAATCGGTCACCAAGATTCTTCCGGACTTTCTGAAGGCTGAACTCTTCAATCAGCGATTCAAGTTTATCTTTTTGCTCCGCTTTTGAGAGATTGGTCATCTCAAGAATAGCCCGGATATTATCTTCAACCGAAAGCTTGCGGAACACGCTCGCTTCCTGAGCGAGATAACCGATCCCCAATTGAGCTCTCTTGTAAACGGGAAGCGAGGTTATGTCCTTATTGTCAAGGAAAATCTTTCCTTCATTGGGAGTGATAAGACCGGTTGTCATATAGAACGTTGTGGTTTTGCCGGCTCCGTTAGGACCCAAGAGACCAACAATCTCACCTTGTCTCACCTCAATGCTCACATGGTTGGCAACCGTTCGCCGTCCGTATCTTTTGACAAGATCTTGTGTTCTGAGCAATCCTTTCTCCCCTTCAACTGCTTCAACCGAAATATTACCCTCAGATTCACCTCGGTCATTTTCAAGTTCTGCGTTTACGTCCGTAACCTTCATGCGCAAATCCGGTTCCGGAGAATCGGAAATTTCTGCCCTTTTCTCATTACTCTCTGCATCAGAAAGTGCATAGGCTCCGAATGCAGAGTCGTTATCCTCGAGCAAAATTTTCATATTCTCGTCTGTCAGACCGGTGTTAATTCGCGGCTCATTGACAGATTCTGTCCCTGAATTCTTATCAGCAAGCTTCTCCCGCTTGTTTTTGCTTTTCTTAAAATTGAATATAGACATTATCGCTTTGAGGGGTTATTTTTTTGATGATGGCAAGAGTGAGCGAATATAGTCGGTCAGAAGTTTTATCGCCACCTTGTTGTGTCCTCCCTGAGGAACAATAAGATCGGCATAACGCTTTGAAGGTTCGATATGGAGTTCGTGCATCGGTTTGAGCACATCCTGATATCGGTCGATTACCATTTTCGGAGTCCTTCCGCGTTCAACGCAATCGCGATTGATGACGCGGATCAGACGGTCATCGGGATCTGCATCAACAAAGACTTTAATATCCATCAGGTCTCTCATTTCGGGTTGAGTCAGCATAAGGATTCCCTCGACGACAACGACCTCGCGCGGCTCAATATGGACGGTTTCATCAAGACGCGAACATGTGATAAAATCATATTGAGGCATCTCTATAGCCTTGCCCTCCTTAAGATTTTTGAGGTGTCTTTCAAGAAGGCTCCATTCGATTGCGGCCGGTTCATCATAATTCATTCCGCGTCTGACCTCAAGAGGAATGTGATGATTATCGTTATAATAACAATCCTGGGGAATGACAGCGACTTCATCTTGAGGAAGGGACTCAATGATCTTCCTGACAACTGTCGATTTACCGCTTCCGGTTCCTCCGGCGATCCCGATTATGAGCATAACATTTAGATTATTAGATTTTTATCTGTATTTTTCTGAGACTGCACAGAAAATATGAATACCAACTTCTCTGCGCGTATATACAGAGAACAAAATTAATAAAAAATTGTGAATCCCACAAGTGAACAGTTATATTCCGCTGAATATACTAAAAATAGGCTGAAAATTAAATGTGGTATGAAAATTTTTCGTAATTTTGCGTTAATTTCGAATTATTAGGCAAAATCGAATAAAAGATATTATGGTTGTATCCTCTATAAAGACGTTTGGAAAGTATTGTCTGTTTCTGGGACAGGTTTTCCGGTCACCGGATAAATGGAAAGTGTTTTTCAAATCTCTGATATTTGAAATCAATAAACTTGGAGTAGACTCTATTCCTTTGGTAATCATAATTTCCCTGTTCATAGGAGCGGTAATATGCATCCAGATGACTATAAATATCGTGTCTCCTCTAATACCCTCTTATTCAACAGGGCTGGCAACGCGTGAAATCCTTCTTCTGGAATTTTCAAGTTCGATGATGTGTCTGATTCTGGCCGGAAAGGTCGGGAGTAACATCGCCTCCGAGATCGGAACGATGAGAGTGACGGAGCAGATTGACGCCATGGATATAATGGGCATAAATTCCGCCAACTTTATCGTTTTGCCAAAAATTGTCGGCTTCACGCTTTTTGTGCCCGTTCTGTGCGTATTGTCAATGTTTTTCGGACTTGTGGGGGGCTGGTTTATAGCTCAATTCACCTCGATGCTCACAGTGGAGACATATGTGTTCGGAATCCAATCCTTTTTCAATGAATGGTATGTTTGGTATGGAATTATAAAGACTGTCGTGTTTGCTTTCATAATTTCATCGGTGGCCTCATTTTATGGATATTACGTTAAAGGTGGCGCGCTCGAAGTCGGCAAAGCGAGTACGAACGCCGTGGTGGCAAGCTCCATTCTGATTCTTTTGGCCGATGTGATCCTCACCAAACTTCTCCTTCAATAATCTTTCGCATAATATTTTGCAATAAACTATGATTCAAGCAAATCACGTGTCCAAATGGTTCGATGGCCAGAGGGTTTTATATGACATAACAGCGACATTCGACACCGGCAAGACCAATCTGATAATCGGTCAAAGCGGATCGGGCAAGACCGTATTCATGAAGTGTCTGATAGGTCTTATGAGTCCGGAGGAGGGTGAAATTCTCTATGACGGACGAAAAATGCGCGACATGAACAATGAACAGCGCCGTCTGCTGCGGACAGAAATCGGAATGCTGTTTCAGGGATCTGCTCTTTTTGACAACGAGACGGTTCTCGGAAACGTCATGTTTCCTCTCAAGATGTTCTCCCCGCTGTCTCATAAGGAGCAGTTGGAAAGAGCCGCATTTTGCATTCGGCGCGTGGGACTTGAGAATGCTGACAATAAATATCCATCGGAAATATCCGGCGGCATGCAGAAGCGCGTGGCGATTGCGAGGGCCATAGCGCTCAATCCGAAATACCTTTTTTGTGACGAGCCTAACTCCGGTCTCGATCCGAAGACTTCGATTCTTATAGACGAACTTTTGTCTGACATCACGCATGAATATCAGATGACCACAATAATCAATACTCACGATATGAACTCAGTGCTTGGAATCGGAGAAAAGATTATTTTCATCAACAAAGGACATTGCGACTGGGTGGGAAATGATAAGAATATCTTCCGCGCAAAGTCTGAATCCCTGAATGATTTTGTTTTCGCCTCAAAATTATTCCAAGAGGTCAAGCTCGTTCTTGAAAGGGAATCCGGTGAATGATATGCGACACATGAAATTTTTTTAGGATTCATGAGCATCGGCATACGTGAGATAATTTTGAATTTGCATGGCCGCCCGGCAGAGTTAACTTCGGGATTCCGGCAGGGATCCTGACGCCAATGAAGAATTGAAATATCTGGAATCTCCGCTGACTTCGTCGCCAATATAAATCGGTTTTGTGAACGTTTCGTCTGACTTTTCAAGCTCTATCTCGGCTAAGGTCAGACCTTGCAAATCGCCGTGAAATTCATCTATTTCCCAACGATGACCCTCCACTTCGGCGATCCATCTCGTCTTCTCAATGACCATGCCGTCGGCCAAAGACTTCATTGAAACAGCGTCACCATACGGGATTTCATATTCATATTCGTCCCGGACGATACCGGTGTTTGGACCTTTGACGGTCAGAAACGCCTTGTCATCACGGATTCGGACTCTTACGGTCCTTTCCTTATCGCGGTTGAGATACCATTGGCTGATTTCATAGTGTCTGACGGCCTCCGCTTTATATGACTCCGAGATGACTATGAATTTTCTCTCTATCTCTTTCATTTTTTATTTAATAAACGGGAACAACATATTCTTCTCTGAATGACTTTTGCAAAGGTAATAAATAATATTGAGAATCCGATCTTCATGACCGGTGTTGTGCTTGTATTTTTAACTTCGCTTTTTGTCGGAGAAATCTTTGCAGATAAATTTAACCCGGTTCTTGAAGCCTCAGTTTCTTCGAGTGAAACTCTCCAATCCGACTCAACGCTTGTTTCCGCCACACCCCGGGTTACTGATCTTGAAGAGATTGAGATAGTGGGTCAGAGGGGGAAATATTCAAAGAAGGGGAATCCGGCTTACGAACTGATGAAACGAATCCGCCGTACTAAGGAATTGGGGGATCCGAGAATGCTTCCGGAATATTCGGAAGAGTTTTATGTGAAAACAGTATACGGATTGAATAACATACGCCCCGAGGACCTCAGCGCGGCAGACCGCAGAAAATTGATGAATGCTTATTGCGACACGGCTCTCCACACCGGGTTCCCGGTCATGTTGTTGTCATTGAGAGAAAAGGCCGGAACGAAGTTTCATTCTCTGAATTTCTTTAAAGACAAAACGATTGTGAAGGGAGAGCGCAGTGTGGGAATTGATGATGAACTCGGTTCGGAAAATGTCGGAAAGATGCTGGAAGATGTTCTTCCTGATATTGACATTTACTCAGAGTCAATTCCGCTTCTGCAACAGCGCTTCGTCTCCCCTATCGCCTCGATCGCTGACAATTATTATAAATATTATTTGGGAGACACGATATTGATTGACAATAAGCCTCACGTGACTCTCGAATTTTCTCCGCGGACACCCGAATCGTTCGGTTTCATGGGGAGACTGTTTGTTGAAGCCAATGATTCGACGAATTTCATCAGACGTGCTGAACTTAAAGTTCCTCGATATATAAATCTAAATTATATTGACAATATTTTCATCACCCTCGAATATTTCAAGGATAAATTCGGGAAAAGGCATAAAAGCGTGGACGACATGTCGCTTGAGTTGTCAGTGGTCCCTAACACCCCGTCTCTTTATGCTCTGAGATCAAGCCGTTTCAGCCGTCCGGATTTCAATCCGGACAAGACGCTGCATAATTTTCTATATGACGCGAACAATTATATAGTTTATGAAAATGCGAATCTCCAGCCTTGGGATAAATGGAACGAAATGCGAATGATTCCTCTCTCAAGAGCTGAAGGGGGAATGGGGTCATTCATGAGCAGACTCAGACAATATCCTGCAATCTATTGGGGCGAGAAAATATTGAAGATCTTTGTCACGGGATATGTCGCTACGGGTCGGGAATCCAAGTTTGACTTCGGTCCAATAAACACACTTATTTCCTATAACTCGATTGAAGGGTGGAGAACGAGAATAGGTGGACTGACCACGGCAAATCTCTCATCGCATTGGTTTGGCCGAGGCTATGTCGCTTATGGCTTTCGAGATCGTAAGATTAAATATAATGCA
>CAYQQG010000077.1:0-10327 GCA_964419535.1 uncultured Sangeribacter sp.
TACTTAATATGCTGTCAGTCAGCACTAAACAATTAAAGAACTATTGGGCACTTATTGTGACCTCTTTCTTTCTGTTAAGTCCGGTTTTCTTCGTTTCATGCGGAGAGAGCCGGACTCTCACAGCCGAAAGAACGGGTGAGCCGATCAACATGCGATATGCTGAGAATCTCAAGATTTCGGAGAATCCCGGATATACAGAGGTGACAATTCGCAATCCTTGGGACACATTAAAAACGCTTCAGAGATATATACTGATAGACAAGGACAGTGTTGTGCCAAAGAATCTTCCGCAAGGAACGATTATAAGGACTCCTGTCAATAATGCTCTTGTTTACTCAACGGTTCACGCTGCCTTAATTAGCGAACTCGAAGCCGGAGAAGCGGTCGGAGGAATATGTGACTCTGATTATGTAACTGACTCACTTCTTAAAAAGCGTCTCGCTGACGGTTCTATAACAGATTGTGGTTTGAGTCAGAATCCGGATATTGAAAAAATCATAAAGCTCAGACCGGAAATAATTATGCTCTCCCCTTACAGCGATAGTGATGACAATGCTAAAATCGCGAAGTTAGGAATTCCTATTGTTCAATGTGCTGACTATATGGAGGTTTCAGCTTTAGGTCGTGCGGAATGGCTTAGATTTTATGGTTTGCTATTTGGGAAAAGGGATAATTCTGAGAAAATGTTCAGAGATTCGGAGAATGAGTATCTGAAATTGAAAGAGAGCGCAAAGACAGCTAACAATAAACCGAAAGTTATTTTAGATCAGGTTTATGGACAAGTCTGGTATGTGCCCGGAAAAAGGTCTCTGATGAATGGCATAATCAAAGATGCAGGGGGAGTGAACCCTTTTGAAGGATATGGAAAGGGTTCTGTGCCATTAGCTCCGGAGCGCGTTCTTTCAGAGGCTCATGACGCGAATATCTGGTTGATCCGGTATAATCAGGAAAATGAAAAGAGTCTCTCCGAATTAGCTAAAGACGCGCCGGTGAATTCGAGATTCAAGGCGTATACAACCGGTAATGTCTATGGCTGCAATACTCGTTATTCCGACTTTTTTGAGGAGACCCCGTTTCATCCTGACCGTCTGCTGAAAGAGATGATCAGAGTGATTCATCCTGAATTGTCAGGTGTCGGTGACACGCCTGCATACTATAAGAAAATGAAATGAAACTAATTGTCTGCAAATGAAATGACACTTGTTAAATTTCTTATTTCGGGAATAATTAGTATTATCCTGTTTATTCTGAATATCTATATCGGTTCTGTCGATATTCCTTCGGCGGAAATCACGGATATCCTGTTCAGAGGTGCGGATCCGGAAGGACCATTTCGGTTTATTATAATGGAGAGCCGGCTTCCTCAAGCTGTCACTGCCTTTCTCGCAGGCGGAGCTTTGACAGTTGCGGGTTTGTTGCTTCAGACAGCGTTCAGGAATCCGTTGGCCGGCCCTTCGATTCTCGGAATTACGTCCGGAGCAAGTCTTGGCGTAGCTATAGTCATGCTTTTCCTTGGTGGAACCATTTCAGCCGCAGGTTATTCATGGGGAGGTTACACTGCGATACTTATCGGAGCTTTTGTCGGGAGCATCGCTGTCATGGCGCTCCTTTTGCTTTTCTCGATTTGGTTGAAAAATGATATGATGCTTCTGATCACCGGAATAATGGTAGGTTATCTGACTTCTTCTGTCATCACGCTTCTTAATTATACATCCACTGCCGAAGGAATCCAGAGTTTCACAATGTGGGGTATGGGCAACTTCAATGGAGTTTCAAATTCTCAACTCCCTAATTTTTCTGCAATCGTCGCTCTGGGACTCCTTTTCTCTATCGTTATGGCCAAACCTCTGAATGTAATTCTTTTGGGAGAAAATTATGCTCATAGCCTCGGTGTGAATATGAAATGGGTCCGAAACATGTTGCTTCTTGCGACCGGACTTCTGACTGCAGTTGTGACGGCCTTTTGTGGGCCTATATCCTTCATTGGACTTGCCGTGCCTCATATCGTCAGGATGATATTCGGTGTTGCTGACCACCGTGTCATCCTCCCCGGTTGCATCATTGTCGGGGGCATAATCGGGTTGTTGTGCAATCTTCTATGCATAATTCCTGATAATATAATGCTTCCCTTGAATGGTGTGACACCTTTGATCGGTGTGCCTGTGATTCTTTACGTTATTTTCAAGGGCCGAAAATTGAAAAGATAATGGGAAACGCTTCTATTTCTATATCAAACCTCACAACGGGTTATAAACTTTCGCATTCAGAGAAAACCATAACGTCTTCTTTGAATGCGACATTGAGCAGCGGCCATATGGTGTGCCTTTTGGGCCCGAATGGAGCCGGAAAATCCACTTTGTTAAGAACTTTAGGAGGTTTTCAGGCACCTTTAAGCGGCCATATTGAGATAATGGGCAAGGAGCTTAAAACATATTCGGCGAATGAGCTGGCGAAAGTGATGAGTATTGTCCTCACCGAGAAACCGGTTCTTGAAAATATGGACGTTGAATCTCTAATTGCTCTTGGAAGAACTCCATATACAGACTTTTGGGGTCGTTTGGACGCTGAAGATATGAAGGCTATTAACGAGGCTATCATTCTCACGGGCACGGAATCTCTTAAACACCGTCAGGTTCAGACTCTCAGTGACGGCGAACGGCAGAAAGTGATGATCGCAAAAGCGATCGCTCAGCAGACTCCAATTATATTTCTTGATGAACCGACCGCGTTTCTGGATTATCCGGGGAAAGTGGAAATAATGTTGATTCTTCGTTCGCTTGCTCACGAACAGAACAAAACGATATTCATGTCTACTCATGACATAGACATTGCTCTTCAAATTGCTGATGACATCTGGCTTATGGACAAAGAGTTGGGAATTAAGACCGGCTCACACAAGGAACTTACAGAATCCGGTGACCTTGAGCGATATTTCTCAAGGCCCGGGATATTTTTTGATAAGACAGAAGGACTTTTCAAAATCGACCGCAGCTTCCGCAACAAATAGGTTTGGGTAAATGAACAAATCCCCTCTCTTAATCATTTTATAGATAAAGAGAGGGGATTTAAGATTTAGTCCTACCACTCTCTTTAAGCATACCGCCAAAACAAAATCAAAGGGTCAATCCCAAATGAAAAACAATAAAAATGTAACTAATTTAAAATCTTAATTATGAATACTGAAAAATATCTCATCGCTTATTTCGCACAGAAAGGGAATGAAAATTCATCAAACAGTGCGAAAATTGCAAAACAGGCAGCTGAACTTTTGAAACAGCGTGGCGTTGATTATGACACATTCGTTATCACGCCAACAGAGACATATCCCGAAGACGAAAAGGAATTTTTGACAGCCGCCAAGGCCGAAATCGACCTTAAGGCACGTCCCGAACTTACAGCCAAGCATGGCGGAATGAAATATGTGAAGGACATACTCCTTATCGCCCCGAACTGGTTCGATTCCGTTCCTGCACCTGTCTTCACTTTCCTTGATGAATATGACTTCACCGGAAAGCGCGTGGTGCCTGTAATTTCTACGAAAGAACCGGCTGAGAAAGTGCGCCATGAAATTCGCAATTTCCTTCCCAACACATGGGTACTCAACGGCGTTGACATTGTTGAAGGTGCAGATAATTCCTCAGCCCTCAGCTCGGCAATCGACCAGCTTTTCCAGCCCTCCACGTCGAAACACTAATGCAATATTAAAATCATTTTGAGACTATTGAAGATATAAAAAAGTCTTTCAAGTTAAATAAAACAACCTGATGAATTTCTCTTCATCAGGTTGTTTTATTAATTTATTTGTCTATTAATTTCTTCAATAATCCATTCGTCCAGTCCTCTTTTTTTTCCATTATCAGAAAAATTTGCGCCAATCAAAAATACCGTCCTTGAATCCAATACAAACCGTCCGGAATAGTCTCGTTCCTTGATCTGCTTTAAAGCTTCTTCAGCACTGCCATTATATTTAAATTCAAATATATAAATATAATTGCGGGTCTTAACTTCGAGGTCTGATCGGCCAATATAGCTTTGTCTTTCCGGCTCTGCTTCTGTTCCTGAAACAAGACATAACATGTAGATAAAATTCTGATAAAAATCTTCGCTTTTTTTGCCGTATGTTATATTTTTTAATAAAGCTTGAAGACGCTCCATGAATTTTTTAGGCTCACCAATTACCAAATCCCTGCGAAACTCGCTTATTGAAAAATTTCTGGTATCATCATTCATTTGAGGAGCATAAAGAGTGAGGAGTTGGCGTGCAAATCCAATCTCAACTTCTCTATTTGGAAAGCGAAGAGTGTATTCTTGCAATTCGTCTTCATAGGAATCTATTGTCAAATAGCCGGTTTGAAACATTAAGCCTATCGGATTTGACATTCCGGTTCCTACAGCCAAAAGGTCATCTGCTGATCGGGTTTCTCCTTCAAGATTGAAAAATCCAATTCCGAACTCCTTTACTCGTTTAGCGAGGAATGACGGAGTCCCGGTCCCAAACCAATATGGTTCGATCTTTTGATGACTCAAGGCGAGAAGCACACTAAAAGGATTGTACAATCTGTTTCCCTCTTCAGCAAACAGATAACCGTCATAATAATTCCGTAGCGCATCAACCGTTGTACCGAAATTTTCTCCTCTTTTTTCAGCTAAGTCCTTAATACCCTCCCGGAATGATTTTGTGAGCTCATTCTCAGTCCACCCACATATATCTGCATAACGATTTGACAGTGAAATATCATTTAAATTATTAAGATCCGAGAAAATGCTGACCTTATTGAATCTTGCAACCCCTGTGAGGAAGGCGAACCTGATGTAAGCATCCATTGATTTGAGATTTCCGAAAAAACCTTTCATGGTTGCTTGATTACTTTCAAACAGTTCCTTGTTATCTTCAAGTCCCAGAAGTGGTTTGTCATATTCGTCAACAAGAATCACTACTTTTCTGCCTGTCTTTTCGAAAATTCTTTTGATAAGAGTGGCGAAACGTCGTGCCGGAGTCTTATCCGTCACTTTTAAGTCATAATTTGTTTCGTACTCCTCAAGAAGACTTTCCAAAAGATTTTCCAATCCATTCTCTTTTTGAAAATTTTCACTATTAAGATCAAAATGAATAACCGGCGAAGGAATCCAATCTACATTTGCCGAATCAATGTCAAGACCTTTGAAAAGATCACGTCGTCCTTCGAAAAACGCTTGAAGAGTTGAGAGAAGTAGACTCTTCCCAAAGCGGCGCGGACGGCTCAAAAAATAATATCCCGGATTGTTAATCAGCGGAATAATGAATCTTGTCTTATCAACATATACAAAACCTTCCTCTCTCAATTTCTGGAAAGACTGGATTCCTATGGGATATTTCATGCTCAATCTGTCTTATTTTCTACAAAATAACCAAAAATTTTCAAAATAACCAAATTTTTGTGGAAAAGGTTCAAAAACTCTTTGTAAAAATATAAAATATTTATAAATTTGCAAATATCTCACATTAAGTAATTTTAATATCTGCTTGCAAAATATGGATCTGAAATCGAAGGTGGAATATAGCCGCCTGTCTTGGGGCATTACAATTGCTGTTACTGTTTTATTGGTGGCATGTTTAATTCCCGCTTACCATGAGCCGAGCGCATTTATTATACTGCTGATCGTATTGCTTATTCTATATATCTCGGCTCTGTTTTTTGCGCCAATAGCTATATCAGCAGATGAAAAAGAGGTAAAAGTGCATGCAAAACTCAATTCGCTTTCTATACCCGTCGGCAAGATTGCAAAAGTGGAGCGCTATCGCCCGTTACCGGGCACTATACGCACCTGTGCTTCCGGAGGATTTATGGGTTTTTGGGGATTATTCCACGATCCTGTAATTAAATCCTTCACTGGTTTTTGGGGCAAAAAAGATGATTGCTTTCTTATAACTCTCAATGACGGCAAAAAATACCTGTTAGGATGTCAAAACCCTGACGAGATCCTCAACTTTATCAAAACCAGGATCCCTCAGTCGAATTAAAAATTTTAAGATACTACTTTTTTTAAGTATTTGTACTCTCGAAATTATTACGCCAATTATGTATTGAAAATATTTCAAGTTAAAATAGCAGAGAGATAATGGAGAGTAAAACAAAGAGGGATGAAGCTGTGAAAAGTAAGCGTTTTTGTTTCATGTATCGGTTTGTCTGAAGGGTATCGATCTCATCTTTGGCACCTGAATATGACCGGATATATAGCTGTCTGTTGATATTGACAGACGCCGCCAATAGTGCCATTGCCAAGAACCAGAATGTGACCGAAATTAGATTGATCTCAACAGCAAGTGAAGGTGTCGTTATCTTATCGAGAATTGCGTATAGCCATTCCGGAACTTTCTCAATTAAACCGCCCAGCCACGCGATCTCGAGTCCACAGGCAGTGAGAAAAAGATAAAGAAGCATCATCATCATGTAAAATGGGAGGAGCGGTAATATCAATAGATTTGAGGGAAGGAAACGCAGCGGAACGTTTCCGAAATAGTATCCGCTTAATATCCAAGTGGCACCGGTGGCGACTAATGTCGTAATCACCACGCCACAAATTTTATAGACTTTCGCATGCAGCCGCTTATCTATCGGATTCAATTGCTCAACCAAAAGCGTTATCGAAGCAACGCTCGCGAAACTTAGCTGCAAACCGATATCGAACATCGCCTGGGGATTTATAAGCAATATGAATAGTGTGGCGAAACAGACGGCTGAGAACATGTTCCGGCGCCTTTCGAGAATCCAAGCCAATACAGCTATCGAAAGCATAAGTGCTGACCGAACTGCCGAAAGCGGTGCGCCGGTCAACATTACAAAAACCCATACTCCGCAAACGATAATAATATATCTCATCCTTCGGCCGACAACAAGAGTGAGCGGAAGTGTCAGCTGCATCAAAATTATAGCAATGATTCCAATATGCATACCACTGACAGCCAAGATATGTATAGATCCACCGTTTTTGAAATTCTCAATTTGTTGCTTTCCCACGGATGTTCTGTCAGCCAAAATCAATGCTCGCATGAGTGCTGTAGTTTCCGTATTCAATCCGGTGCGGTCTATAGCAATGTTGATGTGCTCGCGGAGGCGAAAGAAGAAAGCTGTCAGATAATTATGCTTATTTAAGATTGTAATATCTGAGGATTTTTGAATAAAAGCGGTATATTGCCTTTCGGCAAATTCGTGTGTTTCATTCATAGTCATATTTGCCCGAAAGGAGATATATTCACCAGGCTCAAAAACGGCGTCTGCCGGCGCATAAACTCTCACTCTCCCTTTCTCCTTTATGCCGTTAATAGATATAATCGAAAGCAGATAATTTTCACCCGAAGCTAAAGTGCGCCTGTTAAGAATCTCCCCTTCAAGCAGATATCGAGTGTTTTCCTCGGGGATAAATTCTGAAGCGGGATGCAGGGTCGTATCAATTGTTCCCAGACACATCGACACCATTCCGACCCACAAAGTCAGAAGTTTGTTACATAAAGAAAGGCGTAAGGGATTGCGTTGAATTATAGAAATAGCAAATCGGAAGACAATGACAAATATGAGAAAACTAATGCTAACACATACGTTTCTCAAAACAAAGCCTATCAATGCTCCGATTATGAATGTCAGAAGAATGTAGGCAGCTTTCATTGATCTGCGACCGTATCTGTGATTTCAATAATCTTTCGCTTTGCCGGCGGTGTGATTAATTTCTGGTATACGAAACCGGCGTATGTTATTGAATCGAAAGGATTCTTAATCAAGGCGATACTGTCGGCTATGATCGGCATATTCTTACGGTCGGCAGTGAGATAGCCAAAAATTCGTTTCGTCTGACGGGCCGTGTCAGCTATTATAGAAATGTCAACATTTCCTCCTTGATATTCACGTTTGGTTACTGAGGACGTGCCGTCGGTATAATCGACGCCAAGCAGAACGTTAACAGCCGAAAAACCGTTCATCTTCATTTTCCAGTGAAGTTCTTCGCCTCCTGAGAGAACTTCGCCGGGCATTTTGAATGTAAATGAATTGCCAAAACCGGACGGAGACAGCACGAGATGTTTCGGAAGCGTCCAGATGTCATTTTGGTTTTGTGATTGTTCGGAACCTCCGGACTCTTTTCTCATCTTAGTGAGGCGCTTATCAATTCGTGAATAGAGTTTATAATAATCATCAAGATTGCGTCCATACCAGGCAAATGTTGAGTCGAGCGTTGCACGGTCAACTCCGTGCCGGCGCAGCACGGCCTCTCCAAGCGAATTTCGGACACTGTCAGGAAGTTTGCGTCCTTCCGAAGAATTTTCCACTGCCTCCGCAAGCATGAGATCAGTCATCAGACTCTCCATTTCTGAATCAGACAGCACACCCTTCGGGCGCTTGTCGCATCCCGTCAGAATGAGGCCACAAATCAAAATCAGAAATATTTTTACGCTTGTTTTCATCATGATAGTCTGATGATTAGAGTCCATTTTACAAATATAAGCTCTGAGAATCTATTACATAAATATTTTCTAAGAACATATTTTGAGCCGCCTATTTAATAAAATATGTCTAAATTTATGAAAATTGAAGTTGAGAACATTTATCTTTCATCCTTTCCTTCACACTTAACATTCTTATCCTTCTTATCAAATAGATAATTGATGGCAATGGATGCGTCTTTGGAATAGAATATAATGAGAAGCAACACACCGATTGTAATTGCCGAGTCCGCGATGTTGAAGATATACTCAAAAAATTCATAGTGATGTTCTCCGATATCGAATGAGAAAAGCGGGAAGTAAAGCATATCCACTACCCTCCCCTTAAACCAACCGGCATATCCCACCGCGGGGAACATAACTGCTTTTTCCGGAGGCCATGGATTATTGAATATTTCACCATAGAAAACGCAATCGAAAATATTTCCCGCCGCTCCGGCAATTATAAGAGCGAAGGCTATATAAAAACCTGTGCGCAACGAGACGGCACTCGCTTTTTGGCTTTCTGCTTCTGTCACTGCCATTCCGCAAGTGTTCTTTCCGTTATTTAAAAGCGGCAACAGTTTCCGCATAGCCCAAATAAAGAAAATCACGGCAAATATGCGTCCGAATGTCAAAACATATTTGTTGAGCCACTCTATACCGAATGCGAAACCGTTGTTCTCAATGAATTTCAGCTGAAACCATGGAAATATCTCCATGTCCTCTCCTAAATAGAAATGGGTCTTGACCCAAATCTTCAGGGTTTGGTCAGCAACTATTATTAGCATTATAATCACGCCGACGAGCCAGCCGAGTCTATTTGACCGGCCGGCTCGCAGCTGATTAATATTTTGGATTGTCATCAGAAATAATTCTTTAGAGCGCAATTTTTGCGAAAAGTTCTTATGACTTCACGACCTTAACATAGACTTTAAGTCCGTCGATGTCAAGTTCTTCACCTTCTTTAAGATCAGGATTCAGATTGAGAGTGTTTGCCAGAACCTGGGACTTTATATAGTCTCCAAAGGAGTCAACAGCGGCCTTCACCTCCGGCACTTCTTGAATCGTGACATCAACCCTATCGGTTATCTCAAAATCGGAAGACTTGCGAATATTCTGTATGCGGTTGACAAGTTCACGGGCCATCCCTTCATTCTTAAGCTCAGGAGTAAGCGTGATGTCGAGAGCGACAGTCACATTGCCGGAATTAGCCACCTGCCAGCCGGGAACATCCTCAGGAATAACCTCAACATCTTCGAGAGTCACAACCGGTGCTCCTTCGATTTCACTGAAAGTGAAGTTGCCGTTCTTCTCAAGTTCGAGAATATCCTTTTGCTCCATTTCAGTAATAGCCTTGCCGAGCTGCTTCATAATCTTACCGTATTTCGGTCCGAGTTTCTTAAAGTCTGCTTTGACGCGCTTGACAAGTCCGCTCTCCTCATTGTCCACGACTTTAACCTCCTTGACATTTACCTCGGCGGCCAAAAGATCCTTTACGGCATCAAATGCCTCTTTCTGGTCTTTGTCGGCGGCGGGGATCAGCAATGTTGTCAGAGGCTGACGAACTTTGAGATTGACCTTACGGCGCAAGGCGAGCACATTTGATGTGGCTATCTGCGCGAGTTTCATACGTTCCTCAAGAGAGGAATCGATCAACGCCGGATCATATTCAGGGAACATCTCGAGATGAACGGATGCAAACCCGTCCTCACCCCGAGCGGGCGCAGTCAAATCTTGCCAAAGTCTATCCGCGAAGAAAGGTGCGAAAGCAGCCATAAGTTTGGAAACAGTCACGAGACACGCATAAAGTGTCTGGTAATCGGCCAATTTATCTTTGTCCATTGTGCCACCCCAGAAACGTTTGCGGTTCAA
>CAYQQG010000078.1:0-10278 GCA_964419535.1 uncultured Sangeribacter sp.
TTCGCTCAACACCTTATCATTTCTCAACTATCAGGCAAGCGGAACAACCTTTTTGTAGTCGGTGATGACGCCCAGAGCATATATTCCTTCCGCGGCGCAAACATCGGCAATATACTCGGCATGGAGCAGAAATATCCCGGACTCAGAATCTTCAAACTTGAAAGGAACTACAGATCGACCCAGAATATAATCAATGCCGCCGGTTCGCTGATTGCGAAAAATACGCGCCAGATGCGAAAGAACGTATATAGCAAAAACAGTGTCGGGAACCCGGTTGAAATCATGAGCACTTATTCTGATATTGAAGAAGCATATCTGATTGCGAATAAGATCACTCAATCGAAATATACGGAACATGACTCATACAGCGACTATGCAATCCTATACCGCACCAATGCACAATCTCGCGTTCTTGAGGAATCATTGAGAAAAAGAAATATTCCTTATAGAATATACGGCGGTTTGTCGTTCTATCAGCGTAAAGAAATCAAGGACGTCATCAGTTATTTCCGTGTGGCGGTCAATCCTGACGATGATGAAGCACTTCGCCGAATAATAAATTATCCGGCTCGGGGAATAGGAGAGACCACGATGAAAAAACTACAATCAACCGCAATAGAAAACGGCGTGAGTGTATGGAAAGTTATTTGCGATCCCGACAATTATCCTGCCGGATTGAATAACGGGACCTTGAAGAAACTCGCCGCTTTCCGTGACTTGATTACTCTTTTCGTAAACGACAATCAGTCAGGAGCTGACGCCTATCAGTTGGCTCAATTGGTGTATAACCGGACCGGAATTCTCACAATGCTGGCTCACGACAATACGCCCGAGAGCATTTCTCGCCAGGAAAACCTTGAGGAACTTCTTGCCGGCCTTAAGGATTTCGTCGAGATGCGCCGGGAAGCGGGTGAAGAGGATTTCTCAATGAGCAGCTTCCTTAATGAAGTCCAGCTTTCGACCGACCAGGATGAAAAAGATTCCGACGATAATCAGCCGAAAGTTCTGCTCATGACTGTTCATGCGGCGAAAGGTCTTGAATTCAAGCATATTTTCATTGTCGGAGTCGAAGAGGATCTTTTTCCGTCAGCTATGAGCTGTGACTCTCTGGCCGGAATTGAAGAAGAGAGACGACTGCTGTATGTTGCCATTACAAGGGCCATGGAGACGTGCATGATCACATACGCGTCTTCACGCTTCCGAAATGGTCAGACTGCTTTGACAAAACCTTCAAGATTCTTGGGCGATATCGACACACGCTATATCAAACTCCACGCAAGCACTGACTTGGGTTCTGAAGCGACAGACCGTCCTTCGTTCCTGGACCCGAGAAATTCTTATCTTTCTAACAATTCCAGACTTAGAGACAATTATTCTTTGAGGACCTCAACTCCTTCTTATAAATTCTCAAATAATAAACCCTCAAAAACTTATGACAGATCCGGAATTAATTCTTCGGATAGATTGGTGACCCGCCATGATGAAATAGTTGCTTCCGAGAACCTTGACAGCGTCTCCACGTCTTTTGGAACACTGAAAGCCGGGACACGTGTCGAACATGATAAATTCGGAATCGGAACTGTCTTATCTCTTGACAGAGTCAGCGGCAACGAAAGAATGATAGTTGATTTTGGTGTTGTCGGCGTAAAAAAATTATTGCTTAAATTTGCAAAATTCAGAATCAGATAAAAAATGGACAAAGATAAAATAACTTCAAAGACGGCTGAAACTAAAACTCCTAAGGCCGATTTCCGCAGAAAACCTGAATGGCTGAAGATTCGCCTTCCGCGAGGATACAAGACGAGTCAAGTCGTCGGTCTTCTGAACGAAAAACATCTTCATACGATCTGCAGTTCCGGAATGTGTCCCAACCGTGGTGAATGTTGGGGCGCCGGAACAGCAACCTTTATGATCGGAGGAAACATATGCACACGAAACTGCCGTTTCTGTAACGTCAACCATGGAAAGCCGCTGCCTCTTGAAGAGCGGGAGATTGACGACATCATTCATTCAATCAAGGAACTGTCTTTGAAACATGTCGTTATCACTTCCGTCGACCGCGACGACCTCCCGGATCTCGGTGCATCACATTGGGCTAAACTCATACGAAAGATAAAGAATGAATGTCCAGGTGTGACGATGGAAGTTCTCATTCCGGATTTCCAAGGCCGCAAAGATCTGATTGACCTTGTGATAGCTGAGAAACCGGAGGTTATATCACATAACATGGAAACGGTCAGAAGGCTTACACCTGAAGTGAGGACCTTCGCGACATACGACAATTCACTTGAAGTCATACGGCATATCGCTCAATCAGGAATCAGAAGCAAGAGCGGAATCATGCTTGGATTGGGGGAGACCGAAGAGGAAATTATTCAAACAATGGATGATTTAAGAGCCGTCGGCTGCGAAGTGATGACCATAGGTCAATACCTTCAGCCGTCAAAGTCTCACTATCCGATTCAGGAATATGTCACACCGGAAAAATTCGCTGAATATGGCGAAATTGGAAGAAAAAAAGGATTCCGGCATATCGAATCTTCACCAATGGTCAGAAGCAGTTATCACGCTGAAAAACACGTAAATTGATGAAAATAGAGAATGTAGGCGTTAAGGAAGGGCAGACCTATCCGCAGGTTCTTGAATATCAACGGGATCTATTCAAACAAATGGTCGATCAGAAAAAAACCGGCCAACCGGTGAAAGAAGAATACCTGTTGATAGCCGACCATGAGCCTGTCATCACAATGGGTCGACATGCAAAAGAATCCAATCTCTTATTCTCTGAAAAAGCACTGAAGGACAGAGGGGTAGAGGTATTCCGAATTGAGCGTGGGGGAGACGTGACATACCACGGTCCCGGACAACTTGTGATATATCCGTTGATTGATCTTGAACGCTATGGTCTCGGTGTCAAGAGCTATGTGAATCTTATTGAAGAAGCCATAATAAAGACCATCGGAGATTACGGAATAAGAGGTGAACGCGTCGAGGGCGCGACCGGAATATGGATTGGGAAAGGGACTCCCGAAGAGCGAAAAATTTGCGCGATTGGGATTCGGTGCAGCCGATTCGTCACGATGCATGGACTCGCACTGAATGTGAATACCAACCTTTCGGCATTCACGTTGATCAATCCATGTGGTTTTACAGATAAAGGAGTCACTTCGATCGCACAGGAAAAAGGTCAAGACATAAACATTGAGGAAGTCTCTTCTCGCTTTATAAAGCATTTTCTTGATCGGTTGTCAGAAACTAAGATCTCTTTCCACAAAAATTAAATATTTGATTGTCAATACTTGCGGAAGTGATTCATCATTTTACCTGCGAACGGCCGAAGGCCTTCAATAACAAAACCTTCAGACCTGTATAATCCTTCAGCGGGAATGTTGTCCAAATCACATAACAGGCCAAGAGGCTTACCCTTTGCCTTCGATTTTTCATAGGCATCGGCGATTAAGGCTCTCGCAACACCCTTTCCTCGAAAATGAGGAACAACCATAAGCGTATCAAGATAATATTCTTCAGGATCTGTTTCGCCCGGCTGAGAATCAATCTCACTATCATTCAATTTCCAACCCAACGATAATATTGCCTCCTTAAAAAAAGGTCTTCTAAGTCTGATAAGTTCCTCACCGTCATAACTTATACAAACGCCAATAGAATCGCCATTTTCAGTCATGGCGATTCTTGTGTTTTTAAATGAATATTGTGTATCATCACGTTCAGCAAGTCTTCTGAAAATTTCCCGAACCTCTTCCACAGAATTATTTCCGCCTGCCAAATCCTGTGCAATTTCCGCACCTATAGCATTTAAAACGGCATCTGCAATCAAAGATGAATCGGAAATATCAGCATTCCTTATCCATAAGTTTTGAAATTTATTCATATTCACAATAGAGGAATTCATATATCTAATAAACTCAAAATATCTATTAATCCTAAAGAATTTATATCTATAAATCTTAAAGCATTTATATTACCATAACAAAACAGACTTATAATTAGATATAAAATTCCCATTTCGCAGATCACATAATCCTATTTAACATAATCATGATTATGTACAGTTTTGTTTAACCCTTTAATAATCAAAGTTATGCGAAGAAGAAATCGTCGTCGTTCAAGACGCAGAAAAAGCAAAATGCTAAAATCGTATCGTGTATCTCGCGGTGGCATTCGTCTGTAATGCAATGTCTTCATCCCGTTAAGATACGGCTATCTGATGAACAACGTGCCAAGCGTTATGAATTATTGGATTTTCCTCTTGATTACCGGATAGCCACTCATATGTATGTACCATGTGGTAAATGTGAAGCATGTCTTGTCAACAGGCGTTCTCAATGGACCTTCAGGCTCAAACAAGAAATGCGTGATTGTCAATCAGCATATTTTATCACTCTGACGTATGACGAGGAAAATATCCCCCTTAAAAAGAAAAATGGCCTTGTCTTACCTTATGTCTGTAAACGTGATGTTCAGAATTTTCTTAAACGTTTAAGAAAATCTATCTATCCGTTTAAAATTCGTTACTACGTGGTAAGTGAGTACGGACCAAAATATTTTCGTCCACATTATCACATGATATTATTCGATTTTCCTAATGAACTTAAAAACAAACTTCATGACTATTTGGAGAATGCTTGGAATAACGGATTTATCAGGGTTGACCCTGTTAATGATGCTCGGATCCATTATGTTACCGGTTATTGTCTTGACGGTTCCGCGCTTCCGCCGGACCTTGATAAAAATTTTATGCTGTGCAGTAGGCGTCCTGCTATCGGTTATCGTTTCCTTGAGCTTGATTCTGTTGTTAATTACTGTGAGTCTGGTTGTACCGATATGTATGCTTTCGCTCAGGATTCTGAAACGTTCTTCGTTAAGATTCCCCGGTATTATAAAGACCGCATGTTTAGTGATGACCTTCGGAACAGGATTAGTCTTAAAAATTCTGAATTTCATTCTGAAAGATACAGTAAACTTACAGAGCGACAGACTCGATGGCTTAGGCGCCACAATCTTCCCATCAGCTATGTGACATTACACACTCCTTATCCCTCCTCTCCTTATGATATCGAGATGCAAAAGAAATCCCTATTCAGGGAAAAAGTTCGTAAGAATTTCAAAAATAAAAAAGATTTATGAGTACAAATTTGTTTAACTCAATTCGGATGCGTCCGCCTAAGCGGAACAGGTTCGATCTCTCCCATGGCGTCAAGACAACGCTCAAATTCGGTGAGCTCGTCCCTATCTTGTGTCAGCCTGTTCTACCCGGAGACACTTTCAAGCTCAATACCGAGATACTTGCCCGGTTCGCTCCGTTTCAGGCTCCTATAATGCACAAAGTAAAAATCTACACACACTTTTTCTTTGTTCCCAATCGTCTTGTCTGGGATAATTGGAAAGAGTTTATCACCGGTGGTGAAGATGGCACCTCTGCCCCACCATTTCCGAAACTTGTTTTATCTGGATCAGCTATTCCTAAATGCTGTTCTAATGGATCCCTTTGGGATTACATTGGATGTCCCTCCTATGATGTAAATCTTCATAACAAAGAGAACGTCTTCTTTTATGCTGATGCTCTTCCCTTTCGAGCATACCAATTGATCTATAATGAGTTTTATAGAGATCAAAATCTTACAGATCCTGTCGATATACTTAAAGATACTGACGGATCTATATATGTCAAGCCTCAAACTGCTTCAGATCCTGGCTACAATCTTTTGAAGCTTCGAAAAAGATCCTGGAAAAAAGACTACTTTACGTCCGCTCTTCCTTTTGCTCAGCGTGGCGATGAAGTAACACTTCCACTATATGGATCTGCTGAGATTGATTATAATGATAATTCTATTGACTTAGTTGCTCCCGGCATTGGTTCTGTTACTGCTGGCCCGTATGATGGCAAAACTGTTCTTGGCGTTGGTCCAGATAGCAGAATTAAGAAAACTAATCTTCGCATTGATGAAAATGATGATGTTGTTGTTAGTACTCAGTCGGGTGCTTTATTAGGCAATTCTAATTATAACGGTTCTCCTTCTGTTACAACTTCTTTAAGTTCTAATGACTTATCAAAACTTATTAATGGTATTGACCTGTCTAACGTTTCGGCCGCAACTATTAATGAGTTTAGGCGTGCATTGGCAGCTCAGAACTTTCTCGAAGCAATGGCAAGAGGAGGATCACGTTACATTGAACAGCTATATTCAATCTTTGGTGTTAAATCTTCCGATGCACGTTTACAGCGTCCTGAGTATCTTGGCGGAGGATCTTCCCCTGTTGTTATCTCTGATGTCCTTCAGACTTCTCAGACTACTGACGGCAATCCCCTCGGTACTCCCGGCGGTAATGGTGTCAGCGTTCAATCTACACATTCTTTCAAAAGATTCTTTGAAGAGCATGGCTACGTGATCGGGATAATGTCAATAATGCCCATGCCCGCATATCAACAAGGTATGCCACGTGTTTTCCAGAAATTTGATCGTTTGGATTACTATTGGCCTCAGTTTGCTCATCTTGGCGAACAAGAGATAACTGAAGGCGAAATTTTTTATCAAGGCAATCCTGATTCAGATTCTGAGCTATTTGGATACACACCCCGTTATGCCGAATATAAATATATCCCTGACTCTGTTCATGGAGATTTTCGTGGAAATCTTTCTTTCTGGCACATGGGCCGTATTTTCACTGCTCCGCCACGTTTAAACGATGACTTCCTGACGAACGTACAAGACGCCGCCAATCGACCTTTCTCTGTCGATGATACACAGTATGACAAAATATGGGTTAACATTCATCATAACTTAAAGGCAATGCGCAAAATGCCTGTTTACGGAACACCAAGGATATGAAAACTTATGGATTTTTCTCGTTTTTAGAAGATTCTTCTATTAGAGGAACTGAGGAACTTGATCAGACGATCAATTCGGTTCCGGACATGTCTTATAGTGTTAAAGAGATCCTCCAACGTTTTCGCCGAGGAACTCTCGATGTCGGTACACTCATCCGTGAGTCTCCTGATCTGAATATTGATCTTGATGATGATCGTTTCGACGGTATCGATGACATTACTGATTACGATCGTTTAAAAAGAGTAAATGATTATGAGCTTCAAAGGACTTTGTCAGATATTAGAAATTCTCGTAATTTACCTCCAGACAACGATAGAGATTCTGACGGATCTGGAGAGCAACACTTAGGTGAAACCTCTTAAAAATCAAAAAAAATATTTTTTTTCGGAATGAAAAAAAAGATTTTGTTTTGATTCGCCGGCCACCGTGCCGGCTGCGGAGGTACTGTAACAACCCCACGAGATTTAAAAAGGGGGGTTATCAGAACACCCCCCTTTTAAATCTCTCTAACCGTTGATCGCGCCCGGGCGATCGCCCGGGCGCTAAGAAATAATTTGTATATTTTAGAATTATTTGTTATCTTTGAGGCACTAATATTACTTGATATATTAGTGCCAATTGACACCAATCTATAAATTAATTAGTTATGCCTGGTGAAGGATTATTTGCATCTATAGCACCTGCAATTGTTCAATCTGTCGGCAATGTTGGTTCTGGCCTTTTTAGTTTGTTAAATCAGCGTAGCGTAAACAAAGCAAACTTTAAAATGGCTGAATGGCAAAATGCACGAAATATTGAAAATTGGCAGATGCAAAACGAATATAACTCTCCGGCCAATCAGATGCAACGATTAAAAGATGCCGGATTAAATCCAAACCTTGTTTATGGTAATGGTTCTGTTGTTGGCAATTCTGCTAATGCTCCTGCTTCTGTTACTGTACCTAAAATGGAAGCATATCAAATGCCACAAAATATGTTTGGTTCTGTTGGTGATGTTATTTCTTCTATTGTTGGACTTTCTACCGCAAAGAAGAATCAAGCCGAAATTAAGAACATTGTCGCTAATACGGCTTTAACTGCTCAGCAAACTGCAAGTGAACAACTTCATACGGCACTTCAGGGTTTGGCATTAAATAAGGAAGAACAAATGCGTCCTTATTATGAAGAAATGGCACGTAATGCCTTTTATTTAAGCGGTCTTACTAATGAGGATCTTAAACAAACTATTGCTAATAAGGAAGGCCAATATTGGCTTTTAGATGAGCAAATTGCTAAAGCACGTGAAGATTATATTGGTCAATATTTAGACAATCAATTGTTCCCTTTACGTCAGGATTTACTTGAAAAAACCGTTGAAACTGAAATTGCTAAAGCAAAAGCTCAAGACGCTGCTGCTCGTGCTTCACTAGCTTCTGCTAATGCTTCTAATGCTCAAGCTGGTTATTATAATCAACTTACACGTAAAGAAGAGGAACTTCTTCAACATCAGATTACTTCTTTTATTCTTGATAATGGAATTAAAGCTGTTGATTTTGAAACTAAAGATATTGAACGAGCTTGGAAGTCTTGGTGTCATAAAAATCATTTAAACCCTATGGAACCCGGTTATTTTGGTTTTATACAGAAGGTAATGGTTAATGTTGCCAAAAAGCTCGGAAAAGGTTCTTACACAAAATATTAATTATGGAATTGTTTACACCTTCTGTTTCATTTACATTAATAATCATCTTCATTCCTCTGCTTCTCCTCTTTTTTGGCATTTTTCTCCCCCTCTCTATTTGGCTATGGAAAAAAGCCACTCAAAAGCGTAAGTAACTGACACTTAACATATTCATGATTATGTGCAGTTTTATCTTCTTCCGCCGGTGCGCGAGCCGCCGTTATTGCCGGAATTGTTTCCGGTATTTGAACGACCCGAGTTAGATGTACGCCCACCTGTCCGATTGCCATTGGAATTTGTTCCGCTGCCGGTTTTGTTATAGCCGCCATTAGATGTACGGCCACCTGTCCGGTTGCCATTATTGCCGTGTGATGATCCATGAGGATTCCTGCCGGGGCCATTTGGTTTATCGGGCTTATGCGGTTTAGAAGGTCCGGAGGGCTTATGCGGCTTCGGAGGCTTTGGTGCATGATGTGGTTTGGGAGGTTTAGGAGGTTTGGGAGGCCGAGGACCGCGCGGCGGAGGAGCCGGTTTTCCATACCCTATTCCCCCATAGCCATATCCATATATGCCATCATAGTAATCAACACCATAACGACCACTCAATGAGCAAGATGCGAGACTAACGATCATCAACCCGGCCAACAGTAATATTGATTTCTCGTAAATATGTCGTAAAAATTTTTTCATATTCAAATATTTTGATATTAGAACTTATTATAAAAACATTTTTTCAATGAGTTTATATTATCATTGATAAAAACATTTTCATACTCAATGTTATATATTTTTTGACTTAAATCATAAAAAAGGTTTAGACCCCGTCCCACAAAAAATGTTAAATTCAGGGTCGCAGATGTGCCCCGAATTTAACATTTTTTGTGGGACGGGGTCTTAATTTACTGAACCAAATGTGTTAAATTTATGTTAACATAGCATATTCTTATTTTAAACTTAATTAGCTATGAAAAAATTTCTACTTTCTTTATCAATTTTGCTTGCGGGAGTATTCTCAGCATCAGCAGTCACTCCATTTTTTGAGTTCCAACCCGTTCAAGCAGGTGATCATTTCACAGCTTTCAACTTTCAAGGCGGTGTGAAAACAAAAGTTCATCCAAATATAGATCTCGGTGTGGGTGTCGGACTCACTGAAAAATGGAACTTCGACGTCGCTCCGTTGATTCCGATCTTTGCACGCGGAGAAGTTACGGGAAAGATTTCATCGTTCAAACCTTTTGTATCCTTCGATGTCGGTTACGAACTTAATACTGAAAACACCGATCACGGTGCGGTTCTTGTCAATCCTATGGTTGGACTCAAATTCGGCAACTGGTATGGCGGTATAGGCTATCTCGGACATTGCTGGACTCAGGGTCACAGCGGCACCACAAGCTGTTTTAATATGAAGATCGGCTATAACTTCTAAAGAATATAGCATTGGGGCAGTCTCGTTGACGAAACTGCCCCAACTTGTCTCTATTGCCACATTAGACCCCGTCCCACAAAAAATGTTAATTTCCGGGCGGTGAATTTAACATTTTTTGTGTGACGGGGTCTTATCAAGACGTCTCCCCTTTCAGACAAATTATTATAAATTGCATTTTGCTGAAATATAACTGACTACACAAAAATAGCAAAAAAAATTGAAAAAAAATGTCTGAAAAATTTGGTAGAATCAGAAAAAAGCAGTAATTTTGCATCGTCAAAAGACAAAGAGACTGTCCGACGACAAGAACATTGCCTTGTGGTGTAATGGTAGCACGCAGGTTT
>CAYQQG010000079.1:0-10266 GCA_964419535.1 uncultured Sangeribacter sp.
TCAGAAATCTGTCGGTCTCAACGGTGTCGGTCTGAAAGCGATCAACGCTCTCTCCACTTTTTGCGAAGTGTGTTCCTTCCGCGACGGCAAATTCGTCAGAGCCTATTTCGAGCGCGGAAATCTCGTTGAGTATACACAACCGGCCCCTACAGACGAACCGGACGGCACCATGGTCCGGTTCCAACCCGATCCGGACCTGTTCAAAGGCTATCATTTCAATCTCGACTTTGTCGAGACAATGGTCAACAATTATACCTATCTCAACACCGGTCTCCAGATATACTTCAACGGCAAGCGCTATCTTTCACGCCACGGACTGGCCGATCTGCTTAAGGAGCGCCTGAGCGCCGACCCGCTATATCCCATTATTCATCTCAAAAGCGACGACATCGAAGCTGTCATCACCCATACGGACCAATATGGCGAGGAATATTATTCCTTTGTCAACGGCCAATATACCACCCAAGGCGGCACTCACCTCACGGCGTTCCGCGAACACCTGACGCGCACAATCAAGGAATATTCCGGCAAAGGATACGAATTTTCAGACATCCGCAACGGAATCGTGGCGGCCGTCTCGGTCAGGATTCAGGAACCGGTCTTCGAGTCGCAGACAAAGACGCGCCTCGGGTCGAACAAGATCGAACCGAAGGAGGATGCGATCACCGTCAATAAATTTGTTGGTGATTATATCAAAAAGGAGCTCGATGACTATCTCCATAAAAATCAGGAGACTTCCGAAGCGATGATGAAGAAGATCGCTTCGTCCGAAAAAGAGCGCAAGGCAATGGCCGGCGTCGCCAAGCTCGCAAGGGAGAAAGCGAAGAAAGTCAGCCTGCATAACAGCAAGCTCCGCGACTGCAGAGTCCATTATTCCGACACTCTGGCGAAAAGCGCAAAGGAAGACCTCAGAGATGAATCCGCCATATTCATCACCGAGGGTCTCTCGGCAACCGGCACAATCACGAAGGTCCGCAATGCCAAGACTCAAGCGGTCTTTTCATTGCGCGGAAAGCCCCTCAATTCCTACGGAATGACCCAACAGATTGTCTATAAGAATGATGAGTTCAATCTTCTTCAGGCAGCCCTCAACATCGAAGACGGAATCGACGGTCTGAGATATAATAAGGTCATCATCGCCACTGACGCCGATGTCGACGGAATGCATATCCGGCTTCTCATAATCACATTCTTCCTCATGTTCTTCCCCGACCTTATCAAAAAAGGTCATGTCTATATCCTCCAGACTCCCCTCTTCCGTGTGCGCAATAAGAAAGTCACCAGACGCGGAAAAAAAGGTAAGAAAAAATCGGATTCCGAGACAGAAGAACCTGACACATATTATTGCTATACGGACGAAGAACGTGAGAGAGCAATTGCGAAATTCGGTTCTAACGCCGAGATCACACGATTCAAAGGTCTCGGAGAGATCAATGATGTCGAATTCGCCGAATTCATAGGCCCCGGAATGAGACTGGACCCGGTGACCCTCGAGCGTGGTGATTCCATCGATAAACTTTTGGAATTTTATATGGGCAAGAACACTATGGATCGCCAGAACTTCATTATCGATAACCTCGTGATGGAGGATGATTCCGAAATATAAATTCTCCCGTTCATATATTAGTCATAAGCAAAAATGAGAAAAGCGATATTTCCCGGGAGCTTCAACCCCTTCACTATCGGACACCTCGACATCCTTGAGCGGGCTCTGAGAGTTTTTGACGAAGTCGTCCTCGCCGTCGGTTTCAACGAACGCAAAGCCACACGGGAAAAGATGCAGGCTGCGGTCGACAATCTGCAGCGACTTTTTGAGAAATGCGGACGCGTCAGTGTCATCAGCTATGACGGCCTGACAATCGACGCCGCCGCCAAAATAGGAGCCGGAACCATCGTCCGGGGCTTCCGCAATTCCGCCGACGCTGAGTTCGAACGGAGTCTCGCAGCCACAAACCTCATGATTTCTGAAGGTAAAATCGACACTTGGCTGATTCCCTCGCGTCCTGAATTGGAATGCATATCGTCCTCTATGGTGAGAGAACTGAGCCATTTCGGTCATCCTGTCGGCCGGTTCATTCCGACTGAAAAGGATTGCCTCGAAGCGTGCCGGTGACTCGCTCCTTTATACCAGCATCCTCACTTCCTCAACGAACAGAAAATATTTATCATCAGATATGAGATTAAGAAACATATTACCTCTGACATTAATAGCGGCCGCTGCCATCGCTTTCGCCGCCAACCCTTTCGAGATGTTCAACAGAACATCCACCCAGAAGCCTTCCGCTCAACAGAAGCTCCTTATGGCCCAGAAGTCAATCATGCAGCTTTATGTCGATTCGGTGGATGAGAATAAGCTCGTCGAGGACGCCATTAACGGCATGCTTGAGAAACTCGATCCGCACTCTTCATATTCCTCACCCGAGGAAACACGCGAACTCAACGAACCCTTGCAAGGCAATTTTTCCGGTATCGGCATTACATATAACATGGCGACCGACACTCTTTATGTCATCCAGACCGTATCCGGCGGACCGTCAGAGCGCGTCGGACTGCTAGCCGGCGACCGCATCATCGCCGTCAACGACACCGTGATTGCCGGCGTCAAAATGAAAAACAGCGACATTCAGAAGCGTCTCCGGGGCCCGAAAGGGACAGAAGTCAACGTCAAGGTTCTCCGATATGACCAGCAGATTCCGGACACAATTGATTTTCTAATCACTCGCGCCGACATCCCTATCCATTCGGTGGACGCCGCCTATATGGTCGATCCCAAAACCGGCTATATCCGCCTCAATAAATTCTCAGCGGACACTCCCAAAGAGATGCGCGAGGCAATCTCAAAGTTGAAAAAATCGGGAATGACCCAGCTCATCCTCGACTTGACAGACAACGGAGGCGGATACCTCAACGCCGCTGTCGAACTCCTTGGCGAGCTCCTTGATGAAGGGGATCTGGCCGTCTATACCGAAGGACTCAATTCACCCAGATATAACGCTTATTCATTCCCCGACAAAAAGACCGGGCTTTTCTCCGACGGACGCATAGTCGTGATGATGAACCAGTTCAGTGCCTCCGCCTCTGAAATCACAGCCGGCGCGCTTCAGGATCATGACCGTGCAGTCATCGTCGGCCGCCGTTCGTTCGGCAAAGGTCTCGTCCAGCGTCCGATCACACTTCCGGACGGCTCTATGATCCGGTTGACAGTCGCCCACTATTATACCCCCTCCGGCCGCGACATTCAGAAACCTTATAAAAAAGGGGATGAAGATGCATACAGAAAGGACATCGAAGACCGGCTCAACCATGGAGAACTGATGCACGCCGACAGCATCAAACTCGTTGATTCGACCGAATATCACACCCTTCGGCTCGGACGCACAGTCTATGCGGGGGGCGGCATCATGCCGGATAAATTCGTGCCCCTCGACACCACGGAATATACCAAATATTATCGCAACGTTGTGGCCAAAGGCCTGATCAATAAATTTGTCATCAAATATGTCGATCAGCACCGCGCTGAACTCAAAAAGACCTACAAAAATGACGACCGGTTCGTCGACGGATTCAAAGTCACGGACGAAATGATGAATGAACTTAAGGATCTTGCAGACAAAGAGGGAATTGAGTTCAATCAAGAACAGTTTGACCGCTCGCGGCCACTCTTTGAAATGAGTATAAAGGGACTGATAGGCCGGGACCTTTATGACAGTTCGACCTATTTCAAGGTCTATAACCTTCACGACCCGATTTTCAAGGAAGCATTGCGCGTGATAAACTCACAGGATTATACCACGGTCCTAAGCAAGCAATAGAAGCGAGTTTAAAACTCCTCTCTCCCGCCCATTCTTTTGCTCATAACACCTTAGCCCACTTTTTCATAAATGAGAGCCAAGATCCTATCCATAAGCATTCTCCTTCTCTCCGGATTCGTCATGAACGCCTCTGCCGCTTCCAATTCTTCAAAACAGAAGACTGAATGCGGAGGGAATTCCTGTTGCGCATGCAATTTGGAAACAGGCTGCAGCTGCGGTTGCCATTCTCCTAAATTCACTTTTGAAGATCTCGCGGCCGAGAGATTTAAAACCTCTCCGGACACTACGATTGCTAATTATTACAGGAATTTCCCGGTCATGGCACTCGAACCGCGCATTTTCTCAGGCTATAGAACACTCTCGGACATACGGTTCCCAATACCGGTGATCCCTTTCAGAATGGACCCGAGAAAAAACGCTTACGACGCCGACAGATATGCCGGAATACTATATGAGGAACCTCTCGACTCCACTCTTCTTGAAGAGGGGGACGAGGTCATTCATATTTCCGATCTTCTGAAAAAGGAGAATGAAGGGAAGCTGTCAGCTGAGGATCTGTTCGATGATGACGACGAGAATGCCATGGAGGCCTATCTTTCGGATAATCCGGTTGATATGCTCAATTCTTATCTCATCCCCCATTGGCTGAAAGTCGGAATGACGGCCGAAAGGATTCATCAGGATAATCTTTACAAGATGATGACGGACATTCCGACATCAATCCAATATGCATACTGGGAACTGCCCGTGCCTCCAAGGTTGCCGGAAGATGACAATTCATTCGCCGGATTCCTCAAAAGACTTGACCTTCCTCAAGTAGACACGTCCGCGGCCGTCGTGCCCGAAATCGTTCAGAACCGCATAAACTGGCTGCATCTTGTCGGAGGCGGGATTCAGATCTCACAGGCCTATATCAGCCGAAACTGGTATCAGGGCGGCAATAATTATCTCGCCTTGCTCTTCAATTTTAATTGGAACGTCTCTCTCAACACTGTTTATCACCCCAACTTGCTCTTCGTAAGCGATTTGAGCTATAAACTCGCAATCAATTCCAATCCGAGGGGATCTGTCCACAGATATTCAATTTCTCAAGATCAGTTCCAATATACACTCAAGACCGGTCTGAAGGCCTTCAACAAATGGTTCTATTCTTTAAACCTTCTTTTCAAGACCCAGCTTTTCACCTCATTTCCGGAAGACTCTCATCAGTTGAAGGCAAAATTCCTCTCCCCCTCCGAGTTCAATGCCGGTCTGGGTATGACCTATAACACCAAAGCGCTGAAGGACCGTCTGGCCCTATCGGTCTCGATCTCTCCGCTTTCCTATAATCTCAAGGCTTGTCCGTCAATGAGAATAGACCACACCCAGTTCAACATTCTCCCCGACCGCAAGACCCGTTCAGAATTCGGTTCCAACGCCGAGCTCAACTTGACATGGAATTTCTCTGACAACATTTCGTGGAAATCCCGCGTATTCCTATTCACCAACTACCATTATTTCCAGGGTGATTGGGAAAACACCTTCAACTTTGCCATTAATAAGTTCCTTTCAACCCAGCTCTATGTCTATCCGCGCTTCGACTCTTCGGCAAACCGATTGTCGACCGGGTGGAGATACTGGCAGATGAAAGAGATTCTCAGCTTCGGACTCAGCTATACATTCTCCACAAAACCGAACTGACAACTTGCGCGTCAATGTCACTCAGAGCCCGTCTTATAAAATCGAAGCGTACAGATCTCACGCTGATTCCTCTTGGATCAATCCGGGGATCAAACAGTTGTTTCTTCTTGAAGAATTCTATGCCGGCCTATCTCTTTCTCCGATGTATTAAACAGGAAACTGTCTTATGCATATTGCTGTTTTTCAGCTTTATATGTTCTGGGAAAAGACATCAGCCGGAAATGACACCGCTCTATGATTCGGGTTATGACATTCCCGGGATTATCAACGCCAGCAACGTCATAGATTTCCTTAACACATTTCCCGTAAGCGGACCGGAAGGGATATGGGGATTTGAACCTGATGAGATAACCCTGCTCATTCTGAAAGACAAAACAATTCCGGGACAATTCGGGATATACGTGATTGACACAACCGATTGCCGATTGCAGCCGGGACAAAGGATCGGCAATCTCAATGAAACGGTCGAAGATAGAATATACCGGCTGACACTCTGCTCGCGCTGGAAGAAAGAAACACCTGACACTCCGCTTAATGGCACGGCCACTATGGATTCAGACGGGGACGTGATGCGCATCGAAGGAAGAAGCGCCGGCTTATCTGTGACACCCAACATCATACTCCCCAACCTTCTCGGACTTCTCCGCTTGCGCGTCCGTCTGAACGTGAATGACCCCGAGAAGAAAATTCCTTCAGGACTTAGAAAAATCTATCCTCCGACCCACGATTTAGAGACAAGCCCGTTCTATCTTTAAAGGGACGTCAAAATAATCTCCGGAACATAAATGCTGACTGTGGAAATGGTCACATTGAAAGGTTGGCCACCTTTACGCGGTGCCTTGCTGTTTTTATAATAGAGGGTTGAATTGGTGTCGAAACTTTTGACAGACACATAGCGCGTTTCGCCGGCAGGAACATCCACCATTATATTTTCGGTTCGCGAATGGATCATTCTGCCGGACATGTCATTATACGTCAGCTGAACCGTGACACCCGAGATATTCGTATCTGAAGAATTTGTGATTAGGAAAGATTCAGTGCGCGAATTGTAAGGTTTATCAAAACCGCTATACATTATTTTCCCTGATATGGACTCAAATAACAAGGAATCCGCCTCGACAGAACAATTGGACCCATTAACTTCCGGGGAACCTGATTTTCCACGGCCTCGGGCATTTTTTCCGTTGACAACGGACTTTTGACCCGGTGACTTCAATTTCAATTGAGTCTTCTTTGCGGGAACATAAAAGACGGCACATAGGGCCGTCATGATTGATAATAGGCACAATAAACGCCTCATCCACACTGCCTTCTCGAAAAATGTCATCTTGTCATAATGTCATTATGTCAATATGACACAATGTCAATATCTCATAATGACAAAAATATTTAACAACGGAAATTAACAGAACTGCTCCATCTGAGCCAGCTCGTAAGCACGATAAGAGAATCTGCGCTCCATGAGTTTATGAGTCTCGCGACGGCGGATCGAACGGAAAATTCTGCGGCGAAGAATGGCATCGGCTGAATAACAGCCGGGACCACAAATCGCAGTTACCATAGAACCGCATGCGAGCAAAATCGAAACGACCGGAATCTCGCCGTTTCCGAAAGCTGACAAAGAGACAACAGCGAAAGCAACTGCAAGCACTGTCATAGAGACACGGCTCATGAATCCAGGAACGGACAGACATCCGGCAACGAGCGCCATGACCGAAACAACAGGCATAGCACTCATTGTGAACAGTCCGTAGGCAACTAACGCCATTCCGAAAACAATTCTCCACCCTAAAAGCGCTTTGCTCACACCGCGACGCGCCGAAGTGGGACCGAAAAGAAGACGCAACTTCGCGCCGCTCTTCTCGCGGGCAATCTTCGCACCTTCGCTATCAACTCTGCGACGCATAAATTTCGCATATACTTCAGGATGAAGCGACCCGACGGTTGCGGCCGCAGGATTTACGTTCAATGTCATTGTGGAAGCAGAGTTCATAGCCGTTATCTTTATGTTTTATGTTGTTATAACAACGGTTATCAAAAAAAGGATATGAACTTTTTGATTTTTCTGCATTTTCTGTTGCATGCCTCACTATTTTATGCTAACTTTAACCAAAATTTCAACCGTCCTCCACATAAATATTGACCCGGCATTAAATTCTGCCCGGGAATCTTTGAATCCGGACTCAAGTTTCCGGCAAGGAGGTCTTAGACACTGTTTGATAAAACCTACAGCATGAATCGGATTGCCAAACTTTATTTCCGTTATGGCACCATGGGTTCCGCAAAGACGGCCATGTTGCTGACGACTGCATATAATTTTGAAGAACGCGGCCTCAAATATCTGTGCATGAAGCCGGTGGTCGACACGCGCGACAAATCTAACGTCATCCGTTCGCGAATCGGAATTGAGCGCGAATGCCGTTGGATATATCCCGAATCCAATCTATACGAAGAGATCCGCCGGATGCTTGAAGCCGACCTTCAGGGCGCCCCGAACTGGATTCTTGTTGACGAAGCTCAATTTCTTTTGCGTGACCAGGTCGATCAGCTTGCCGCTATTGTCGATGACTTCTCGATCAATGTTATCTGCTATGGTCTGAGGACTGACTTCCAGGGAAACCTCTTTGAAGGGTCTCAGCGCCTTTTCGAAATGGCTGACACCATAGACGAAGTGAAATCGACTTGCACATGCGGCCGTAAGACCATCATGAATGCCCGCATAGATTCCAAAGGTGAGATCATCACTGAGGGCGAACAGGTTGAGATCGGCGGCAACGACCGTTATGTCGCCTGTTGTCGCAAATGCTGGCGCAATAAGAAAATCGAGCGCATGAAACGCTCACGACTCCCCTTCCCCGAAGAATTGATATGACATTGAAATTCAGCCCCCCCTTTATACAGACAACAGAATTCAACTAACACTGAAATCTAAGACCCCCGCATTAACATTTTTTTGTGGAAAGGGGTCTGACACTTAAATAAAGAGCCCATTTCATAATGACCATGACTAATACAGAAAAAATAATCGAACTCATCAAGCGCGAAGTGGTTCCCGCCGTCGGATGCACCGAACCGGCTGCCGTCGCGCTCTGTGTGGCCAAAGCCACCGAACTTCTTGAAGCCGAACCGGACTCAATCTCCGTCCGGCTCAGCGCCAACATGCTCAAAAACGCCATGGGCGTCGGCATTCCCGGAACCGGAATGATCGGTCTCCCGATTGCGATCGCACTCGGCGCCCTCATCGGCAAGTCGGAATATGGACTCGAAGTGCTTCGCGACGTCACCCCCGAGGCTGTTGAAAAGGGCAAAGAATTCATTGACGGTAAAGAGATCAACGTCCGCCTCTTTGAAGACGCTCCGAGCGTGCTGCACATTGATGTCGAGGTTACTCACGACACCGACCGCGTCCGCGCAACCATTTCCCGCGCTCACACCAATTTCACTTATCTCGAACGAAACCGCAACGTCATCTTCAATGAAAATCCCGAAGGTGAGACTTCAGAGCAGAGCGAAACCCCGACCGGCGACGCTCCCTCACCCAATCCCGCTGAAGAAGAGGATGTAAAGCTCACACTGCGCACAGTCTGGGACTTCGCAATGGAGACACCTGTTGACGACCTCCGCTTTATACTCCGCGCCCGCGATCTGAATATGGAGGCCTCACGTGTCGGCATGACCGAAAACTGGGGACACTCGCTCGGTTCCACAATGGCCGGCCGCGGCAAAATATTCTTCGGTGACACCCCGGCAGCGAAAATCATCGCCTGGACATCGGCTGCATGCGACGCAAGAATGGGCGGCGCACCGATTCCTGTCATGTCAAACTCCGGGTCAGGCAATCAGGGAATATGCGCCACGATGCCCGTTGTCGCATACGCCGATTCGATCAATGCCTCCGAAGAGCAGCTGATCCGCGCCTTGATCCTGAGCCACCTGACAAGCATCTACATCAAACAGAGTCTCGGACGTCTTTCGGCTCTCTGCGGATGTGTCGTCGCTTCGACCGGCGCAGCCTCCGGCCTTGTCTATCTCATGGGCGGCGAATATGACGAAATGGCGAACGCCGTCAAGAATATGGTCGCCAACCTCACGGGAATGCTTTGTGACGGCGCTAAACCTTCATGCGCGATGAAGATCAGCTCCGGAGTCTCGACAGCCCTCATGTCCGCGATGCTCGCAACCGAAGGCCACGCCGCGACAGCAGCCGAAGGCATCATCGACGAAGATGTTGACCGCACAATCCGCAACCTGACTTCTATCGGCCGCGAAGCAATGCGCGCAACCGACCTCTACGTCCTTGACATCATGACGTGCAAATAAACTCGTCATTCAGAAGAAATGTCAGTTTGTCAACGAAATGTCAATTTGTCATTATGACATAATGTCAGTTTGTCAATATGACATTTTGACATAATGACATTTTGACGTTATGACCAAATGAAATTTTGATTCCGGGAGAAAAACCCGGAATCATAAAATTTTTCATTGAAAATTCTTGCTCAAGAGAAAATTTTTGACTAATTTTGTGTGATTATTCCGCCATGGCTCAAGAAGTGGCGCGTCAAATTGCGCCCGCCCAACGGTCAAACCTATTTAAATCAATTAAATAACTCGATGTACGCAATCGTAGAAATCAAAGGACAGCAGTTCAAAGCCGAAGAAGGCAAATATCTGTATGTTCACTATCTCGGCGAAGAAACTAAGGAAGGTGACGCAGTCAGCTTCGACAAAGTGCTTCTTCTTGATGCCGACGGCGACGTTAAGGTCGGTGCGC
>CAYQQG010000080.1:0-10250 GCA_964419535.1 uncultured Sangeribacter sp.
GAGATATCGCCGATATACATCGCCGGACGTTTTCTGACGGCCTCGAGACCCTCGAGGACCTGAATGTTGTCGGCCTGATATTCCTTGGCTTTTTCCGGCTCCGAAACCTGAGTGATTTCAGAGGTTTCGGACATTTCTGCCATTTTCAAAACTTCGTCAGCTTTGTTTTCCATATTCTCTATATTGCTCATAATCTATTTCTCTAAAAACATACAAAGATAGCAAAAAATTTTAATACTGACACCTTTGCGGCCTTAATTTTTGAACAGGAATTAATAAAAAAATGTTATAAATGTGAAAAAGAAATAAAAATGAGAGAGAGTCAGAAGAACATATCGTCCGCGTCCGCCGCCGAGCAGGGGGAAAAAAGCCGCAAACGCGGTCGGGGGGGCGTCGCGCTCAAGGTGGCGAAATGGACCGGCATCGTCCTGTCCGTCCTTGTCGGCGTGCCTGTGATTCTGCTTGTCGTTCTGTCTCTATGGCTGACTTCCGACCGTCTGACGGCTCTTGTAAATAAGGAAGGCAGCAAATATCTGAACGCCGATATTCATGCCGACAGGGTGGACTATTCACTCTGGCGGACCTTCCCGCGTTTCAGAATCACGACAGGCCGTGTCGAATTGACCTCACGGTCTTTGGACAGTGTCTCGCCCGAAATACGGAAGCAATTGCCGGATTCGGCGGCGTTTCTCGGTTCGGTCCGCAGTTTTACGGGTGAGATAAATGTTGTCGATCTGTTCATGAACCGATATGTCCTTCATGATGTGAATGTCGACGGGCTCAGAATCAATCTTGTCGCATATAATGACTCTGTCAACAATTTCAATATCCTTCCGACAACCGGAGGCGGATTCAAGAAGGTTCCGTATATACGCGCAAACAAAATTGAGCTCAAGAATCCCGGGAGCATGAGTTATATGTCGGTGGCGACAGACACTCGCGCCGCGCTCAATCTGCAATCGCTGTTGCTGGAGCGCCAGACCGGGAAGGGCGCGGGGAGCAACACCTATCGTCTCGGACTCGGCGGAAAGGTGACGGCCTCTTCAGCCGGCCTTGAAATTCTGAATGGCTTTCCGTTCTCGCTCGACGGCGAGCTTCAGCTCAGGTTTGATCCCTTCGGTGTCTCGCTGAAGGATTATTCAATCGATTTGGGAGAGATCAAGAGTTCTCTGACCATGTCGGTCGGAATCGGTGACGATCCTCGTATAGAATCGTTCGATTATAAGATAAAGAGCGTGAGCCTCACGGGCCTGTTGGGTTATCTCCCGAAGGAGTTTGTCCCGTCGCTCCAGGGGATCAAGGCCAATCTTCAGGTGAGCGCGTCGGCGCGCCTGATTTCGGCGTGGCGGATTCAAAGCGAAACGCTGCCGTCGATAGCGGTTGATTTCAAGGTTCCGGAAGGGAACGTTGACTATACGCTGGCGCTCAATTCAAAAAACGCGCCCGGCCGCATGAAGACTTATGCCATGCGCCACACGCCGATCTCGGCGGAATTTGTGTTCAACGGTGAGGATCCGGCCGCAAGCTATATAACGGTCAATCCGTTTGCTGTCTCCTCGGGAGGGGTGAAAGTCACTCTCGGAATGATGATCTCACAACTCACGAGCCACCCCGCTGTGACGGCCGATATAAATGTGAATGCAGACGTGGCGGAAACGCTGCCGCTTCTTCCCTTCACGCCTCCCGTGAAAGCCTCCGGCCGAGTGGATCTGGTGTCCAAAGTTGGCTTCACCCTTTCGGATTTATCGAAGGAGGGTTTGGAGCAAGGCCTGAGAGATTTCTCTGTTGCGGCAGATCTAAAGGCAGCTGATCTCGCGATCAGTGCGCCCGGGCTTGGCTTGAAGGGGAATATCAAAAACTTCAGGCTCATGGTGGCGGAGAGTTCGTCAATCTTCAACACGACCGGCATTGTCAATCCCGAATTGGCGGTTGACGGCAGCCTCTCGGGTGTGTCGATGGCGATGAATGGCGGATCCAACCTTAAGGCCGGTGGATTTAAATTTACTACGGGCCTCAACTATTCCGGGACTTTGACTCCACAGAAACTCGAGGCCGGACTCCCCATGGAGCTGAAAGGGAGTGTTTCGGATGTGAAATATTCTGACGCCGCTTCTGATGTCTCTGTCAGTGCGCCGCTAATCTCGTTCATGCAGAAGATTTCACGGCGGAACGGAAGCTCGACTCAGACAGTTGCCGAAAAGGTTTCAGTCGCCGCGGATCCGGCTAAAGAGGTTGTTTCCGGTTCGGAATCTTCAGTGGTTCCGACAGAAATTGCCCACACTCCCGAGTTCATCAGAGTTGAGATTCCGGAGTCTCTGAAGGAGCTTCTCGGCCAATATTCATTCACGACCAAAATTCAGTCACCGCGGATCAATATCCATACGCGTGGATTGGGCCGTGGCAATTACATATCAAATCTTGATCTCATGTTGGATGGTGACGAAGTGAGCCTCAACAACATGGACGTGATGATCAAAAAGACGCGCGCCAATTTGCAGGCACACGTCTCCAATCTCAGGCGGTTCCTGTCCGGCCCGGTTTCGGAATCCAATCCTCTTGTGGTGGATGTGAACCTGGCTCTCGACACGGTCAACATCAATGCCCTCGCTCGGGCATACGTGGAGTCTAAGGGGGGAATGGATAACATTCCGCGCCACACCAAAGTGACAGCTTCGGATTCGGTGGCGCTACTCGTTCCGCGGAATTTAGCCGCACATGTGAAATTCTCCGCCAGAGAGACGTTATATACGAATCTTGATCTTTATGATCTCGGAGCGGACATAAATCTTCGCAAAGGTGTTGTTGACATTCCGAATCTTGGCGTCGGAGCGAGCTTCGGCCGGGCGGGACTCAATGTGCTATACAACGGCTATGACCCTGATCATCTTTCACTCAATCTCGGTCTTGACGTCGAGAAGGTTGATATAGTGAAATTCTTCAAGAAATTCCATGCGCTTTTAGAGATGATGCCGGAGATGAAGAACCTTTCGGGAACGCTGTCGGCGAAGGTTGATTTAGGGTGCCGTATCTTCCCGGATATGTATATAAACATGCCCGGAACGACGGCTCAGCTTGATGTCAAGGGGCGCGGCCTGACTGTCCGCCAGTCGAAGTTTATCCGCAAGATCACCAAGATGATGCTCATCCACACGGATGATGACATTCATATCCACAACCTTGATGTTCATGCCGGAATTCATGACAATCTGCTTCAGCTTGATCCTTTCTATTTCGAGTTTGACCGCTATCGCCTTCAGATGTTGGGAATCAATAACTTCAACGGTGATCTGTATTATCATATCGCCGTTGACAAGTCCCCGGTTCCGATTCCGTTCTCGGTCAATATATTGGGCCAGTTTCATAATCCCAAGCTTCGTTTCGGCGGCCCGCATTATGACGACAAGAGGGCCGAGGAGGTGACATCGCAGATTCAGGAGGAGAATAACATAAACATGGTGCTGATCTTGCGGCAGTTCCTGCGCGCGTTTATCGGCAAGGCGGCGACCGCCACTTCGCTCTGAAGATGGTCTTATTTCAGACGAAAAACTGTCACTAAAATTCTTTGTGCAAAATGAATAACAGACTTATAGATACAATAATAGAGATAGTGGAATCCTGCGGTCCGGACAAGGTTGCGGTTCTGACGGATTCCAATGTTGTGGAAATCGAGCGTCCTCTGATCGAGGCGCTCGGCTTGCGTATACAGGAGAGAGGCATAACGCTTGCGGACGTGATCGTGACGCCGGCCGGTGAAGAGAACAAGACTCCGGAGGCTCTGTTCGGGATTTTGGGACGAATGTCCGGGTGCGGGATGACGCGCCGTTCGCTTCTGATTTGTGTCGGCGGAGGGATGACAACGGACGTCGGCGGGTTCGCGGCCGCCATTTTCAAGCGCGGAATCCGCCATGTGAATGTGGCGACGACATTGCTGGCGGCCGTTGACGCGGCTGTGGGGGGAAAGACGGCAATCGATTTTCAGGGTCTGAAGAATGAGATTGGTGCGTTTCATCTCCCGGTCGCTTCGTTAGCGGACGCGGAGAGTTTTGGCTCTCTTCCTCCGACGGAGATTCTGTCAGGTTTTGGCGAGATTGTGAAAACAGCCTTTATCTCCGACGCGGAGATGACAGAGCGTGTGCTGGCGGTGGATCCCCTTGATGCGACCGTAGAGGACCTTGATATTTTCTGTGATTTTTGCCGCCGCGAGAAGATGCGCATAGTCGAAGCCGATCCGACCGAGAAGGGGTTGCGGAAAGTGCTCAACTTCGGGCACACGGCGGGCCATGCGATCGAATCGCTTCTAATAGAGAAGGGCTTGCCGATGGCTCACGGCTCGGCTATAGCTCATGGAAACTTAGTTGCTTTAATTCTAAGTCATCTTCATGAAGGGTTGGACCGTGAAGTCGTCACCCGCTATTCTCAATGGCTGAGAAGGAACTATCCCATAGCTCAGTTCTCATGTTCGGACTATGACCGGCTTTTGGCATTAGCCTCTCACGACAAGAAGAACACTACCGACAAAGGCTTTTCATTCACTTTGCTCCAAGCATCCGGCCAACCGGTCCATGACCGCTTGGTCACCCCCGAGCAACTGCGCGCCGCCCTCGACATCTATCAAGAGCTCCAAGGCCGATAACCAAGCACCCGTTTCAAAAAATGTCGACATTTTTTGAAACGGGTGCTAAAAATCTGAGTATAGGTTAAAAATTTCTTATCTATTGAATTTGACTTTACCGTTCTGAATGTATAGTCCCTTTGCGTTTTTCGGATCTATCGGACGGCCTTGAAGGTCATAGCATTTGTCTGAAGTCACCTCTTCAGTCTCTAACGTTTTGATACCCGAAGTTACATCCACTCCCAATTCGCTCAGCTTATCTCGGCCATCATAAATAATGTTTCCATTATCTTTGACCAATGCTAAATCTATATATGGGAAAGTTCGGTCCATATAAGAGAAAGATGGGAGTCCGGTCATCCATTCTTCATCAGGATTTTTTTCTACATAATATGGAAACATAACTTCATAGTTCCATGGGAATCCTGAGGTCGCTCCTATACCTTCTATCCATACCTTGTCTTCGGCTTCAGGATTCATCGTGACATCGAGATCCTTTCTGTAATTTTTTGAGATTTTTCTGTGTGGCACCCCATTAATATCTATTAATTCATCTCCGGTTATGATATAAGTGTCATCAAAATTGTCACCGACTGAGAAATTCTGATCCATCAGCAACGCAAAATAAGGTGAACCTATTGCAATGTCTGTTTTATCACTATTCAATCTTATTCCCGGATTTTTATAGTAATAAATCTTGCGATCCTTTTCATAGACCCAAACGTGTTTCTGAATAGCAACATTATACCCGTATTTTTGAAAATTTTCTCTGAGCCATAAACAGCAATCATCACAACTGCAATGGGTTGATAATGGTTGGATTTCAATTAAGAGCCTTTTGCACTCAATGCCTTCAATAGTAGATGAGCCATTTACTTTCACATTGATCAATTTCTCAGGATAATATTCCCCTCTGTACCAAATATAATGGCACCACGTCCATTCTTTTCCTTCTGTAAAAAGTTCGGAATAAGGATATTCCTCATAACCCTTCACTTGAGCCTGCGATTCGAAGTTTGTCCCCAACAGTAATATGCAGGCTATGGTAAAGCCGACAACCGGTCGCAAAAGGATTTCAATTTTTTTAATGCAGTTCATAATCCTCTTATTTCATTAAAAGTTTCATAGAATCGATTTCAACTCCGTCTGCGGTAAGAACGATTACATATAAACCACTTAAAATATTATCTCTATTGATGGTTATTTTGTTATCGCTCATCTCATAACTGTGAGTATCAGTGCCTAAAATATTACGAATTGTAAGAGAATATCTAGAATTTGTGGAAAGGTTCCCTTCTAATTCCACTTGAATTTCTCCTTGAGTGCAAACTGCCGATGATATGACAACGGAGTTTGTTGTTTGTGAAAAGCCAATTGGCTCAAACATATTAGGGTACAGTTGGCCAACGTATACTTTCTTGTACCCCTCTTTTAACGGGACTTCTTGATAAAAATCAAGAACATCTCCATTGGAGATTATCTGATATACTACTGGTTTATAATTTTGTTTAGTTATACAAATCGTTGCATTTTGAGGTAGTGTAATTTCGCCAGTTCCGTAGTATAGTGAGGGGTTTGTGGCTGTATTTTCATTATCCGTAACTGCAATCCGAGCATCTTCTGTCCCAGTTTCAACGGTTAAATTTCCATATATACAAAGGTCTTCAAAGTCCTTAGGGATCTCTGTGAATATTGGCATTTCTGCATCTCCTACAGGATTGAGTGGGTATAGAATATCATAATATGAAGTTAGGCTAAATTGATTTTTAGTGTCTGCCACTATTTTCCCGAAGTTTTTATTATCATCCGAGTTGGAAAAAAGAGTTTCATAGAATTTTGCTTCCACTCTGTCTGACATGCCAAGTCTATTAAAGCCGGTTGAATATCCGGGACGAGATGAGCCTAAGTACCCTATAACACCATTGTCTTTGTCGCGTATAAACTGTTCACTGAAACAGGGATCTGTTGCATCTTTGCAACCGGAAGCCTCATCATCAAACATATTTGTATCACATGCTATCGTAGTGATCAAAGAATAGTTCTCTGATGTTAGTTGTGAAAGGTTATTTGTATAATATACCCGGTTAAAGTTGTATCCTTCTCGCTTATATTTATGTCCATTTTCATCAGTATCATAAATGAAATTATTGTTTTCATCATAATAAAAGAAATGCCATCCTTCAAGTCCCCAATTATTGTGCCCACCATGAGTATACATTGATACAAACATGGGGCTTGTCTGCAATTTATCATGAAAATTTGTGGGATAGAGATTATAATCAGCCCCACCTTCATAATCAGAAAATGTATCAAAGAATCTTACTCTCTGTCCTGACCAATTTGGTTTTATTGCTTGTTCATAGACCAAGTTTCCATGAGATTCCGCATCGGACATCAATCGGCCCTCATTGGAAGTGTTTTTGCGATTATCCTCATACAGAAGTGCGCCGGTCATCATAATGCTATGATTCCAATTTTTGGAATTATAACCTCTTTCGTAAGCTAATAATTTAGTAAGATAGTTGCCAACGTGCTCTTCTGTTCGAATTGGCAGACGCGTTAGATAAACTTGTGATGTTGGAGAAACATTATCATATGACTCACCATAATACTCATTTTCATTTGCATTCCATTGGAAATTATTATCGAAGCAAGCATAGTACAAGTCCGTTGGGAATATATGCAAATAAATGTCTGTTGGTTCGTCAGTCACTTTAGGTATATAATGTTGACAATACCGTACCGGTACAATTGTGTCATCACCTCCTAATAATACAAATTTAACACCATATTCAAGATAAAGATGATAAATACAGTGTTTTATTTGTTCGGTTAAATCCTTACCTTGATATCTTCTATGAATCTCTTCTACTGTCATTAAGCAGGGAATTAAGCCTTTTTTTCTCTTCCACTCCATGAGGGGTGCGAAACTATCTGCCAAATCACTGGAAGTAATTATAAGATAATCTAATTTGCGATTACTATCTGCTGTCGCAACCGGGATTTGACCGATTATATCATTTACATCCTCCGGGTTTGCTACTAATGCTTTTAGTTCTTTCCCGAGTTTGTCGAAATCACTGAAGATATGGTTTTCAATTGGATATTCTTCGATTTCTATATCTATTGAAAACTCGTCAATGAAGTATAGGTCTTTGGTTTCTGCATCATATTCAAAGGGACACATTAAGATGTCAGCGATTGGAATTCCCTGCCAGAAACGAGTGCTTAGGAGTTTATTTCCTTCAACATATTTATTGAATTGGGGTTTTTCGTTAACAGTCATCCCAGTCGGATACATCATAGGATTGGATTCCAGCTCAACATTTTGTTTGATAAGTCGACGATCCATATGTGATATGGACACTGATTTCGCCTTACTTCCATAAGGGATTACGTAAGATACAGTGGTCATTGGCAAACACGGCTTAGTAGGGGAACCATAAATGGCGTAGATGTCATTAGCCGAAATAAATAGCTTGCCGTCCGATTGAACTTCAAACTGATAGTCTGAGTCGTTGAATACTGCTGTATGAACTAATTCCGCTTTGGAATATAGGAAGCAGCTTAAGAAGACTGAGACTAATAGGGCGAATCTTCTTAGGATTAATTTTTTCATTTTTTATATTTTAAGGATAAGTTTGTAGATATTAGAGCGCTTGATGCGTTAGTTTTCATATCAAGTGCGAAATTATAAAACTTTTTTAATAAATAAAATTTAATGACGATTTTTAACATTGTTTAACAATTGTAATATAATCCTTTTTATTTATGTGAATTACATGGTGATGTACAAAAGTACGTTAAAGGACAAAAGTATCCTAATAATCATAATATCCATATCCGGAGCCATGCGTATGCTTGGCTATTAGTTCCCCCCACTCGACATGAATGACCGTCATTTATAGATCAATATTCGTCTATACAAATGATCTAAAAGCCCAGCTGACGCAGGGCTCCATCTATTATTTTTGTTGTGTTATCGTATACCCGCACCTCCCACCGCGTAGCGCGTGGGAGGTGCGGGTATACAAATCAATCATCCGGTTTATTTTTCGATTTTATTTTCTAATCTTCAGGAGGGGATTTGGTCGAGGAGTTCCTGGAGGGGTTCCATGAAGAAGGGGCGTTCGCGAAGGTGGGGATGAGGGAGGGTGAGCTCTTCTGTCTGCATCTCGACGCCTTCGATTGTCATGATGTCGATGTCGAGGAAACGGTCGGCGTATGTTCCGTCCGGGTTTCGGTGGCGGTCAATGAAGTTGGCAGAGTCCTCGCCTGCCTTCTCTTTTTTGACGACAGGGATGAAACGGGCCATGTTCTCTTCGGCAAGCTGATTGCCGAGCCGACGCTCAATCTCTTGCAGCGCATGGAGGATGTCGAGCGGCGATTCGTCGGAACGGAAGACCATTGCCACATTGAGGAATTTATTTTTCGATTCGAAGCCCCAGGGCTCGGATTCCATTACGTGCGAAAGTTCGAAATATCCGAAACGTCGGCCGATCTCGGCGGCGGCGCGCGAAAGATTGCGCCGGCGGTCGCCGCGGTTGGTGCCTATGTTGACAAACACTAATGCCATTGTTGTGTTGGAGTTAAAAATGAGGAATCAGGATTTTGTCAATACTGATTCCTCTTAATTTTGGATTTAGTTCTTCTTGATTGAACCGGGTTTCTCAGGCGGGAATTGCCGGTCTCTTCTTTAGAGAGATTTCTTGACTTCGACCTCTTCGAAGGCTTCGATTATGTCGCCTTCGCGGATGTCGTTATATCCCTGGACTGAGAGACCGCAGTCGTAGCCGCTGACAACCTCTTTGACGTCGTCCTTAAAGCGTTTGAGCGATCCGAGCTCGCCGGTGTATATGACAATTCCGTCGCGGACTACGCGCACTTTCGACTGACGTTTGATCTTGCCGTCGCGCACGATAGCGCCGGCGATCGTGCCGACTTTGGAGATATGATAGGTCTGGAGGACTTCGGCGTTGCCGGTGATCTCTTCTTTGATTTCAGGCGACAGCAGACCTTCCATTGCGTCCTTGACCTCTTCGATCGCCTTGTAGATGACAGAGTAAAGGCGGATTTCGACGCCTTCCTTGTCGGCCTCGCGACGGGCGGCGGCGGAAGGACGGACCTGGAAACCGATGATGATTGCGTCGGAGGCGGCGGCCAATGTGACGTCGCTCTCTGAGATCGCGCCGACACCTTTATGCAGCACGTTGACCTGAATTTCGGGTGTCGAGAGTTTGATGAGAGAATCGGAGAGGGCTTCGATCGAACCGTCCACGTCACCCTTGACGACGAGGTTGAGCTCATGGAAGTCGTTGAGGGCGCGGCGGCGGCCGAGCTCCTCAAGACCGGGACGCTTCTTGGTGCGGAGGCTGAGCTCACGCTGGAGCTGTTCGCGCTTGGCGGCGATTTCACGGGCTTCCTGTTCGGTTTCGAGGACATTGAATGTGTCGCCGGCCTGCGGCGCGCCGTTGAGGCCGAGGATGAGGACCGGGACTGCGGGTCCGGCTTCCTTGATCCGTTGGTTACGCTCGTTGAACATGGCTTTGACTTTGCCATAATGGGTTTCGGCGAGCACGACGTCGCCGACACGGAGCGTGCCGTTCTGGACGAGGCCTGTGGCGACATATCCGCGGCC
>CAYQQG010000081.1:0-10122 GCA_964419535.1 uncultured Sangeribacter sp.
CTCGACCCAATGATTAAGAGTCATTTGCTCTACCAACTGAGCTACGGAGTCAAATTCAATGCTCCCGGGAGGTTTTTCCCGTTTGCGAGTGCAAAGTTAATGCGTTTTTTTTGTTTGTGCAAATTTTTTTCAATTTTTTTTGCTAATTTTACGCTCGAAATGTGATTCTCCGGATTTTCAAAGGCTCTCAGACGGTGAAAGCCTCGGAAACCGGTAATTTTCAAGAGTTACTTTATCGAAATCAATTAGTAATAAAAATATGAATAAAACAACTGTATTTCTGTCTTTGGGCGCGTTGGCGATGATTGCCGGAGGCTGCTCGAAGAAGCTGGGAAATTTCCAGAGTAATTACTTCTCTATGTCTCCTTCCCCGATGGAGACTGTCGGTCAGGAGATTCCCGGAAAAGTCTATGTGTCTCTGCCGGCCAAATTTATGGTCAAGAACGCAAAAGTTTCCGCGACACCGGTCATTCAATGGAATGAAGGCACGGGGGTCGGTGAATTCGCCGCGTCGCCTGTGATTTTTCAAGGTGAGAACGTACGCGACAACGGCCAGATTGTCAGCTACGCGAAAGGGGGCCAGGTGACAATCCCGTTCGATATTCCCTATCAGCCCCAAATGGCCAAATCGGACCTTTATATAGACTTCAAGGTCGACCAGAACGGCAAGATCTATACTCTTCCGCGTGTAAAAGTCGGCTCGGGTGTCATCGCGACCTCCACGCTCGCCTCGCCGGCAACCGTAGCTCCGGCCGTGGCGAAAGACGGCTTCCAACGTGTAATCTCAGAACAATACAGCGCTGACATCCATTTCCTTGTCAATCAAGCTAACGTCCGCGCCTCGGAGACGTCAAAAACAGATTATATCGACCTGAATAAAAAGCTCATGGAGGCCAACGCGGCTCCGAATATGGAGATCGCCGGCGTGACGATTAACTCTTATGCCTCACCGGAAGGCTCTCTTCAGTTCAACACTCAGCTCGCTGAAAAACGCGAACAGAACACCCAGAACTATGTGGAATCACAGTTCAAAAAAGATAAGATCACAGAATTCGGCGAACTGACATCCTCGTTCACCCCCGAAGACTGGGAAGGATTCCGCAATCTTGTTGAGAAGAGCAACATCCAGGACAAAGAACTCATTCTCAGTGTTCTGTCCCTCTATAAAGACCCGGAAGAGAGAGAACGCGAGATCCGTAACATTTCGGCCGTCTTCAACGAGCTTGCAGACCAGATTCTGCCGCAGCTCCGTTATTCGCGCGTAATGGCCACGATCAATGTCATCGGCAAGTCGGACGAGGAGCTTATCAATTTATACAACACCGATCCTCAGAAACTTTCGGTTGATGAAATTCTTTATGTGGCGACACTGACCGATGACAACACGCGCAAACAGGCGATCTATCAGAAAGCGGCCGAACTTTACCCGAATGATTACCGTCCGGTGAACAATATCGGCGTGACCCAATATGTCGCCGGAGATTACCGCAACGCCGCTTCGAGCTTCGACCGCGCGGCGCGCATGAATCCCGAGGCTAAGGAAGTCGAGATGAACAAAGGGCTCCTTGCGATGCTCAACAACAACTACCAGGAAGCCAACGAGCGTCTTGGCGCTGCGGCCGGTGTGCCGGAGAATGCCGACGCCTTAGGCGTCTATTATCTCTGCATGGGAGAAGTCGGCAAAGCCCAGACAGCGTTCGGCGACGTGAAAACCAACAACGCGGCCCTCGCACAGATTCTCGCAAAGGATTATAACGCGGCCCGCAACACACTGGCGGCAATCCCGACCCCGGACGCGACAACATATTATCTGACAGCGATTCTCGGCGCCCGCACTCACAACGAGAATATGGTCATGAGTAATCTCCGTCAGGCAGTCAAACTCGACAGCGCACTCCGCGACCGCGCCCGCAAAGACCTCGAATTCTCAGGATATAACCTTTCGTCGATTTAAGATAAGTAATAGGGAATAAGTGATAGTGAATAAGTAAGGATTTTAGATTCTAAACTCGCAACTTTGAATTTGAAAACTGAAACTTAAGACTTGAGACTTGAAACTTGAGAATAATAGAATAGGCTTATGATTGACAATCATAAGCCTGTTTCTTTTTATCCCCTTAACTATTACCTGTTCACTATTACTTATTCACTATCACTTATTCACTATCACTTATTTCGCGGCCGGGCGTTTATAGCCCTCTTTGGTGGCGCGTTTCGACATGCGCTCGATTCGCTTTTGCGTATCCGGATGAGATGAGAACATCTTTGTCAGGGCCGTCGATTTGCTGCTCGCACTCCCCAACTTCTCAAAGGCCATAGCCATTCCCCACGGGTTCAGTCCATTTGCCTTGAGGAAATCATAACCGTAATCATCGGCTTCTGTCTCTTGCGAGCGGGAGTATTTAGCGTTCATGAGGGATTGAGCCAACGAACCGAGCTGTGAGTCCGAAAGCGTGGCGACGGTGGAACTGATCGAACCGACGGCATCCATGGCGGCGCTGGTCAGAAGCTGCTGTTTCAGAGCTTTTTTTGAATGACGTTTGACGACATGGCCAATTTCGTGCCCGACCACACCCATAAGTTCGTCGTCAGTCATTATATCCATTAGTCCCGTAAAGACACGGACGCTCCCGTCCGGACATGCGAAAGCGTTCACCTCGCTTGTCTGATAGACCTTAAAATTCAACGGTATGCCGGCGGCATTCTTGCATTTGACCGTCAGACGGCGGAGACGCTGGGTGTAAGGACTGCTTTCCGCCAAAACCTTATTGTTCTTGTCCATATAATCAACCGATTGGCGAACATATTCGGCCATCTGTTCGTCAGAAAGCGTCAGAGCCTGCGCGCCTTTGACCACAGCGCTCAATCCTTTGGCCCAGTTGAAATCAGCGGCCGCCTCGACCGGAGCACCCAGACAGGCGGCAAGGAGCAAACCGCCTAAGAAATTCTTCAATCTCATATTCTTTATTTACTTAATTTTCTCTTTGTCAGTGTTAATTTTCTCCACAAATATACGCATTTTTCGCGAGATTGACCCACTAACCTAAAAAAATTTACTAACTTTGTAGGTTGAAGCACATACGTTTTTATGATTATGAACAAAGTTTCCAAAATAGCAGTGAGTGTAGCCGTCATGATGTCCATGGCCCTGCAATCATTCGCGCTCCGGCTCGAGCCTATCAAATACGGGAATATGAGCCAATGGTATACCCGCGAGATTTCAGAATCGGCTGTGATCGGGGGTGGAAAGAAAACACTTTATGAAATCGCGCCGACGGGCAAGACGACAGGCAACAAAGCTTATAAGAATATGGGTGGATCGCCGTGGGCGACTTCCAATGTATATGCCAAGGTGTCAGGGGTCGTCAAAGGGTCCTGTGCCGTGACTCCTGCAACCGTCGGGGGGCAGAAAATGGCCAAGGTAGAAGCCAAAATGGAACACGTCAAGGCGCTCGGAATCATCAATATGGACGTGATGGTTGCCGGCACTATTTTTCTCGGAGAAATCAACGAGCCCATAAGTTCGACCAAGACCCCCTTCGGCAAGATGTCAATGGGAATGCCATATACAAAACGCCCCGTGGCGCTTGTTTTTGACTATAAGGTGGACATGCCGAACGTGAACACGCGCGTGAAGGCCTCCGGCATCGGCGCGAAAAAGACACTTCAGGGCCGCGACCAGGCCGAAGTCTATGTGTTGTTGCAGAAACGGTGGGAAGACGCCAAGGGGAACATCCACGCCCAGCGCGTCGGCACCGGCCGTGAAAGATATTCAAAATCCATTCCTCTGACAAAAGGTCATCAGCTGAAGATCCATTATGGCGACATCACGAAACAACCGTTCTACAAGTCGTGGATGGGTCTTCTCAACGGCTCGAAGGCCTATTATGCAAAGAACTCCAAAGGGAAACTTGTTCCCGTTCAGGAGGAAGGCTGGGCCCCGGCAAACACGACGCCGACCCATGTCCTCGTCATGGCTTCGAGTTCTTGCGGCGAACCGTTTGTCGGCACCGAGGGTGTCACGCTCTATGTCAGCAACTTCGCTTTCGGATTCTAAGCGAAAGATCCGGGACTGAGCAAAAGCTCCAACCGAGTTTAAGCAAAAGCTCCAACCGAGTTTAAGCAAAAGCTCCGGCCTAGTTTAAGCAAAAGCTCCGCTTTTGAACAGGACAGCTTCGCGAGGCAAGAATAAGAGACTCGAAATTCGAAACTCGGAATAAGAGGCTCAAAATAAGAGACTCGAAATTCGAAACTCGAAATAAGGGACTCGAATTCGAAATTCGGAATAAGAGACTCGAAATTTGGAGGAGCGATTTGGAATAAATAAATTAAACACTGATTAAAAGAATGAAGATCGCAATCATAGGCCACGGAAAAATGGGCCATATAATAGAGGAAATCGCGCGGACACGCGGTCATGAAATTGTCAAGATTGTCGATGAGGATAATCTTCATGAACTTGCTTCGTCCGAATTCCGGTCGGCCGATGTCGCCATTGAATTCACACGCCCGGAGGCGGCCGTCGACAATATTCTCAAATGTTTCGCGGCCGGAGTCCCCGTTGTCAGCGGAACGACAGGCTGGACAGATTCGTTGCCTGAGCTTCAGGATATGTGCCGGAAAGGTGACGGCACTCTCCTTTGGTCGTCAAATTATTCTGTCGGAATGAATATCTTCATGGCGTTGAACCGTTATCTGACAAAAATAATGGCCGGATTTCCGGAATATCATCCCGAAATGGAGGAGATCCACCATGTTCACAAACTCGATCACCCGTCGGGCACAGCAATCGCTTTGGCGGAGGATCTGATCGAAGTCTATCCGCGTGTGAACCGCTGGGAAGAGCCGGCCGAAGGCTCCGCCACTGAAGAGGATGTCCTTAGCATAACGGCCAAAAGAGAAGGGGAGGTCCCGGGAATCCACACGATCCGCTGGGATTCTATTGCCGACGAAATCTCGATCACCCACTCGGCTCATTCGCGTGCCGGCTTCGCTCTGGGCGCTGTGCTCGCCGCCGAATGGCTTCCGGGCCACAAGGGTTTCTTCACGATGAAGGATGTGATGAATTTCTGAGAGCCCGTTTCATAAAATGGACTCTGAATTTTCCGAAATGCCTTTCCAAAAAAACTATGACAACAGACAATAAACCTACTGAAAATAAAAAAGGGACTGAAATAAAAGACTCTCAGAATTCCGTGCCGGAGACTTCCAAAGCTCGTCCGACAGAAAAACGCCCGGCCCCCGGCGCGGCGTCCACCAAACCGTCAGACAGCATTTCAGGACTCGAGGAGAAACATCTCAGCTTCACACAGGACTTCAAGCGCCGTCTCCGCCGGACGAAGACAACCCGCTGGATCCGATTTGCCGTCGTTTCCCTGCTCTTCTGTGGATTCGTTGTCTGGATGGGCAACCCGTGGATAGCCATCGCGTGGCTTCTTCTGCTGGACATATACATCACGGCCTATATCCCCTGGGGTTGGTGGAAGAAGACCAAAGGGCCCGTCCGGTCGGTCATGGCATGGGTCGACGCCATTGTCTATGCGCTTGTATTGGTCTATTTCATTTTCGCTTTCATCGGCCAGAACTATAAGATTCCGTCTTCATCGCTGGAAAAATCTCTGCTCGTCGGAGACTACCTTTGGGTCAGCAAAGTCATCTACGGTCCTCGCGTTCCGCAGACACCGGTCCATTTCCCGTTGGCCCAACACACGATGCCGCTCATCGGAGGGAAGTCATATCTTGACAAACCTCAGCTTCCATATCACCGGCTTCCGGGATTGCGCAGTGTCGAGCGCGGTGACATCGTGGTTTTCAACTATCCTCAGGGGGACACGGTTCTTTCAAGGTTTCCGACCGAAGATTATTATATGATCTGTGACCAGCTCCGCCGCAAAGGGATCTCCGATCCGGCCCGACATATAGCTATGAACAGTGCGGAATTCGGTGAGATAATCGTCCGTCCGGTTGACCGGAAGGAGAACTATGTCAAACGATGTGTCGGTCTTCCGGGAGAATGGATCGAAATCCGCAATGATGTCATCTATATCAACGACAAGCCGATCGCTGACGCGGACAACGTCCAATATAACTATATCATCCCCGTCAAGGCGATTGTTCCTCGCGAACAATGGGAATCTATCGGCGTTCGCCACGAAGACGCCGGCGAAGTCCCGATGAAATTTGAATATATCCCGTTCGCTTTCTATAATGTTCCCCTGACAGCGAAAGCGCTTGCGGAGGTCAAGAAATGGCCGCAGGTCGACGGTCAGATTGTCCGCGAAGGCGAGAGCGGGATGTTCGAAATGGGTCCGGTCTATCCTTATGTAGACGCATACGGCTGGAAACGCACGGACATGTCGAAATTCTGGATTCCGAAACGAGGCGTGACACTCGAGGTCACTCCCAACAACTATCCGCTCTATCGGCGCTGCATAACCGTCTATGAAGGGAACAAAGTCGAAATCAAAAACGGAAAGGTCTATATAAACGGTGTTGACAATCCTTATTATACATTCAAATATGATTATTATTGGATGGAAGGTGACAACCGTGACCGGTCTCTCGATTCGAGATATTGGGGCTTCGTTCCGGAAGATCACATCGTCGGCTCGCCGATGCTCGTTCTGACATCATTCGACGAAGAGCGCTCAATGCTTGACCCGAAGAAATACAGACTCAACCGCACATTCATAAATCCGAACCCCGACAAAGCGAAAGAGAAAGAAAAGAATTGGAAATAGAGCTCTTAAGGAACGGGGTCTGCCCGGTTCCGCCGAAGGAGCGGAAGACGAAATGAATGTTATTCCCTATTTTCCGTCGCTGAGTGACGTCCGGGCCTATGCGGCGGCCCGGCTCGGGGGCGCGGCCGAACAGGAAGCTCTAAGGTCGCTGACCGAGGGGAAGCGTCCCCGCGAGATTTGCCGCACGACCGTTGCCGGCGCTCACGGACAGCCGCCATTGATGCTGAGCGCGGCCATTGAAGGGGGAAGTTCGGTCGTCAAGCGTGGAAGGCCTCACACATGGCGGATATCGACTCATGGACATTGGCCCCGGCTTCATCTCGGTGCGCTCGAAGCGGCATACGGCAACACAGCCTATTTCCCGCATCTTTATCCGGAAATCGCCGCCATTCTGGCGAACGTTTCCGCCGGTGACCCATTCCCGGAGCTGACCGCCCGTCTAAACAAACTTTTAATGGATTTCATCGAAGCTGAGCAATTCATTAAAATATATTTAGAATCGGATAGTCAGAAACAAAAAATTCTTCAGCTCATTGCTAAAGAAAATTTAACCTTTGCCACCTACGAATTGGGATTTATTGACGTTATATTCAAAAAAGGGCCGGAAAGCATGCTTTGGCTGTTATGAGAACCGCGGGCCACGAATCTCGTGTCACAAATCTTATGACCCCATTTCATAAATTTTCCATTTTGAGAGTCAGTTTCATAAATTTTCCGTCTTGAACCTCAACAATCGAACCATATCACCAGCCGGGCGCGCACTTCCTGAAAAATATCGGACACGCGGCCCAAAGCGGCGCCTCGCCTTCTGGCTTGGCGTTATGGCCATATTGTCGATATTCATCGTGACCTCTGCCGATGCCGGCGCCGTCGAAGCCCCTCAGGCGAACAAAGAGGTGGCCGGAGAATTGCCTCCGATGAAGATTAAGGCATACGAGGGTTGGCAAAAGATTGTGGATTCATACGGCGACACATGCCGGCTTTATTTCATCCGCGAGATTGTTGTCTATCCCCCTTTGAAATTCAAGAACAAACAGGAGGAAGACTTCTATTGGCGCACGGTCCGAGACGTCCGCAAGACCTTGCCGTTAGCAAAATTATGTTTCTCCACTCTTTGCGAAACATACGAATATATCCAGACAATTCCCGACAAGAAGAAACGCGAGGAACATCTAAAACGTCTCGAAAAAGATATCTTTGAACGATACAAACCGACAATAAAATCGATGACGAAAGGTCAGGGGAAGATTCTTCTGAAACTGATCAACCGTGAGACGGATCAAAGCTCATATAATATCGTCAAAGCCTTCTTAGGCAGTTTCCGGGCCGGGTTCTGGCAGACATTCGGCCGCTTCTTCGGAATGAACATGAAGGCCGGATTCCACCCGGATAAAAACAAAGAGGACGCCACGATTGACCGCATCGCCACCCTCATAGAGCAAGGCGCGCTTTAGCCACCTCATGCAGGAGGTTGTGCCAAAATAAATAATTAATGGGAGATTATCGGCGTCACGGGAACATCGTGGAGCCGGCGCATAGCGGCCGAAGCGTCGAATATTCCGGCCGCGCGGGCCTGTTCGAGCCAATAGGACGCAGATTGAAAGTCTTCCGGGTCTTCAGGTCTGACAAAGGGACTCAGGGCATCCGGAAAAATCTCAAGCATCTCGCCGACAACAAACGCTGCCGAAGGATCACTCTCACGGGCCGCATCGAGATAATTCCGCGTCGAAAGATCATAATCATATCCGACACCACGTCCGCGCGAATAAGCGTCTCCAAGCAAAGCCTTTGCCTGAGCGCGCAATTCGGGCGTCAATCCGAATTCGCCGATATTGAGCGAATCGGCCAGCTCACGAAAATATCTCAAGCCGACCGAGGGAGCAGTTCGGTTGAAATAATATAGTCCCTCGCTCAATCTCGCGGCCGCAGAGAGCGTGTCGGGCCTTTGGGAAAGGAGATCATCCAATTTATAAGCCGCGTCCGTCAGACCGGCCTCAAAAGCCTCTTTGTATAGTTTCTCGGCCCGCGCCGAATCCTTTTCCACACCTATTCCGTCACGATAAAGATCACCGAGCATCGAGCGCGCGGTGCTGTTCCCTTTTTCGGACGCCTTTGTCAGCCAATAGGCCGCTTTGGCCTCATCCTTTCCGACACCTTCGCCGTTAAGATACAGATAGCCGATATTGTTCAGGGCTTTGGGGTCATCGGCTTCGGCGGCGCGCTCAATCCATTTGATTCCCTCGCGAGGGTCCCGGGCAATCCCATCACCTTCAATTAACTTATATCCGAGCATATTCGCAGCCGGAACATATCCCGCCTCAGCCGATTGCCGCAGAAGAGTAATTGAGCGCAGACTGTCACGGGCTATGGAGTCATAGCCCGTTTCGTGAAGGCGCGAAAGCTGATAGAGAGCTTCGGGATCTCCGGCGGCAGCGCGCGCCGAGACATCCCGCACCGCGTCTCGCCGGCGTTGGATCTCGGCGGGAGACTGTGCGAGAATGGCGCCCGCAAAAAGCAGAACGCTGAGGATGATCGCAAATTCTCTAATTCTTTCAGACATCTTTATTCGGGTTTCAACTTCATTTCGGAGTCAGCGTCACGAGCGGAACCAGCATCTCCTGAAGCGAAATGCCGCCATGTTGGAATGTCCCGGTATAATATTGGACGTAATAATTATAGTTGTTCGGATAGGAGAAGAAATCTTCGTTCAAGGCATAGATATACGCGCTCGAGATATTTGGCGCCGGGAGTCCGAAACGCTTGGGATCTTTCATCTCATAGACCTGGCGCGAATTGTAATTGAGGTTCTTTCCGACCTTATACCGGAGATTGGTGTTTGTGTTCCGGTCGCCGACAACCTTTATCGGATTGTCGACGCGGATCGTTCCGTGGTCGGTCGTGACAATCACTTTATATCCCTCTTCGGCGAGCTTGCGGAAGATGTCGACCGACGAGGAATGCCGGAACCAGGATTCCGTAAGCGAGCGATAGGCCGCATCGGAATTCGCGAGTTCGCGGATCATCTTGGACTCCGTTCTGGCGTGCGAGAGCATGTCGATGAAATTCATCACGAGCACATGAAGTTTCGTGTCCTTCATCTTGTTAATCTGACGAATGAATTTCTCGCCGCCCTGGGAATCATTAATCTTGGTGTATGTGAATTTATCTTTTCGGCGGAACCGCTCGATCTGGGTGCGGATAAGTTCGGCCTCATGGATATTGAGACCCTCGTCTTCATCTTCGTCAACCCACAGATCCGGGAACATCGTCGCAATCTGCAACGGCATGAGTCCGGCGAAAATGGCGTTTCTGGCATATTGGGTCGATGTCGGAAGAATCGTCGTATACAGATTTTCCTCTATGTTGAAATATTCGGCCATAA
>CAYQQG010000082.1:0-9996 GCA_964419535.1 uncultured Sangeribacter sp.
GATGTCCTCGATTATGTGGAATATAATACGAAAAAACTCGTCAGAAACCTTGAGACTTGGGTTTCGCGTTCGATGAAGAAAGGAATAATCACTTCTGACGAGGGCCGGCAGTTTCTCAACAATTACCGATCCGGACTCTACGGCATCACTTATCTTGAAGAGAGAGAATAATTCATAGAATCAGATAGTTATGAGATATTTTCTTGAAATCGCATACAACGGTTTGCCTTTTCATGGTTGGCAACGTCAGCCGAACGCAGTCTCGGTCCAACAGACGATAGAGGATGCCATGGGATTGATTTGCCGGAAGCCGATTGAAATCACCGGTGCCGGACGTACTGACACCGGTGTTCATGCACGACGCATGTTTGCACATTTCGATGTCGAGAATCCGCTGACGGATAAAAATAGATTTCTTCGAAGCCTCAACAGAATGGTTGGGCGAGACATCACGGTCAATAGGATAATTGATGTTGACCAAGATGCGCATGCACGTTTCGATGCCACAGAAAGGACTTATAAATATTTCATAACATTTGAGAAATCACCATTCCTGAAAGAATCGGCATGGCTCTCCCCCACCTCACTGGACATGAAGGCAATGAATGAAGCGGCTCAAAAATTGATCGGCATTCAGGATTTCACTTCATTTTCAAAGCTGCACACCGATGTGAAAACAAATATTTGTGATGTCAGAGAGGCACATTGGGAACCTCAGGAGAACGTATATGGAATCCGGGAAATTGTATTCACGATAAAAGCCGACAGATTTCTCCGTAATATGGTCAGAGCCGTCACGGGCACTTTGGTGGACGTCGGTCGTGGAAAATTGTCCATTCCTGAATTCGAATCCATTATCGCAAAGCGTGACAGATCAGCGGCCGGCACTTCTATGCCTCCGCAGGCTCTCTTCCTCTGGGACGTCAAATATCCTTATCTTAAGTAACTCTTTAAAATTAGTTTATATTATCAGTAACTCGGAGCGAAACACTTTATTTCTAATTTTCAAGAGTTACTTAACTAATTAATACTCCCTCACAAAATTTCTCAAACAATATGAACAAGACTCAGATTCAAGAAAGGATTGATCAGCTCCGTCAGGACCTTAACCGGCATAATCATAATTATTATGTTCTTAACTCACCTCAGATTTCTGACAAGGAATTTGATATGTTGCTTAAGGAACTTGAAAGGCTGGAGGCGGAAAACCCTGAATTTTACGACGAAATGTCGCCCACTCAGAGAGTCGGAAGTGATCTGACGAAAGGATTTGAGCATGTTGTTCATGCGAGACCTATGATGTCGCTGTCGAATTCTTATTCGATTGAGGAAGTTGATGAATGGTTTGACCGTGTAAGCAAGTCGCTTGAAGGAGAGAAGTTTGATGTTGTGGGAGAATTGAAATTCGACGGCACCTCAATCTCGATAACTTATCGCCATGGGCGCCTTGTGAGAGCGGTCACACGCGGTGACGGCACACAAGGAGATGATGTTACAGCCAATGTGAAAACAATACGCTCCGTGCCCCTTCAACTCCTTCCCGGTGATTGGCCTGAGGAATTTGAAATCCGTGGTGAGATCCTGATGCCTTGGGAAGTATTTGAGAAATTGAATGCAGAACGTGCCTATAATGAGGAACCTCTTTTTGCAAATCCTCGCAACGCCGCGTCGGGGACTCTAAAACTCCAGGATCCGAGAATTGTGGCTTCGCGTCATTTGGACGCCCGCTTTTATTATCTTCTTTCTGATGACCTGCCCTCTGATAATCATTATGAAAATATGGAAGCTGCGCGCCGGTGGGGATTTAAGGTTTCAAAGAATATGCGGTTGCTGCATAACCTCAAGGAAGTTGACGATTTTATTGCCCATTGGGATGAAGAGCGAAAAAAACTCCCTGTGGCGACAGACGGTCTTGTTTTCAAGGTCAATTCTCTTCGTCAGCAACTGAATTTAGGATATACGGCAAAATCTCCGAGGTGGGCTATTGCTTATAAATTCAATCCTGAAAGAGCTTGTACGAGGCTGCGCTTCGTAAGCTTTGAAACGGGACGCATGGGCATTGTCACTCCGGTTGCAAACCTCGAACCTGTCCTTCTTTCAGGAACAATAGTCAAACGCGCATCGCTCCATAATGATGACATCATTCAGGAACTTGACATTCATCAGGGTGATTGGCTTTATGTTGAAAAGGGTGGAGAGATTATTCCCAAGATTACAGGAGTTGACAAAGAGCGCAGAATGCCCGGCGCTTTGAAAATAGAATTTGTCAAGGACTGTCCGGAATGCGGCACACCCTTGAAAAGGATATACGGAGAAGCGGCTTGGTGCTGTCCGAATCATTATGGATGTCGCCCTCAGTTGACCGGGAAAATTGAACATTTTTGCGGACGCCGGATGATGAATATTGACGGAATCGGCGAGGAGACGGCAGAACTCCTTTTCGATGCCGGAATGGTTGAGAAGATAGCTGATATATATGATTTGAGCGTCGAAAAGCTCTCCACACTTGAGCGCATCGGGGAAAAAAGCGCATCGAACATAATGGCCGGTATCGAAGCGTCTAAGAGTGTGCCGTTCGAACGGGTAATTTATGCTCTCTCAATACCGAATGTTGGTGAAACAACTTCAAAACGACTCGCAAAAGCAGTCAAAAGTATGGAGAACATGCAGAAAATGACCGTTGAGGAACTTCAGTCTGTTCAAGATATAGGACCTGTAATCGGCCAATGCATATTTGACTTTCTCCGTGATCCCGTGAATATTGACAATATTGAAAGACTTGCGTCGGCGGGGGTTCAAATGGCATTGTCTGAGGATCAGCTGACTCCGGCCGGAGATTCGCTCTCGGGGAAAACAATCGTCATTTCAGGAACTTTTGAACATCATTCGCGTGATGAATATAAGAACATGATTGAGGCTCATGGCGGCAAAAATGCCGGAAGCATTTCCAAAAAGACCTCTTTCGTGCTCGCCGGCGAAAACATGGGACCGGCTAAATTTGAGAAATGCCGTGCGCTCGGCATACCCCTCGTCACCGAAGACGAGTTCCTGAAAATGATTTAGAGCCCATTTCACAAAAATTTTAATACTTTCGGGCGGCTCTAAGAGGTGTGTCTGCGGTTGGAATGATTTCTTGAGCGTTTACGGTTTCGGGAAGATTCTTTCTTTGTTTCACGGACGTTGACGACCGTGAAACCCTCCGGAAGCGTACCTTTTTTGACCTCTTTGCCAAGTAATTTTTCAATTTGTCGGAAAGCGCCGGCATCACGTGGGCCGATGAGTGTGACGGCTTTGCCGTCACGGTCGGCGCGTGCTGTTCGGCCAACCCGGTGAATGTAATCTTCCCCTTCTCGCGGAACATCGAAGTTTATGACCATCTGAATATCATCTACATCTATACCCCGGGAAACTATGTCCGTAGCTATCAGAACATTGATCTTACCCGCTTTGAAATCAAGCATCACATCTTCACGTTTATTTTGATCGAGATCGGAATGCATCTCGCCTATTCTCAGCGACCCGATCTTAAGTGAGTGAGCAAGCTGTTTGACTTTGAGTTTTGAAGACGCGAAGACAATTACGCGCGAAAGTTTTTCTTCCTTAAGTATATGTTCCAGGAGACGCCCCTTTTCGGTCTCTGCACAATGATATGCCAATTGTTCAATTTTGTCAGCCGGCTTCGACACGCTCAGCTTTATCTCTTTCGGATCGTTAAGAATGCTGTTCGCCAATTGCTGAATCTTTTTGGGCATAGTCGCGGAAAATAGAAGAGTCTGGCGGTCTTTCGGAAGATGTTTGACGATGCTCATGATGTCATCATAGAATCCCATGTCAAGCATTCTGTCGGCTTCATCAAGAATAAAGAAAGACACCTTGGAAAGATCGACGGAACCCATTTGAAGATGAGAGATCAGACGTCCGGGAGTCGCAATGACAACATCAGCACCTGACTTCAGTCCTTTCCGCTGCTGTTCATACGTGTGTCCGTCCGTCCCGCCGTAAATCGGAAGCGAGCTGATCGGAAGAAAATATGAGAACCCTTGCATCTGGCGGTCAATCTGCTGCGCCAACTCTCTTGTCGGTGCCATGATGATACAATTGACTCTATCCTCGGGATATCCGCCGGTGCATATAAGGTCAATCACCGGAAGAAGATAGGCCGCGGTCTTTCCCGTCCCCGTCTGTGCGCATGCAAGTAGGTCTGACCCTTCAAGAACAGCCGGGATGGCCTGTTCCTGAATCGGTGTCATTTCCTCAAAGTGCATATCCCATAGGGCGTCGAGAAGATCATCACTCTCGAAAAAATCGTCAAATCTCATGGCAAAATACAGTTTCAAATTTTAACATAATTTCACAATTAAAAATTATATTATTTATCTTTCTGATTTTTAGCGAATTATGTTTTATTTGAATTTTAAATTTCAATTTTTTTACAAAATTACGAAAAAAAATCGTAAAAAGCATATCCGATTTTTTCTTGCAGGTGTTTTAATAGTGTAAGTTGACAAAAAAGTGATAAAGCAATCACGACGACTTACAAAATTTCAATTTAGAACCAACAATTAAAACACAATAACATGAAATCGAACGAAACTTTCAAATCACGTCTTTTAGGTCTGCAGGGAAACCTTCTCAGTTTTGCCTATCAGTTGACTTCAAACCGCGAAGCGGCTCAGGATCTTCTTCAGGACACTACGCTCAAGGCTCTTGACAATGAAGAGAAATATGTTGACAATGTCAACTTCAAGGGTTGGATCTTCACGATAATGCGTAACATTTTCATCAACAATTATCGTCAGACTGTTCGTCAGGCAACTGTTGTCGACCGCACGGAAGATCTTTACCACCTCAACATTTCTCAAGAATCAGGTCTCTCAACACCTGAAGGTTCAATTGCTGTCCAGGAGATCAGCAACGCCCTTAATTCATTCAGCGAGGAATATCGCGTGCCGTTCAACATGTATGTTGCCGGTTATAAATATCACGAGATCGCCGACAAACTCGGTCTTCCCCTCGGAACGGTAAAGAGCCGTATCTTCTTCGCTCGCAAACGCCTCCGCACAGAGCTCGCGGACTACGCCCGCTAAATTGCAGTTGACAGATAAATTCGATAAGTTCACCCGTTCCTATTCTGTGAGACTACAATTCTAAATAATTCTCCAAGACAAAAAATTCGATTTCATTTAAGTTATATAAAATTAACGCTGCGAATCAAACTCGCAGCGTTTTTTTGCACCCCTATCAAAAAAATTAATGAAACTGCGCATACAAGGATCAATCATAAGAGTCCGTTAAAGAATCCTCCCAATTTCCCATTTCCACATTTCCACGGCTTCCACGCCCCGTGGAAGTGTGGAAATGGGAAATTTGTTAAAATCTTTATCTTTGTCAAAATTTACCATTGAAAAACTTAACATCGCTTATATCTTTGCAACATATTTAATAGAGTCTGTAATATATATTTAAAAACTATATAACTAATCTCAGATATAGTGTATATAAATATATATAGGGTGGTCGTATATTAATATTCATCATATTAATATCTCTGTTAATTAAGACCCCGTCCCACAAAAAATTCTTAATATTAACTGTTATAAATATCTGTCTGATTATGGAAACAATCAAATTCAACAACGCTAACACTAACTGCAACGCTGATACTAAAAACATGTATCAGAGTGCTGACACTAACTGCAAAGCAGAGATGGAAAAATTGTATCCCGGAGTTAGTCCTCAGGCTTTGCCGTCTTATTTGCGACTGATAGATCTCGTTAGCCATCCGACGGAACCGGAACAGTTGATGAAATTACTGAAGGTGCAACCGGCTTCTCAGTGGGTTGAGAGAGCTTCCGAACGTCCTGACCCGAAACCGCTGTGGCTTTCGCTCTGGTATGAAGGAGAGGTGTGCTGTCTCTTCGCTGATTCGAACTTAGGCAAATCGATCTATGCCGTTCAGATCGCAAGACACATAGCTGAGACTCAGAGAGTGATATACTTCGATTTTGAGCTCAGCGACAAGCAGTTCCAACTTCGATACACTGATGAGTTCGGAAATGTCAACCCATTTCACAAAAACTTTCTCAGAGGTGAAATCGATCCGGATCTTCTTGAGGAACATAACTTTGAGGAGGAGATCATCGCTGATCTTGAATTAGCAGCTATGAAGTATGACTGCAAGGTGCTGATCGTAGACAATATCACCTATCTGAATAGTGTGACGGAAAGCCCTGACGCCGCAAGCCGCCTGATGATCCGATTGATGCAGCTCAAGAAGAAGCACAATCTTTCAATGTTGGTGTTGGCTCACACTCCGAAAAGGCCACAGACATCCCCGATCACGCAGAACGATCTGGCCGGGAGCAAGAAACTCTTCAACTTCTTCGACAGTGTCTTTGCGATGGGCAAGAGTGCGAAAGACGAGAATCTGCGCTATATCAAGCAACTAAAGGTGAGAGCCGGTGCCTTTGAATATGACTCGGAAAATGTCATCGTGGCAGAGATTGTCAAGGAGGGTTCGTGGCTCCACTTCCGCACGGTCGGCTATGACTCGGAGAGAGCCCATCTCCGCGAACAGACCGATGAAGCGCTGTCGGATTTTGAAGAGAGGGTGGCAATGCTCAGAAAAGAGGGCCGAAAAATTATAGAGATAGGCAATATGTTAGGAGTATCGAAATCCAAGGTCGGAAAAACTGTTAAGAAACTCGGTCTTTAGGATCATTTATCCTCCCTAAAATGCGGGGCTCTGAAATTTCCCATTTCCACACTTCCACGGGGCGTGGACGGTGTGGAAATCGTGGAAATCCGGATTGTGGAAATTTGGGGAATTAATGAATGTTGATAATTTAGCCCGGTAAGACCCCGTCCCACAAAAAATTTATAGAAAGATGAAATATAGAAATCAATTTGACAGAAAATATAAATATCAGTTGGACAGATCGAGTCGGAAATATATATGTCCGCGATGCAGAAAGAAAACCTTTGTGGTCTATCTTGACGAGACGGGGCAGATGCTATCAGAAGAGGTCGGCAAATGCGACCGCAAGGATCGGTGCAATTGGCATTATACTCCTCGCCAATATTTTCAAGATCATAGCGTGTGCCAACATAATAGGAGACCCGGAGATAAGATTAGAAATTCAGCTATTGACAAGCGGTCGCAATCGAATCCGCGTACCGTTTCGCAACTTGCCTCATCGCAACCACCGGATTCAATAGATCACGATATTTTCTATTCTACGCTCAAATCGTATGATCGAAATTCGCTGATGATTTATCTTCATTCCGTCTTTGACGGGTTGATCGGGAAGGAGCGAGTCGAGGGTGTCGGCTATGACTATGCTGTCGGCACATCGAGACGATTCAATGGTTCGCCGATATTCTGGCAGATTGATCAATATGGACGCATACGCACCGGCAAGATTATGGGTTATTCCGCTGAGTCGGGCAAGAGAGTGAAGGACCCGCGTCCGCAACTCTCATGGGTTCATTCCCTATTGAAAGATCGGTTAGCCGGCGATTTCAGAATGCAGCAATGCTATTTCGGCTCCAATCGACTCATAGAAGCTGACCGTATAGCAGCTCATCTGACAGCTCAAAACCGCGAAATCAATGCCTGTGCCTTCGCAATCTCCCCGATAGTTTGGTTGTTTGAGAGTGAGAAGGCTGCGCTGATCGTGGCCATGGCTTTGGAATGGGGAGGTATGAGCCACGCTTTCATACCGATTGCGTGTGGCGGATGTGAAGGGTTCAATCCCTCTGCTGAGCGTAAGAAAGACCCTTATGACGCCTTGCAGATCCTCAAAGGACGCAAAGTGGTGTTATTCCCCGACCAAGGAAAGTTTGACGAATGGAAACACAAAGGGGAAGCTCTCAGAGGTTTTTCGGCAGAGGTCTATATCTCCACCTGCATGGAGCGCCACCTGCATCCCTCGCGGATTGAATGCGAGATCAACCCGGGCGATGCACTCGACGACCTCGTCATCCGCTACTTTGCTCAAAGCAAAGACGTCGCTACGCTCCTGCTCACCTCCTACGGCTACCGCAAAAGCTATCTCCTGACCTAACCGCCTGACCGTCTGTATTTCTTACTAAATGTAAAGGTAGTAAGATGAATAATCCCTGTCACGAGTTTTCATGACAGGGATTATTGATTAGATGATTTATGTTTTACTATAGATTCTCTGTTAGATGATTAATGTTTTACTATAGATTCTCTGTTGGATGATTAATGTTTTAGAATTTCTTCTCTGAGAGCGTGCATAGCTTCTACGAGACCATCGGGGTCTTTGCCACCGGCCTGCGCGAAGAATGGCTGACCTCCGCCACCACCCTTGATGAGCTTTGCGGCGTTCCTGACAATTTGAGAAGCGTTCAGGCCGCTTTCTTTCACAAGATCGTCTGTAAGAGATATAGTCAGAAGCGGTTTGTTGTCGGCCGATGTAGCCGCAATAAAGGCAGTGGGCATTGTCGCTTCTTTTCTGACGGTGAACGCAATGTTCTTAACGACATCCGGGACGCGATTACCTTCAAGGCTCACGATTCGGATTCCGTTGACAATCTCCGAATTGTTGATTAGTTCAGTAGTGAGGTTCTTCACACGTTCCTGAAGGAATTCCTCAACTTGTGATTGGAGCTCAGAGTTCTCCTTAATGGCTTTGGTCACGGCCTGACGGATGTCGGAATTGTTTCCGAGAATAGAGTGGAGATCAAGGGTCAGATCCTGGAATTGGTCAATGATGTTCTCGACGCCTTCTCCGGTGACAGCTTCTATTCTTCTGATACCTGCGGCTATTGAACTTTCATTCACGATTCTCAGCATTCCGATGTTACCCGTGTTGGCAACGTGTGTGCCGCCGCAAAGCTCGATCGAGTCACCGAATTTAACCACTCTGACCTTGTCACCATATTTTTCACCGAACAGGGCCATAGCGCCCATCTCTTTGGCTTCAGAAATCGGGCAATCACGTCTCTCTTCAAGAGGCCGCGCCTCGCGGATCCGTTTGTTGACGAGATGTTCGACACGGCGGATCTCTTCCGGCGTCAGTTTCTGGAAATGAGAGAAATCAAAGCGCAATGAATTCGGACTGACGTAAGAACCTTTCTGCTCAACGTGAGTGCCGAGCACCTCGCGGAGCGCGTGATGAAGGAGGTGGGTCGCCGAATGGTTGCAAGATGTCGCTTGACGGGCATCTGTATCAATGACAGCCGTAAGCTCAACAGAAGGATCTGAAGGAATTTTATGAGAAAGATGAACTCCGACATTATTCTCTTTCTTAGTGTCGAAGATTTCGATCTCCTCTCCGTCCGGACCGATCAACACACCTCGGTCCCCTACCTGTCCGCCCATTTCGGCATAGAATGGTGTTTTCGAGAGAAGAATCTGATAATATTCCTTCCCTTTCTGTTTCACTTTCCGATAGCGAAGAATGCGGGTCTTGCATGTATGATTGTCATAACCGACAAATTCCTCTTCTCCTGAATTTACTTCGATCCAATCGGTTGCTTCAACAGCCGCGGCGTTGCGCGCTCTCTCTTTCTGTTTCTTCATTTCGGCGTCAAACTCTTTTGTATTGACGTCCATTCCGTTCTCACGAAGGATCAGTTCGGTCAGATCGAGAGGGAATCCGTATGTGTCATAAAGCGTGAAAGCCGTTTTACCCGATAGGGTCTTTTTATTCTCTTTTTTCAGGCGTTCAATTTCGGTGTCGAGCATGTGGATTCCATTGTCAAGAGTTCTCAGGAATGAATCCTCTTCCTCTTTGATAACCTTCTTGATGAGTTCCTTTTGAGCGACAATTTCCGGATAGGCTTCTCCCATTGTCGACACGAGCGTGTCAACAAGCCGGTACATGAAAGCCTCTTTACGGTTAAGGAATGTATAGGCATAACGAACTGCGCGGCGCAGGATACGGCGGATGACATATCCGGCTTTCGCATTCGACGGAAGCTGGGAATCAGCGATTGAGAAAGCAATCGTTCGCAAATGGTCGCTGA
>CAYQQG010000083.1:0-9854 GCA_964419535.1 uncultured Sangeribacter sp.
GGTGGCGTAATCGCGGACGTGAGGTGTTGGCACGGGTTAAACTCTTTATTGACATCGCAAGAGGTCTTAGTCCTGAGATGAGTGCTGAATCAAGCTGCGATATGACCGACAAGCTTTTGATGAGATGACTCAAAATTTTTTCGTTGTTCGGGGGAAAGCTGAGGTTTCAGTTTCTCATATCTCTTATAAAGCGACCGGCACTGTTCAATCTCATTTCCTTCAATCCCTTCATTTTGAATTTTATTGGTCAATTCTTTGCATTCTTTCATCAACTTATCATATTCCTTCGTGATCTTCTTTTGTTGAGCTTCCGATGAATCTTTAAGCTGATTGTCTGGATCGTTCTCTTTACGCGCGCTTTCCGCTCTTTCCGAAATTGAATTAACACCCACGGAAGTGTCAGTCACTATCTCGGATTTATAAACAACGTCGGAATCTTCACTGTTATCATCTGCTTTTTTGCCGGATTCAGCACACCCGGAAAAAATAATAGATATCAGCAGCGTAACACCGAACGAAAATTTTTTAATATCAAAGTTCATATCTATTGCCAATTACAGTAGTATCTATCAACTCAATTATTATCGATTCAAAAACGCTCCTATTTCATATTCCATTTCTAAAAATTTTATGAAATGGGATTTGAATACCAATTTTACAACGCTATTCAGTCTTCTTTACTCTTTCAACAATGCGAGCTCAAGAACTTCAGCGACATTGTCAACATATGTAAATGTGAGACCTTCGAGATATTCCGGTTTAACTTCGAGAATATCCTTTTCATTCTCTTTAGAGAGTATGATTTGATTGATTCCGGCTCTTTTGGCTGCTATTATCTTTTCGCGTATTCCACCGACAGGAAGGACCTTCCCGCGAAGCGTTATCTCTCCGGTCATTGCCAGCTTCGGACGAACCTTCATTCCGGTAAAAGATGAAGCAAGAGATGTAGCCATGGTTATTCCGGCCGACGGACCATCCTTAGGAATTGCTCCCTCCGGAACATGAATATGCACATCGCTTTTATCAAAAATATTCTGATCCAGCCCGAGCGTGGAGGCGTGAGATTTAAGATATTGCAACGCGAGGGTAGCTGACTCCTTCATAACATCACCAAGATTGCCGGTCAACGTCAGTTTCCCTTTCCCTTCCGTCACGGTGGATTCTATGAAAAGGATTTCTCCACCAACCTGAGTCCACGCCAGACCAGTCACGACTCCGATTGAATTATTATTCTCATACATCTCCGGATTATACTCTTCTTTGCCGAGCAGTTCCGAAACCGTACTTTTTTCTATCAGATGTGGGAATTCCTGACCTCTGACTTTTTTGACAGCGAGTTTTCTCAGGACTTTTCCTATTGTCTTTTCAAGTTTACGGACGCCGGATTCGCGTGTATAATATTCGATTATATATGAAAGAGCTTCGTCTGTGAATGTGACGGACTCATCTTTCATTCCATTTGCTTCAAGCTGTTTGCTGATCAGATGCCGTTTGGCAATCTCAATCTTTTCCGCAGCTATATAACCCGGAATAGAAATAATTTCCATGCGATCCCTTAAAGGCCCACTGACAGTCTCAAGAGAATTTGCAGTGGCTATGAAGAGGATTTTGCTCAAATCATAGTCGGCGTCTATATAATTGTCGTGAAAATGAGAGTTTTGTTCCGGATCAAGGACTTCAAGCAGTGCCGTCGAAGGATCTCCCTTATAATCTTTGCCAATCTTGTCTATTTCATCGAGCACGATCACCGGATTTGAGAACGAAGTTTTCAATAGAGCCGTTATTATTCGACCCGGCATCGCACCGATATAAGTGCGTCTATGACCGCGGATCTCTGCCTCATCGTGCAAACCGCCGAAAGCCACCCGTCCATATTCTCTTCCCATGGCTTTGGCTATGGACTTGCCCAAAGATGTTTTTCCAACTCCGGGAGGGCCGACAAGGCAGATAATGGGAGACTTGTTGTCCTTGCGTAAGGCGGACACAGCCATTTGTTCGAGGATCCTTTCCTTCACTCGCTCCAAACCGAAATGATCTTCATTCAGCACATCTTCAATCCTTTGAAGCGTATAGTCAGTTTTCGATTCGTTACCCCAGGGTAGGGACAGGAATGTGTCGAGATATGCATATTGTATGCTGTAATCAGGCGAATTTGGAGAAAGACGGCTGAGTTTTCCTAATTCTTTGTCAAAATGGACCTTTATGTCCTCCGGCCAGATTTTGTCAACGCTTCGTTTCTTAAGGTTATCGATATCGGAAGCAGAGCCGTTCCCGATTTCTTGCTGAAGAAGTTCAATCTGATGCTGAATGAAATTCTCTCGCTGACCTTCGTTCAGTTTTTGATTTACACGACTATTGATATCCCGTCTGAGCTCAAGAAGTTGTGAAAGATTGGAAAGATGCTGAAGCATTGAGATACAGACCTTCTCCATGCTGTCTTCACACAGGATATCATTCTTTATCTTAGCATTGACTCCAAGGGAGAAGAGAATGGTGCTGACAAATTGGCCCTCATTGGTGTTATGAAGCAGGTCTTCAGCGCTCGGCATCATCTGATTTTGCGGATTGTCCAGTTTCTGAACCCTATCGAAGCTGTCAACCAATTCGTGGAAGAGGGCAGCTTGCTGCATCCTTTCATCTCTATTAGTCGGAGGCAACCAATCCTGCATCCGAACTGTTGCGGTGACTCTCCCTTTATTTACATTGAACTTTTCAACTTTCAGGCGAGGTCCGCTTATGACCAGAATCTGGGGAAATCTATCGTCATTACGGGGTGGAACCTTCTGCATTATTTGAGCCCAGACGCCAACTCGGGATAAACCTTTCGATTTGCCTTTGACATATTTTCCCGGATCTTGAAAAAGGATAATAACACCTTTACCGCTTTCAATAGAATTAGAAATGGCCTCCTCATTCTCCTCTATAGTCAAGGGGAGAGACATCGGTATATACGGTGTCGCGCAAGCATGATCCATACGGATTATGGGCATTCTCTGAAATTCAGGACTGTCATATTCCGGAAGTTCAATTTTGACAGACTTGATGGTGCTGAAAGGTGACGACATATTTATATTTGGAGATTCGGCATTTCTGATTTCATCATCTATCGAATTCAGGTCATCGTGTTCTTCTTCAGATAAATATGGGAATCCCTGGAATTCATCTTCCGATTGAGGATAATCATTAAATCCGGCGAAATCCATAACGGCCTCAAGATTCTCCATGTCTAAATTTTCGGCCTCATCCGAATTCTCAAAATTATATTTTAAATTATTTTTATTTTTCATACTTCAAAGTCTATGCAAAAACGGTGTTCCGGCTGACAAACAGCCAATTCTTTACTGCAATGCAAAATAGAGTTCAAAATTAATAATTTTTCTCGAGAAATTATCTCATTTCAGTTAATTTTATCATCAACCGGTCAATGAATTGATGTAAATTTTGATATTTTCCTTCTGTTTTCCTCAGTAATTTTTATTACATTTGCATAATAACAAAAATAATAATCTATGTCTAAAACCAGACGTCCCTTCAGAATGAAGGAATTTGAAATTATCGACCAAAAAAGCGCAAATAAAATAGGTGTCGATGGTGTCATGATAGCGAGTTGGTGTGATATATCCCCGGATTCAACACGTATCCTTGATGTCGGATGCGGTTGTGGAATCATCACTATCATGCTCGCTCAAAGAGCGAAAAATGCGTTCGTCGAAGGTATTGACATAGAACCGGATGCTGTTGATGAAGCCACTGAAAATGCACAAATTTCACCGTTTTCAGATCGCATAAGAATTTATAATAAAGATTTCTCAGAGTTAATGAATGAGATCAAATCCGGAATGAGAGAACGCTATGATCTTATCGTGTCGAATCCTCCATTCTTTAACAGCGGCGTTGATCCCGGAATGTCGAAAAGGATGCTTGCGCGCCACAGCGGCAGCCTTTCACCTGAAATTTTAATTAGATTTGCTTCATCTTGCTTAAATGAAAACGGGAAACTGTCTATCATAGCGCCATACGATAATCTTGATAATTATCTCATATGCGCACGACAAAATAACATGAGCCCTGAAAAAATCTGTGTCATACGCGGCAATCCACACAGCGAGCCGAAGAGAGTGATGTTATCGTTCTCTGTCAATTTGATGGGATCCCATGATGACAAAATTATAGAAAGCAAAGGTTTGAACGTTGAAGAACTCTTAATTGAGGAGGCACCGGGAATATATTCGAAAGAATATATCGAACTTGGACGACCTTTCTATCTCAAATTTTAGAGCCTATATCATAATAATGTTAGTGAAATGAGACCTCTTCATCTTGACTAAGTTCTGAGTCAAATAAACCTTTATTTCAAAATTTATCTTATTTTTGATTGGGTTCTAATCCCTGCGTTCCTTGCGGGCCGCGTCGATGCGTAGCAGTATGAACAACAAAATTGTGAATCCCCACAATGAACTTCCTCCATAACTGAAGAAAGGTAGAGGTATGCCTATGACAGGGCATAGACCGAGCACCATTCCGACGTTTATCGCCAGATGGAATATCAGATAACTCACGACGCAATATCCATAGACCCTTCCAAATGGTGTTCTTTGTCGTTCGGCAACGTGTATGAGACGGAGAATCAAGGCGAGGAATGCGACTAACACCGCGGAGGCGCCGATGAAGCCTTCTTCTTCTCCAATCGTACAGAAGATAAAGTCAGTATGCTGTTCCGGGACATATTTCAGCTTTGTCTGAGTCCCGTTCAAAAATCCCTTGCCTGTCAATCCTCCCGAGCCGATAGCAATTTTAGACTGATTTACGTTATAGCCCGCTCCGCGAAGATCTTCAACAATGCCCAATGTCACCTTGATTCTCTGGCGCTGATGAGGCTGGAGGATATTATTGAATACATAATTGACACTGAATAGAAACAACACAGATATAACCGTGAAAGCTATCGTCACCATGAACTTCTCTATCCGGTGCTTGAACATGGCAATGAGAACGTATACAATTCCGACAGACAAAATAGAGAGAAAAAAGAGCACTCCGTTAACAGTTATGCCGAAGTATGAAAGGCCCCCGACGATCAGTCCGGCGGCCGCATATCCGATTATAACATTTCGCGCAATGAATAAGTCCCGGCAATAGAAAAGGAGCATACAACAGAATATGAGTGTTATTATCAGCAGCACTGAAAATTCACCCACCGGGATTCCGAGAACGAGCGGATCGGCAAACTTTACTGCAACCACAAAATAGACAACAGCACAAAGCACTGAAAAAAGCACCATTCCGCTCATTCCTTCCCGATATAAGACAAATATCAGGGATATATAGACAAGGGCCGAACCTGTTTCCCTTTGAAGCAGAATGAGGATTATCGGAATGAAAATGATCATCAGAGCCCTGAAATAGTTTGTGAGCTTCTGGTTGAGATTGAAATTATAAGAATCAAAAAGTTTGGCAAGTGCAAGGGCTGTCGCGAATTTACCGAATTCTGCCGGCTGAATGGAGAGCAGCCCGTTGCCTATTACAATCCACGAACGTGAACCCTTAATGTCAGGCGCAATGAAAATCGTCAGCAACAAGAGATTGACAACAGCTCCATATATCGGATATGCGTATGCTTCATAAAGCCTGTAATCAAGAAGAAGCACCATGCCTCCAAGAAGGATTGCGAGGCCGGCCCACATGAATTGCTTGCCTGAGAATTCTTTGAAATCAAGTATAGCGGCATTGTCAAAGTCATAGCTGGCCGCGTAGATGCTGAAGATCCCCGCGGCGATCAGGACAAGAAATAATAAAATTGTCAACCAATCGAGGTTTCTGAAAACTGACGTATTGGCTTCAGTGCTTCTTAACTCCACTTAATTGAATTGTATTGGAATGGAACATTCTCTCTTCAAGAGATTTTCTGGCAGGCGAAATTTCTCCTTTAAGATATTTTTCAATTATCAAAGATCCGATCGGAACACCATAGGCGGCTCCGAAACCTGCATTCTCGACATATACGGCCACCGCGATCTTCGGATTCTTATATGGTGCGAAACCAATGAAAGCCGAATGATCTCGGCCGTGCGGATTCTGGGCAGTTCCGGTTTTGCCGGCAACCTCGATATCCGGGAGATTTGCAGTTCGGCATGTACCGCCGGTGACGGCCATTCTCATGCCTTCGGCAATTATATCATAGTATTCCTTCTTGATCTTAGGAATATTTTTCTCCTTAAATTTGCTGTCAATTGAACCCCCGGAAATTTCCTTCACGACATGAGGTGTGAAAAAATGTCCGCGATTTGCAACAGTCGCACAAAGATTAGCGATCTGCAAAGGTGTGGCAAGCACCTCGCCCTGACCGATAGAGACGGATATTATGCTGTTGGCGCTCCAGTTGTCTCCGCGGAAAGAACTGTAATATTCAGAATTTGGAATGAAACCGCGGCTTTCACCGGGCAAATCGACTCCAAGTTTATAACCATATCCCATTTGGACGATATAATCTTTCCATTTTTCAAACTGTTTGGCCGAACTTGTTCCTTTCTTGTCAATCATGTTCTTGAATCCCCAACAAAAATAAGCGTTGCATGAGGTCTGCAATGCCGGCTTTAAAGCTATCGGTGAGGAGTGGGCGTGACAACCGACGCGTAGTCCATTGACATATCCGCGGTGGCACGGATAGGCCGTCGAAGTGGTCACTATTCCTTCCTGAAGAAAAATCAGGCCCTGTGTCGGCTTGAAAGTTGATCCCGGGGGATAAGCACCTTGAAGAGAACGGTCAAACAACGGCTTCAGCGGATCACGGCTCAGAGCGGAATAATTCTTTCCTCGGTCTTTACCGACAAGTAAAGAAGGATCATAGTTGGGTGATGTCACCAGACAAAGGACCTCTCCGGTCTCAGGTTCTATAGCGACAATGGCACCTATCTTTCCGGCCATGAGACGTTCACCGTATTCCTGAAGGTCCATATCGATTGAAAGCGTCAGATTTTTACCGGACTCGGGAGCTTCGTCGTGTATTCCACCTTCATATTTGCCCTTTATCCTACCAAGTGCATCCTTCATCAGAATTTCCACGCCCTTATTGCCGCGAAGGACCTCTTCATAGCTCTTTTCAACTCCAAGGTCACCTGTATAATCCCCGGCCTTATAATAATCACTTTGCTCGATGTCCTTGGCGTTGACTTCACGAATATTGCCAAGAATATTAGAGGCCGCGGGAGAATTGTATTCTCTGATCGTTCTTTTCTGGATGAAAAATCCCGGGAACAGATAGAGTTTTTCCTGCAATCGGCCATAATCTTCCTGTGAAAGATGAGAGACCAATTTCTGAGGCGTATAGGCTGAATAACCGGGATTACGTCGGGGATCTTTCATCTCGGCCCACTTCTGACGCAGCTGTTCAGGGGTCAGGTTCAAAGCTTTGCATAAAGCGAGTGTGTCAAGATCCTTCACATCCTTCGGGATGAGCATCACATCATAAGCCGGCTTATTGAAAACAAGCAGCCGGCCGTTACGGTCATAAATCAAACCCCGTGCCGGATAAATTATGCGACGGAGGAAGGCATTGCTCAAAGCATTTTCTTTATATTGTTCGTCAGCAACCTGAAGATTATACAGACGAAAAATATAAAGGGAGACAAGCAATATTAAGAATCCTCCGATTATATATTTTCTTCTTGAAAAACTATTTTTCATTCCGATGATTCAATTATTAACTCTGCTATGCGAGCGAGTTCTTTCCAGAAGGAATCAGCGAATCCACCCCGAGAATTATCAGAAATGTCAGTATGGAACTTCCAACCGTCATCAGAAAAATCGTCTGCAGACTCGCGAGACTGAAATATTCAATCGAAAACTCAAGAAAGCAGAATATTCCGCTGAGCGAAATGAGATATTTAGAATAATTCTGCCAACCTAAAGAGCTTATTGAAGGCACAATTTTCTTCGTTTTGTCATCACGCTGGACGTATGCGTATAGGACCCTTGGCCTGATAGCTTCCAACAAGACACAAGCCAAGGCATTGACTCCGGGCGTGTCAGAGAAGAGGTCAACAAAAAATCCTAAAAGAAAAGCCAATGTAAAAGCCAGATTTCTTGATGTTCCGATCGGATACCTGACAATGAAATAAATGAATAAAAACGGAACTGCCACATTGAAAAGAACAATATGGTTACAGACCAGCACCTGCATCAGAATCAGAACAGGAAATAATATGGCCAAAAGTATAATGTTTTTATTCATCTACTTTTTTTCTATTCTTCAACTTTTATATCAAAAACGGCGAGTGAATCAAGCTCATTCTTATATGAATCCTTTAGGACTTTGACGGTGCTCAAAGTTTTGAAATCGCTCGCAAGCCTAATCTTAAATATATAGAAATTATCATCAGCCGCCTTGATTCGGTTCATAACCGTGCCGACCATAATCCCATCGGGGAAAGTGGTCGAAAAGCCGGATGTCACAATCGTGTCTCCGATTTGATATTTAGCGTGGCGGGGAATCTCCTCGACATACGCAATCGAAGGGTCGCCGCCATGCCATGAAAGAGAACCGACAAAAGGTGTATCTTTCAGTTTGACCGAGAAGTGCTGAGTTTCATTCAATAAAGAAATCACACGGGCGGTGTGAGGACCGGCAACGTTGATTATACCGACAATTCCGTTATGGTCGACAACGCCCATTCCGGACTCGATTCCGTCCGCAGAACCCTTATTGATTGTGAAATAATTTCTTGGGTGACGCGTAGAGTTATTAATAACTGTCGAAAGTATATAATCAAACCTTCTTTGTGTTCTTAGATCTCCGGCGGCTGTAGAATCAAGATCGTACAGAAGAGATTTATATTCGTTTATCTCATTGCGAAGATTAAGAATCTCATTTTCGAGATTTGCGTTTGATTCCTGAAGGCTTTCATTGATCTGTCTCAAGTTGAAATAACCCGAAACGCTTGATGCCGCTTTATACACACCGCCTGTCAGTGCATTCGCGCTCGTGAACATCACGCTTGCATGATAATCATCCCTTTGGGAGAGCAATATACAGCTAAGCAGCACATAAATCGCAAAGACGAACCATGTGCTGTATCTGATAATGAAGTTAAGGAGATTTCTCAATTTTTACTACCTGTTTTGAGGTTGAGACATTCCTCTTCTCACTCCCGGACGAATGATAATTTCTTTCTTCAGCCGGATCTTTACTTGATCAGGAATGAGAATCTGTTGATGTTCTTAAGAGCGACACCGGTGCCTTTTGCGACTGCATGCAAAGGATCTTCCGGGATTTTGAATTCGATCTGGAAACGGTCTGTGAAACGCTTGGCGAGACCTCTCAAAAGTGCTCCGCCACCTGCAAGATAGATGCCGTTCTTCACGATGTCAGCATATAGCTCGGGAGGAGTCTGCTCTAAGGCAGCCAAAATTGCGGCTTCCATTTTGGAGATTGTTTTGTCAATGCAATGTGAGATCTCCTGATGAGTCACATGAACCTCCATAGGCAAAGAAGTCAGTTTATTTGGACCTCTGACAATGAACGGTTCCGGAGCATCATCAAGATCTTCGAGAGCCGATCCGACATGAATTTTGATCTGTTCGGCCATTGTGGTTCCAACCTTCAGATTGTGAACACGTCCCATGTGGTCCTGTATATCAGCTGTCAGGTCATTACCTGCAAGACGGATGGACTTATTGCTGACAATGCCGCCAAGGGAGATGACAGCGATTTCAGTGGAACCGCCGCCTATGTCAACAATCATGTTGCCTTCCGGAGCCTCAACATCAAGACCAATGCCAAGTGCCGCAGCCATAGGTTCATATATCATATAGACATCACGGCCGCCGGCATGCTCGGACGAATCGCGGACAGCCCT
>CAYQQG010000084.1:0-9379 GCA_964419535.1 uncultured Sangeribacter sp.
GCGCATAATCTCCAGTGGGCATTATTCGGGATCTATCTCTCTTTGCTATAGCTTCTGCAATTTCTTCCAAGGTGGGATAGATGACTCCTAACCCTAATTCTGTATCAATTCGAGGTTTGCAATATATGCCCTTAGATAGCCTGAGTATCTTTTGGGTATTTGTAAGTCTCTCCAAAGCTTTGTTGATAGCTTGACTATTCCCCATATGCGCGAAGTCAGAAGCAAAGAAGATTATACCGCTTTTACTTCGCTTTATGGAATTATATATTTTATTTCCAATACTTTCAATCATAATTTTCGTCATTAGATTGTCGCATTTTATGCCATAAAATGCGACAATCATATCGCAAATTTAATAATCTTTTACGACTAAACAAAAATTTTTGATAATATTAATTGGATTATTCGAGTGTGAAGAATTGGTTTAAAGATCGGAAAGCGAAGTCAAAGATTAATATTAGAGCCCGTTTCATAAAAGTTAAAAATTTTATGAATCGAGCTCTAATGTTGTAAACTCTAAAAATTGACCTATAAGCCTCGTTTTACCTATAAATCGTGTCTAAGATCCATGCATCAAGCTTCCAAATCTAATGTTTTTGTACTACATTTGGAAGCGTCATGGAAAGGGTTCTTATTTTTCCGCTCTTTTGGTGGTAATATTTCGCGCTTCTGAATATATTTTGTATATTTGCATCTGAATAATAGATAAGTTTAGATGAAAGTTAATCTTCTTTGGAAAATATTGGGGGCGATCGCGCTGGGAATCGGTGCGGGCTTCGTCTTGCCGGAATGGTGCGCGAGAGTGTTCGTGACGTTCAATTCTATCTTCAGTCAGTTCTTGGGGTTTCTGATCCCGCTGCTGATCATAGGCTTTGTCGCGCCGGCTATCTCTGAAGTCGGCTCGAAAGCGGGCAAGATGCTCCTTGTGACCGTAATCCTCGCTTATTCCTCAACGGTATTCGGTGGCCTATTCTCTTATTTTATCAGTGACACGACGTTTCCTCACCTCATAAATACACGCGATGCGTCCGGAATAATTGCCGAAGCGGAGTCGGCTTCGGAATTGACACCTTTCTTTACAGTGAAAATTCCGGCTATGATGGATGTCATGACGGCTCTCGTTTTCTCGTTCCTCTTCGGAATTTGCATGGCATATCTCAAGACCTCAACTCTCCAGAAATTCTTCTCGGAATTCCGCGACATAATTTCGATGTCGATAAATAAGGTCATTATTCCCCTTCTTCCGATCTATATCTTCGGTATATTTCTGGAAATGACGATGAAAGGGGAGGTGGCAGACGTCCTCAGCGCCTTCGCGAAAATAATCGGTGTTATATTCGCGATGCACATCGCGTTGCTGCTGATTCAATATGCGGTCGCGGCCCTCTTTGTCAGGAAAAATCCTTTCAAAATGTTGATGATAATGCTCCCGGCTTATTTCACAGCCTTGGGCACTCAGTCGTCGGCCGCCACGATTCCGGTGACGCTCCGTCAGTGTGTCAAAATGGGGGTTAGAGAAGACATAGCAGGATTCACCGTTCCGCTGTGCGCGACGATCCACATGGCCGGAAGCTGTATGAAAATCACTGCCTGCGCTTTAGCGCTCATGCTGATGCAAGGGATTCCTTATACGACTCCGATGTTCATCGGGTTCATCTGCATGTTGGGAATCACGATGGTGGCCGCTCCCGGCGTTCCGGGCGGATGTATCATGGCGGCTCTCGGTGTCCTTTCCGGTATGCTCGGTTTCACGGAAGCTGACCAGGCTCTGATGATCGCTCTTTATATCGCAATGGACTCGTTCGGAACGGCCTGCAACGTGACCGGTGACGGAGCTATATCCCAGATCGTCAACTATTTCTTCGCCAACCGCATCCCGACACCCGCCGACCGCGAAGACACCGCCCTCCTTGTCTAATCCCAAACCTCAAAAGAAGTGCAAGTATGTCTGAAAAGGAAAAGTATAAATCACTAATTAATGCTCTTATATCCAAAGCCCGTGAAATTTTACCTCGTGGGTCGCAGATGTCACTGTATGGTTCAAGAGCGAGGGGAGATGCAAGGCCTGATTCTGATTGGGACCTACATATATTAGTACCCGGTGAGGAAAAAATCTCTATGGAATTATGGGATAAATATGCTTGGCCGATGGAACAGATCGGATGGGAATTTAATGAATTTGTTACGCCACGTCTATATTCCTTTAGCGGCTGGCTAAAAAGAAGTTTTTTACCATTTTATAAAAATGTCGAACAGGATAAAATTATCCTGTTTCAAAATTAAATTATGCCTCTTCAAGATAATGTAAGAGTGGATATTGTGGCATATCGACTCGAAAAAGCCAAAAAAACGTTGCAAGAAGCAAAAGATGTTAGTGCTATAGGATATTGGAATTTAGCAGCAAACAGATTATATTATTCTGCTTATTATGCGAGTGCCGCACTGCTAATCTCTCATAATATTCTATCTTCTACCCATAAAGGTGTAGTTAGAATGATAGGCCAAGAGTTCGTCAATAAAAACATACTATCCATCGAAGATTCGAAATTATTAGGCCGACTATTTACTATGCGTCAATCCGGTGATTATGAGGATCTTTTTGATTGGGACGAAGAAGACATAAACCCTATGATTCCTAAAGTAGAGGAATATATTGAAAGAATAAGTAATATCATTGGCGGATGTTACTGAAGAACGGACATTATAAAAGGCGGCTTCAAGCAATAAGAACTTGAAGCCGCCTTTTTATTATTGTTATTTAGCAGTTATTGTAGTTTGGAATCTGTTTCAAAAATTTCATGAAAGGAATCCAAATAGATCATTATTAGTTCGTTGTGGAGCAGGATTACGGTTCCCAGAGTTGGGTGATCGTTACTTTTTTGCCTTCTTTGCCTCCGCGCTTGACTTGAGTGCCACAATAATAGCAGTCCGATGAGACGCCGGCTTTATAGCCATCGGATGTGAATTTTTTCATCAGGCCCAAGGCGCAATCTGTGTTAAAGAAATCAATAGAAACCTCTGAGTCTTCTCCATCAATAACTGTAGCTGTTTCTACCATATCACCTTCTTTATTAGCTGTGCGTGTGAGAATCGTGGTCTCTTCTGTTATATATGCGTCACCGCAATAATTCTCAACCTTTCTACTGGATTTCTTTGAAATCTCAAAACCTTTGGCCTGGAGATTGCTGATGATCTCCTTTGCACTTTTCATATCGCGCACCTTGCCTGTGAATCCATCTTCTTTGCGAGCTTTTTGGAGAAAATCTGAGAGCTCGAGCTCCGGCATGGAGGCGATTGCGAGGCTGTCTCTTTCAGCTTTCAGCTCTTCAGGTGATTTCGTCAGATGCAGTTCGGAGTCAATAATCTTTACCGCCGCAGCCTCTTCCGAAAGTTTCTTTAGTTTCTCTTTCGACAGTGAATGATTGGCCGGTGTCGAGAATTTAACCTCAACAGATCCTTTGCCGGAGTTGATCACACCGAGAAGCGATTCCTTTTCCTCGCTGTCTGCGATTTTAAGTTTCGCGATTGTCTCCTCCTCATCATTCAGGACGGCAACCGTGATCTCAACTTCATCAGCCGGGAGAGCGGATTTTGCCTCTAATGTCAAAGTCGTCGTGGCAACGAGTTCTTTATCTTTAGAAAATTCGATCACGGCTTCATCGCCTTCAATCTCAAGACATTGAGCGACGTCCCCTTCAATATCACTGTTGATTTCAACATCTTTCGGCTCCGGCAAACTGACGCAACCGACGCAAATCATTGCCAGAATAACCGGCAGCCAAGAAGAAATTCGTTTCATTATCATAAATTTTATCAAACGTTTTTAGGTTAAGTATCTCTTTAAAATTAGTTTATATCATCTGAAACTCCGATAAAAATAAAGTATTTCTAATTTTCAAGAGTTACTTACGTGATTATAATGATCTTGTCATTCGACCGCAAAATTACAAAATTCCTGTTAATTTCCAATCAAATGTATAAAAATCTGCGACAAAATCCCAATATCCCGGTTTTCATTCAGTATTTTTGTTAATTTTGCACATGTAATTTAAATTTAACATCATATACAAATAGCCCGTGAAATTTCGGGATTTACATTTTTCTTATGAAATATCAGAATCGTGAATTTGGATTGAAATCCCGCCCTTGGAAATTTTTGATGGCGTCAGTGATAATGTCTCTTACTGTTATGTCTGTCGGTTTCCTTCAGAGTTGTGTAAATGAAAAGGCCGTTCAGGATAGGGCGGAGGAAGCATTAAACAATCGTGATTTCAAAACGGCTTACGAAGAAATCATGACACTAAGCGATTCCCGAATCCTCAAATCGGATTCGCTGATGATGTTGCTCTCGGCGGCCTATTACGGTTTATTGCAGGATAAACAGCCGAAGAAGACCTATCTCGGCAGAAATGTATATGACGTCGACATAATCAAAGGGAGGCGCCTTTTGATTGCAACTGATTTTGAAAATGAAAAGCTCAAAGTCCTTTCTTATCCGGAGAAGAAAAATATTGAATCAATAGATCTCCCTTCCAAGGCCTATTCGGTAGATGTCAGTCCGGACGAATCGAAAATTGCTGTCGCGCTCCTGAACGGTGATATAATGATATATGATCTCGACACGAAGAAGAGCGAGTTTCTCACCGGCGCCCATTCAAATAAAGTCCGGGGTGTCGCTTTCAAGGATAACAACACGCTTATTTCATGCAGCAATGACCAGTCTGTTGTGGCATGGAATATGGCAGAGAAAAAACCGGTCTGGAAACAGCATATCCATTCAAGAAATATAAAGAATCTCAGGCTTAACGGTGACAAGAGCAGAATCATTACGGCGTCAAATGACGGCTCTTCATGCATTCTATATTCCGACAGCGCCAGCAGCGGTAAGGAATTGATCAGGTTGCCGCACGGATATCAATATGTCAACGATGCGGCCATGAGCGGTGACAATGCGTTCGCAGTGACAGTTTCCGGCGACGGCACGATCAAGAAATGGGATGCCTCCACAGGTGGAGAACTCAAAAGGACATGGCTCAAAGAGAGTCTTTGTTCGGTTGACATATCATCTGACAACAGTCTTGTTATTGTCGGTGGAGAGAAAGATGTCTTCGTTCTCGATTCGGAGACATTGACCCCATTCTTTAAAATTCCCGGGGACAACACCCCGTTCTGGACTGTAAAATTCACTGACCACAATAATCTGTTAGTGGCGAACACATCTTCATTCAAAGAATACGTCCTTCCAAGCAAGGAAGAACTTATCCAAAGAGCGAGAAAGCTGAAGGGGTCTAAGTAATTCAGACCCCCTCCGTTTCGATCCGAACAAGGAGCATAACGGAGAGGGTATGATTAGGGCTAATGAGGGTCTTACTTCTGTGAAGAGTCGTCATCCAATGGAGGATTATTGCGGATGAACTCCTCATAGAAGAGCAGGGCTGTAGAAGGATTGTCAAGAAGCTCTTTACGATGAGCTTTCGAATCTTCACCCTTTTGATAATATTGTTTCCAAGCTTCGCCTAACTCAGGATATGATTTTTTAAGATAATAATGAAGATACCAGTCACTGAAAACACCGTTATATATGATCGGGAAAGTGGCCGGCGCACCTTTGAATTTCACGCCGATCACGGGCACAAGCCGACGGACACTGTTCTGTCCTCCAGTCGATTCCCACACTTCCCATTTAAGAATTGACCCGCTCTCCCTGCGGTCACGTTCCCATAGGAATCCACGCACATAATTCAGTGGCTTTAATATCTTGGGAGAAACAACCATTTCCGACACGCAGGCCATCCCTTCCGGATAACCTTCCGTAGGCTCAAGGAATCTGTATTCCTTGACTTCGGATGCATTGTAGCGCTTTGTCTTTCCTCCTTTCAGCTCTTCACCGACATTTATATATTGGCGTATCGTGCCGGTCTTTGAAAAAAGGTTCTTCAGGCCTGTCTTCAGGTCGTTATGGATATATCCGGTGATTGTGTCGCCGTTAACCAGAATGACCTGAACGTGATAGTCATCAGGATCTTTCTCAGAGTAGACGTTCAGGCAGAACGCCATCGCAATGATAAGGGTTAAAACTTGTCTGATTTTCATGATATTAGTATTTAGGTGTGTTGATTATGTTTTATCGTTTTATTATCCGAGCATAAGCGGTTTAGATTACTGGTTCCCTTCCGGATTATAAAGACTAAGGCTTCTGAGAACCTTGTCACGGCGACCGCTTAGAGTTCTGAGATATTCAAGATATTGAGGATCATCTGCAACGAGCGGTTCGAGACTGCGGATAAGTTTCTTGTTTGACTGCTTGTCGGGAGAGCCGAAATTATAGATCTTGCCACCTTTCGCTACAAGCATACTGCTTTTCCCGCGCATCCATATTCCGCCGTTGCCACCGCAATAATATCCTTTTGGTGAATAACAGTAAACCTAGACATATGGAGTATGCTCCGCTTCAAAACACCATCCATATTCCCGGATGAAACGAAACGTGTGGGGCCACTCCGGAGCTGAAGAGGTCCATATAACTACTGAATCTATTGCCTCAGCATCAATACGTGATTGGATTATATTATTTCTTGAATAGGGATTCTCTATTATATTAAGAGGCTTTTTCTTTACCGGGACGGCGACGCGCAGATTGCCATCGGCAATAATTGAATCGCCGTTTTGCAGATAGACACGTCCATACAGTGCTGAATAAATCTTCTTTGCATTAGAAACATTACAGCACAGTAGATTCAGGCACACAATTGTCAGAATGCCTGAGAGCCTTAAATATTTTTCAAAATTTATCATTGTTTGCAGATTCTGAATGACCCCGGAGCTACAAGTTTAGTATTTCAGGGCATCAAGATGAATTTTCTGCAAATATATGGTAAGATTATAATAATGAATGTGACAAATGTCATATAATGGATTCTCTCTGACCTCCATCCGTACGGGGTCTTAGATTCTATTTATTTCATATGGGACTCCCTGATTCTATGAAGCTGACGATATGAGATGTTGAGATATGACGCTATGTCAGCAAGGGAAACGAGCTGTGTGATACGCGGATAGCGACTGATCAGGCGATGATAACGTTCCGAGGGCGTAAACCGATAGTCGTTCAATATCTGTTCATAAGCCTGATCAAACAAGGCCTGAACAAATCTTATATTGAGCGTTGGGTCGTTAAGCAACCTGTCCCTCATGATTTCCGCGGGGACAATGAGCACTTCTGAATCCTCTATGGCAACTATGTCCGTGGGCATTGGCTTGCCGAGAACGGCGCTCTGATAGTTTGCAAGCACCGCACCGTCAAAAACAAACCCTACGGCCTTCATATTTCCGGCATTGTCAATCAGACAATGCTTAAAGCCCCCGGATACTATCCAGCCGACCCGCTGAAGGATTGAACCTGAATGAACGAAATATTCACCTCGGCTAAAAAACGTCTTTTGCCCATACTTCTCGCAAGTCTCTCTCCAGAACGAGAAATCGACCGCACTCTCAAATGTATTGAATTGAGCCATAACAATCAGTTAACAATCGTAACGCTTAAGTCAATGGTTTATAGGCTATGGAATCGTCGATTTTGTGGCTATAATGGAGAGTCGATCCATTCGAAATTCTCTTTGCCGGCTCCGACCTCGAAGTTATACATGGCTATGCCTAAGTCGATTTTCGTGTATCCTACAAGTGACTTCCCTTTTATCGGTCTCACCTTATTGTCAGCTACATATTCAAAATAGAATTTCTGTTGATTGACAGCTGTCGGTGCCAGCAGAGCGGCTTCAACCCCTCTCTTAAACCATTCGGGCGAGGAAGCGGTCTCGTTGCTTACCTGATCCGGCCGTTTGATCTTATGACCATTGTTTCCGTCTTCCGCTCCATAGCCGACAGCTATGCAGACAACGACTTTCTCATCCGGTCCGACCTCGAAAGCTCCTGTCACTTTTTTATATGTCAGGCCGACATAACAGGTGTTCAGTCCGATGCTTTGAGCGAAAAGAACGAGTTTCTCGCTATAATAACCGGCCCTGAACTCTAATGAATCCGATTTCTTCCCGACAACCATTATATAGTTGGTGACATTTGAGAATTTTCCATACGCAAGAAAGGTCTTGAAAGCCTTCGGCTCATTCAAAACCAACTGCATGTTGAGTCCGCCGACTTCATTAAGCCGTGCGATTTCTTCGCGCAACTGCGCAACCATCTTGTCATCAAGCGGCCGCTCCTGATATTTCCTTACAGAATGTCTCGACCGCAACGCTGCCATTTCCGTCATAATCTCTTTCCTCCGTATTCTTCCATTACTAATGTTGCAAGATATTTGTCACTCCGACAATGAAGATCTGCAACTCCATCTTCAATCATTTGAGCAGTTTCAGACTTATAATATTTCTCAGTGGCATCCTGAATCGTCAACCCATATAAATCACTTATACCAACAATAATGTTTGCAATCTTCGATGCTCTTAAAACTAATTTACTCTCTTCCTCCATATTTCTTACTTTCTATGTGACAAAGACATTTATCAATTAATTCTTGAGAACGGATACAGAACTGATTATTTGGCTTTTCGAAAATTAATAATCCGAGTGTATCCTCTGCAGATAATTCACCATTAAAGTAACGATCCAGTGTTTGGATAACTTTATCATTTGCTATCCCTCCTATCACTATATCATAATCAGTTGTATCTTTTCCGGCTCTGCATTCAGATACAAAGTCAAGCCATTCTCTATCGTATGATTTAAACTCAAGCACCTTCCATTTGTCAACATCGAATAAGAACTCATAAGTGTTAATCCAGGCCTCTTGTCGGCGCCGAATAAAACGCTGCGCATATTTCAAAGCTTGATCTTGTAAGGATGTTAAGTAAAAACCTTTTCCAAAATCAAGATAGTCCCTTGAAAAAGTTATATCCGGATTTTCAATTAATAAATTTGAGGCGTGATATAGCTTCATACCGGCAACTCTCCTTTCTCTTTTAAGAATTCTGTCAGATCATCAATAAGATATCGCGAACTGAACGTATGGAGCACATCATAAGAGGGAACTATATAATCATATAGTATACCGGATTTCTCAAGTTTGCGATACACCTCTTGTTGGCTAAGCTTCAAACTGCCGGCCAACTTGCTTATGCAATACGTTACAAATTCAAGTATATTCTTATCCATAGAGAGATAAATTAAAATTGTACTTTACTTCATAACGAATAAATAACATTTAAATTCTATTCTCCGCTATGCTTTTTCAGTGTCGGTGAAGGTTATCACTGTGTGGTCTTTCAGAATCGCAAGTTTGTTCATGTCGAGAGGGGAGAGCCGCTTTGCTCCCGATTCTGAGGAAAGATCCGGTCTGTTGGTCTTAATCATATAAATTCTGCTT
>CAYQQG010000085.1:0-9187 GCA_964419535.1 uncultured Sangeribacter sp.
GACAAACTTCTCAAACTCATTATCTGAGTCACGAAGAAATTGCAGAGTATAGAGGGTTCAGTTTTGGCCCTCGCCAATCAAATAGATTTCCACTTCGCTCATAGTCGTATCCCTTGTTTTATTAATTATAACGCAAAAGCTCGATAAATATTTCACTTAAGAGTGAAATATTCTCAATTTTTCATAAAACACATCTCATAGGCATGCTGAAGGAGCAGCGATATGGAAATTCACGGCAATCTGTTCCATCGCATTCGTACTGCTATGAATTTCTTTACCCGCAAACTCAGTAATATACATCAGTAATATACATAGGTCTTACGGGCGACAGGCAGTGGAATTTAGGTCTTTTCTATCGGAAAAATTTTCAAAATTCAGTGAAATTAAGTATCTTTGTTGAAAATTGACAAAGATATTTGTCCAAATCCACAATCAAACAATGCCTGATGAGAAAAATTGATTTTGTCAAATTGCGCAAAAGAGCCGGCATGAGCCAGCGCCAGCTCGCCGAATTGCTTCAGGTGCGCCCGAGCTTCCTTTCGGCAATCGAGAACGGAAGAAGCAGAATGCCCGACGAAAAACTCGAAAAGCTCAAGGACATCTTTGAACTTGATAATCTCGAAGCATATATGGTTGAGGATTCAAATGATCCGTATGATCATACTCACGATTCCGAACAGGAAGACACTATCACCCGCCTGCTCAATCATTTTCACGATCTTGCTCATCAACGGAACAATGCCTGTGCGGGTCAAGATACAGATCAAACGGCGAGAATCGATTTCCTCACCAAACGAAACGACCGCCTTTCAGATAAAATTGACGACCTGCGCGACGAAATCGACAGACTTCGCTCTGAAAATCTGAAATTAAAGGAGCTCTTAGTCAAAAACGGAATCGGATATTAGAGAATGCTTTCCTGGTCCATAGGAATGACATAATAGAATATCAAAGTTATAGAATATCAACGTTTTTATTTTCTGACAATAACGATATATTCCTCCGGATTTTCAGCCAATACTTCCGCTTCAAATCCCCATCCCTTTATTCTCTCCGCGAGCACACCGGCCGAAGGAAGATGATCACTTTCCGACTTGCGCTCGTGATGAATGCTGTTGATGAATTTTTCATCAGAGGGGAAGGCAATCACTATCGCTCCCCCGGGCTTCAAGTTCATCTTGAAGAGCCATTCCATTGTTTGAGCCGGATAATGAAGATGCGGATAAACACAATAAAGCATAGCAATATCATATTGTCCCGGGATCTGCTCTTCCTCAAAATCAATCTTTAGGAATTCCACATTCTTCAATCCCCCATATTTTTTCTTTGCTATATTCAGCATCTCCCCGGAAAGGTCAACGGCTGTGATATGACCTTCGGTTCCCGTCAACTCACATAAGTAAGGGACAAGGACTCCGGTCCCGGTGCCGAGGTCGAGAATATTCATCCCTTTGGATATATACAATTTAGACAGGATATTTCGGACTCGTTCCGGAGTTGAACGGACTTCATTGGCATCCCATTCAGGAGCCAACTTGTCAAAAAATTCTATTTCTGATTGATTCACCTTTAAGATATTTACTTAATTTAGTCACAAATTTAACTAAATTTTACTAAATTTCCAAAATTTTTAATTAACTTTGCTCTATAAATAAGAAATTTTCATATAACCCAAAGATACAGAAATGAAAAAGCAACTTCTGGCAATTCCAATGGTTCTGGCTGTGACCGGTCTGTCAGCCACTGAAGCGCCGCGCGATACAGTCAGTCTCAACGAACTGGTTGTGACAGCTCCGCTGAAGACGAATCCGGAACTCATTCCGATGAATGTCACTCAGATAACATCTTCTGAAATTGACAAATCGTCAGAATCATCTCTGCTTCCGGTCCTCGTTGCCAAGGTCCCCGGTCTGTTCGTGACTGAGCGTGGATTTGCCGGATATGGGGTTTCGGGAGGTAGCGCCGGAGAAGTCAATATCCGCGGAGTCGGTCAGGGGAATAAGGTCCTTTTCATGATTGACGGCCAGCCCCAATGGGCAGGAGTTTTCGGCCACAGTCTTGCCGACACTTACGTCGCCAACGGCGTTGAAAGAATTGAAGTCGTCAAGGGTCCCTCGTCACTTCTATACGGTTCAAACGCTATGGGAGGTTCTATAAATCTTGTGACAAACACCCAGAAACAAGACGGACTCACAGGCCGGGCCCGCGCTATGTTCGGATCATTCAACACTCAAAAATTCGCCCTGTCGACAGGTTTCAAAAAGGATAAGCTCTCTGCGACTTTGTCCGGACAACTCGACCGAAGCAATGGATACCGGGCCGGAAGCTCTTTCTGGCTCGCCAACGAATTTGCACAGGTAAAATATGCCATCTCGAAACCGTGGAGCGTCGCCGGAATGATAGACATGACCCAGAGCCACGCCAATAATCCCGGCACTATTCAGGATCCTCTGGAAAACATGTGGACCGATCTTTTCCGCGGAACCGGAGGTCTTTACGTCAAGAACCAATATGAAAAGTTCGACGGAGGCCTTCAGGCATACATCAATTGGGGACGCAATAAGGTGGATGACGGAAATGCTCCAGGAACCGCTCCGAAAGATTATCTTTTTAACTCCACGGACTACAACATGGGATTCACCCTATACGAATCGTTCTATCTTTGGAGAGAAAACACGCTTTCGGCCGGAGTCGATTTTCAGCATTGGGGCGGCCATATATGGAACACAGACAAAGAAGATGCGAATAAAATTACTTCAGACGCAAAACATCATGTCAACGAAATCGCGGGATACCTGATGATGCAACAGGGATTCTTCAATGACATCCTGAATATAAACGGAGGTGTGCGTCTGCAACACGGGTCCACCTATGGAAATGTGTGGGTTCCTCAGGCAGGACTCATTGTCAAACCGGGCCGCGATTCTCAGATAAAGGCTTCATTCAGCAAGGGTTTCCGCGCGCCAAATATTCGCGAGCTATATCTTTATCCGCCGGCAAACCCTGAGCTTAAACCGGAATATATGCTAAATTACGAAATCAGCTATCGCCAGCATTTCCTTAATTACAAACTGATGATCGGCGCCGCAATCTTCTATATCGACGGGCGGAATATGATTCAGACTGTAAGGGTCGACGGGCGCCCGCACAATGTCAACACCGGCAAATTCCACAACAAGGGTTTTGAAGTGGAAGGCGCCTATAACATCCTTTCAAACTTAAGGGCAAGCGCCTCATGGTCTTATCTGCACACAGATTCAGGGAATCTCTATTCACCGAAAAATAAGCTGAATGCAGAATTCACATACTCTCCCGGAGATTTCAGCTTCACCCTCGAAGAGATGAGCATATGGGGCATGAAGAACGGCAATCCGACGGGAGCAACCGAGAGCTATTCTCTCCTTAATCTTCGGGCGGCCTATACGCTTGGAATGAGAGTGCCGGTCACTTTGTCAATAAAAATTGATAACATCACGAATAAACATTATCAGATCATCTATGGTTGCCCGATGCCCGGAACGACCGTTATGGGTGGTGTCGAATTTAAATTCTGATGAAAGCGCGCCTTTCCTGTTTATATTTCCTCCAATTCAGCGTCTGGGGATGCTATCTCACCTGCTTCGGCCAATTTCTCGGGACCGGAGGATTAGGGAGCGACATCGCGTGGTTTTATGCGGCCATTGGATTGGTCTCGATTATAACCCCTCCCCTATTTGGCCGACTGGCGGACAAAACCGGCCGTCCGGAAAGACTATTGGCATTCTGTCACCTGGCCGCATCCGTAATGATGTTCGTTCTTTGGCGCTATGGAATTACACGCGATCAGCTCGATTTCGGAATCTGTTATTCTGTCTATCTTCTTTTCCTCGCTTTCTATATGCCCACCATGGCGCTCGCCAATACGGTCACTTTCAGATTGCTGACCCAAAGCGGCCATAACACCGTGACCGCCTTTCCGACCATACGGATATGGGGCACAATCGGTTTCGTGGGCGCCATGTGGTTTGTCAATTCCGCTTATTGGACCGGTGATGGACTCCGGTTCGCTTTCAGCGACGCCGACGACCCGGGACATCTGAGATTCCAATATAACGCCATGCAAATGCTCTGCAGCGGGATTATGGGACTTGCAACGGCTCTATTTACCATTGCTCTTCCAGCAATAAACAGAACAGCACAATCTTTACGAGTTGCACGCGATGAGATGTCTCTTGGAGATTCACTGAAAAGCATGTTCGGAAAACGGGACATCTGCATTTTCCTTATATTCGTGGCTCTCTCAGGCGTTTGTCTCCAAATCTCAAATGGCTTCGCGACGCCGTTTATCACCCATTTCGCCGGGCTTAAAGACTATGCCGACTCTTTCGCTTCCGGCAATGCCACCATGCTGTTCTCACTTTCGCAGATCTCGGAAGCAGCATGCATACTCCTTGTCGGCGTTTCACTCAAATGGAAAGGGATTCGCTTTGTTTATGCAGCCGGACTGCTTGCATGGGCTTTGAGATTTCTGATGCTCGGCACCGGAAATCCCGGTGACGGCCTATGGCTTCTGATTGGCTCCATGATCATTTACGGCGTTGCTTTTAATTTCATAACGATTGCCGGGCACCTTTATATACAGCAAGTCGCACCGAAGAATATGAAAGGATTCGCACAAGGCCTGATGATGTTCATGAGCAATGGACTCGGCGCTACGTTAGGCACACTCTCAGCCGGGGCAATTGTCAACCGTTGGTGCAGTTGGGAAATGATTACGCCCTCCGGTTCCGGCAATCCGATGCGTCTTTTCATGGGCGAATGGATCTATCCATGGTCAATCTTCGCGGCCTACGCCTTCGCGGTTATGATATTGTGGATCCTTCTCTTCAGAAACAGATCAAAACAAAATTCACCCCAACACCACGATCCGAGAAAGGAATAAAATTTCATGAAATGAGATCTAATTTCATAAAAATAAGCATTCGTCTGTTGCTTTTTATTTCGCCGTTGTTAACATTCGGATTCAATTCTATAAAAGATTGTAGTGCAACAGAAAACCCTAATATCTCCGATGCTCTCCACGACTCCATATCTTTTGCTCTTGATTATCAGATTGCACATTATCCGGCCTCCCAATATCGGGATGTTTACAAGAATTTCATGCAGGATTTTTTTGGACCGGGTCACATCCTTACAGACACGGCCGCTTCCGGACGCTATCTTCGCCGTGAACTCGCTGAGGAAGGTCCATTTGAAGGTCCATTATATGAAAAAACCGGATTCTGCGGAAATTTTTATAGAGTGAATCTTTCTGTCATCAAAGACAGTTTAATCCCATACGATCTGTATTTCAAAACGTTTGTGGAAAGTGTACAGGGAATCACACCCCCTTCCGGAGAAGAATGGATGAAGATATGGACCAAAATTGACAGTGTAATCATCAATAAAGGTCTGCACTTTCCGGAGGAACAAACGGATAGGCAAGATCTAAAGAAGCAATTTGAAGAAGGAAACTATATCGTCCACCACAGCCGCCGTTTCAACGACTCCGTTCACTTCCATTACCGTATAATCTCACGCGAAAACTTCGAAAAGGTCCTACTGCCCCTTTTAGAACCCTTTCCACTTGAATAAATTTCAAAAAGCCCATATACTTATTAAAAATTTAAAATCTGTGTGGTTAGACTATTTTTCATTATCTTTGCAATTGAATATTTCACCTTTAATAAAGTAGCAGTTATGATAAAAATGTATGTGATGCAAACGTGCCCTGATTGCGAGTACGTGAAGAAACAGGCTGAAAATAATCCCGAATTTGAGATAATTGACATTGGCAGCCACGTTAAGAATCTTAAGGAATTCCTTAAACTGCGCGACACAAATCCCGCTTTCGATGAAGCCAAACAGATAGATGATCTCGGCATCCCTTGCTACGTTTTAGAGGACGGAACTGTCACCCTTTATTCCAAAGATGTTGGACTCGAACCCAATCCCGGATCTGACGGCGATTCATGCAGTATAGACGGAAGAGGCTGCTGACCACTCCCGACGGCTGATCATCCCTAAGCATTAAAGGTCAACAATTCTCCATATATAAGACCCCTTTCATAAAACTTGAACTATAGCCATGAAAATCAGGTTGAGTATAATCGGTGCAGGAAATATGGGCGCGGCCATAACGAGTGGATTAGCAAAAGCCAATGATAAATACGAAATAAGGGCGTCAAATCCCTCCGCTCACAAATTAGAGAATCTTAAAGCTGATTTTCCCATGATCAGTACATATTTCTCTAACAAGGAATGCGCCGCGGGGAGTGATGTCATAGTTTTATGCGTAAAACCTTGGAAAATTGCGGAGGTCATCGATGAGATTCGTCCGATATTGAATTCTCAAGACAAATTTCCGATAATCGTCTCGATCGCTGCAGGAATCGAAATCGCCGAACTGCGAAAAATGGCCGGTAAGAATTGCATAATTTATAAAGCGATTCCGAATACAGCCGTATGTTTAGGTTGTGGAGTGACATTCGTAAGTCGCGAGATTCCTGATGAAATGTCAGACCGCATCATAACCGGCATTTTTTCCCGTCTCGGACTGACGGAGATTGTGGAAGAGAGGATGATGGACGCAGGCATGGCCGTAGCCTCTTGTGGGATGGCATTCATGATGAGGATGTTGCGAGCGATGACAGAAGGTGGCGTGGAATTAGGCCTTTACCCCGCCACAGCTCTTCGCGCCGCGGCCGCCACAATGCGCGGAGCCGCCGAACTGATTGAAAAAAACGGGTTACACCCGGAACAAGAGGTAGACAAAGTGACGACTCCTGGCGGACTGACAATTCGCGGCATCAACGCCATGGAAGCGTCAGGATTCACAGGCGCCGTAATCAACGGACTCCGAGCCTGCGTAACAACCAAATTATAATTTGAGCGACAAATGCAGAAATATAAAAGCCTTGTTCTTCCGATCGCTTTGATTCTGGGATATTTCCTTCGCCAATTATGCTCATCTTTGTCTGTTGCCGTGCCATATGTGATATTCGCAATTCTTGTCCTGACGTTTTCAGGCGTCAGACTTTCATCATTGCGGCCTTCAAAACTTGATTTCTGGATCGCCTCCTTTCAAACCATAGTCAGCCTGGCACTCTATTGGCTGGTTTATAAAGTAACATCCGATGAAATATTGGCTCAGGGTGCCATGATGTGCGCATTATGTCCCGTTGCATCTTCAGTGACGGTTGTGGCGTCAATGTTAGGAGCGAATCCGGTCCGCACAACAACATATACCATTGTCGGCAACCTATTGGTTTCTATTGTAGCGCCTATATATATTTCTTTCATCATGGGCACCTCTCCAAACACCGATTTCTCACACATGTTCATGCTGATTTTTGCCAAGATAGCGATAGTAATAGCATTGCCATTTATATTGGTGTTATGTTTGCAGAAGCTCTTGCCGAACTTAAATGCGATTATCTCAAAATATAAGCAGTGGTCGTTCTACTTATGGGCATTTGCACTGTTCGTCACTATCGGTCAGACGATTGATTTTGTTGTTATACGTCTGCACAACAATTTAGGGAATGTCATATGGTTAGGATTAATCTCCCTGGTTATCTGCATCTTTCAATTCTCTTTAGGGAAAATTATTGGAAAAAGATATGGGGACCGGATTGCCGGCGGACAGATATTGGCACAAAAGAACACGGCAATGGGAATATGGATGCTCAACACGTTTTTAAATCCTATCGCATCCGTAGGCATGGCCTTCTACTCCATTTGGCAAAATCTTTTCAACAGCTGGCAGATATATAAAGCCAAAAATTAGACCCCTTTCCCAAAAATTGTCACTGCGTTCCTGGCATTAACAATTATTGTGGAAACGGTCTTAGCTGAACAGATTAAAATCTGCACTTAATGAAGATTCATGACGCAATATATTTTGCTCAAATAGATTAATGAATTTTTGTTTTTTTGCTTCAGGGATAGACTTGTATAATGACGGTGACAGTCCCCAGTCCTCAACATGATTCACTAAAATCTCAGTTAACTTCTGTCCCAATGATTCAGAATCAAGGTTATCCCATTCGGATGCCAATTTGAGCATATCATCATTCACACAATCAGAGTGATAGCCAATGATAATTTCCGTGGAGTCGTTTTGAGGAATAATGTGTAAGAATACGTTCTCCCAAGGCCTCTCGGAGTAAACTTTTTTATAATAGTCGTCATATTTAATATACCCAAAAACTGCTGAAGCATAAATAGATAATTTAGGATATGAGAAATGATGAAATAAGAATTTATTTGAAGGCTGAATAAGCTCTTTTTCTAACTCCTGTTTATAAAAATTGAAATCTTCAATCCCTTTTTTATTCCCTTCAATAGCACTATTCAACATACAATATTGAATCGGATCAGCTAAAATGGATATACTTTCTGAATGTAATCTTATAGCCATTTGTTTTTGCGAATTTCAGAACAGACAGTTCGATAACTTAAAAGCAATTGAGTTCTGTAATCGGAGCAATCAATGCTCCTTTGTGATTCGATTTCCTTGAATAGTTCTGTATCATGACCATTACAAAAGACTGGCCAGGAAATTGCCCTATTTATACCGATCTTATGAAATTTGAAGGTGCCATCTACACACGAAGGGTCATAGAAACTTTTGGGTTTTAATTCAAACATGTGTCCATTTTCAGCAAGATTATCTAAGATTCCATGCCGTTGAGGAAGATGTGAATTAATTGACGCGTTTTTACAATTAGGGCAGATGCACTCCCATTTTGACGGGTCTTGCACATCTTTTTGAAGTTTCGCTATCTTCTTTATTATTTCCTTATCCATAATGTTTACAAAAAAATAATATTCTTTCAGACGTTTAGCGATAGTTTTTCTATTATAGACAAACTAATTAGGTTAATCAACGAATTCTAATATTGGTACGTGGAGGAGAATAAATTACAAACTGCTATTACCTCATTCTGTGAAAAATTAATAGGTATTCGACGATTTTCAATTGCCAAACCGACTACGATGGCTCAATGCAAAGTTAGTGATAATCTCTCGATTATCAAAGCAATATCGAATTTTAACATTCTCTACTACGCGATATGCCGTACAAAACCAATTAAATTGGGTTTTGTCGAGTCTGTATTAGTGTAGTCCAATATTGATTATATATTTCATTTATATAGAAGTGCAT
>CAYQQG010000086.1:0-9158 GCA_964419535.1 uncultured Sangeribacter sp.
TATGATATATCCTCTGAAAAAACTCTCAACCGAGAAACTTCGGCATTGGTGAAAGCCGGAATATCGCTCAAATGTGGAAAGCTATCTCTGATCACCGCCTTTGAGGAGCGTATGACAAAGATTAATGGACAGAGAATTAATATATACGCAGCTTATAAATGGCTTTTAATATAATATAATCGTCTTGCTTTAATATATATTTAGATCCCGTCCCACAAAAAATGTTAAATTCAGGGCGGTGTCTTAATATTACCGCTAAAAATTTTTGAGCTGAATAAAAATTAGGGCTGATTCCATTTGGTGCTGGAAGATTAATTTAACATTTCGGGAGTGAACCATTGAGAGAATAGAATTGTATATATTACAAAGAATATAAAAATAAGAAGATTTATTTCGCCTGAAGCAATGATGGCGTATGATTCTGCTAAAAACATTAATACGATTATGAAACACACACTTCTTTTTGCGGCCGCAGCCTCATTGTTAGCGCTGACCGCCTGTTCAAATGATGATCCTGCCGAAGTTAATTTAGGCAGAAAAATTAACTTCCGTCCCGCAATGGCGACCCGTGCCACAGAAACCAACAACGGAAATCTTGTTGATTTCAACGCGTCAGCATTCCTCGGCTCAACCCCCTATTTCCTGAATCAGACATTCTCGAAGGCTTCAGGTTCAAGTTTCTATAACTCAGCTTCGGATTATTATTGGCCCGGTGATGACAGCGAATTGTCTTTCGTCGCATACGCACCTTCAGATCTCGCCGGCGTGACAATCAACGAATCTGAAAAGACTCTCTCGAACTTCAGCCCGGCTTCTGACATAAGCAAACAGATCGACTTCATTTCGGCCAAGGCAACCGGCAAGAAGTCTGTCAACGAAGGCCCCGGCGTTCCCCTTGATTTCAACCACAACCTCGCTCAGATCGAAGTGAGAGGTCTTACGAACAATAAGAATTATACCTTCAAAATTACAGGTGTCCGCATCGGCGAACCCGTAGCGACCGGTTCATTCAACTTCGACACTAACGCCTGGACATTGGCAAGCAATAAGACTGATTATGAATCAACATACAGCACTCCTATCGTGCTCGGTCCTGACGCACAGAACCTGATGGGCACCAACGGCAATGCGATGATTCTTCCTCAGCAGCTGACTGCTTGGGATCCCGACGGAGATGCATCCAACACAAAGGCCGGTGCATACCTCTCTGTTAAACTTCAGATCAACGTTCTCGACGCGAACGGAAACGAAGGTCTCCAGATCTATCCTTTCCCCTCTAACGGCAACTGCATCTGGGCCGCAATTCCTATCAATACAAATTGGGAACCCGGCAAGAAATATATCTATACTCTCGACTTCAGCCACGGTGCAGGTTATGTAGACCCGAAAGACCCGAATCCCGGAACTCCGGTTCTCGGTGGCCCGATCAAGTTCACTGTGAATGTTATCGACTGGGTTGATTCTTCATCCAACCTCGATATGCATACTTACACTCCGGCAACGAACAATTAATTTACCGGAGAGATTATAAAAACCAAAGGACAACAGTTTAGGCTTTGACCATAGGGAGGGGAGCCTCTCTCTATGGTCAATTCTTTTATTCAATACGATTCCAATGAAAAGTTCTAATTATATTTATCTTAGCTATTCTTCTCGTTTGACCAAACGGGGGCTTATGCCGATTCTTTTGTCCGGATTATCTGTTTTAGCATTGTCTTCCTGCGCTGATGATAATCTTCTTGATAGAAATTCGCAGAATGACAATCATATCCGCTTCGAGCTCTCAACGGTCTCATTCAATACACGATCCGGCTCAAACACACAGAGGGGCGGCGCAATATGTTTGAAAAACGACACTTCGACGCTCTACCTCAATCCTACAATCACTCCGGGAATAGATTATTTGGACGCCCGAATCAATACCACGAGATCCTCGTCCGTTGACAATTCGAGCATCAATGATTTCGGTGTGTTCGCAAATACAGTCGACGGCGGCCTCTATATGGACAATGTGGAAGTCACTCGCGCCAATGGATGGGCTCCCGAAAGGGAATATTTGTGGCCGGGGAAGGAGAAACTGACATTTACGGCCTATTCTCCATTCGGAATCGTAACGAAAGATGCTGATAATAACCGGATAATCTATTACACCACTCCTTCAAACGTATCCGACCAGGAGGATATCCTTTGGGCGTCACAGACTACAGCCGAGTCCTCGCCTATTGATCTTTCTTTCAATCATGCTCTTAGCGCCGTGCGTTTTGTGACGGGCAGTGAGATGATCGGATGCAAGGTGAAAAAAATTGAACTGTCAGGCATCCCCTCCAAAGGCATTTTGAATATTGCCGACGGCTCATGGAGTGACATAAGCGGGTCTGAATCCTATTCAGTACAACCGGCAAACCCGGTGCTCAGTCCGGCTGAAGGGAGCCAATATGTAGCTCCCGGAACACCAATCACTGCTAACGACGAGACTTTCCTTATGATTCCCGGCACATTACCCGATGATGCAACTGTCACACTTACAATTGATATCGACGGAAAGGAATCATCTTATACTGCCTCTATCGGTGCTCAGGAATGGCCCGAAGGGAGCACCATCACTTATCACCTCTCCGCCAAACCTGAAACGAACCGACTGATTCTTGACGTGGCAGGCACTTTTGAAACTCCTTATCCGGGTCAAACTGTGCCATTCAAAGTCAATAGCTGCTATATCAACGAATCCGGGGACTCAATCCCGGTCAAATGGAAAGCGGAATTTGTCGACGACAACGGCAACGTCATCTCTATGCCTGAATGGATCAAAGAATTTCCTGTGTCGGGAAACGGGATTGACTTTGAAAAGGCCGTCACGAAGATGCAGCGGCTGACATTCGCAAAACTTAGCGCTGAATCTCAGAAACTTCAGGACACTCCGAATATCAACACCACTTCGGGTCACACTCCCTACAATCTTGCCAACTCTACGGGCGCAACAGGAATTGAGAATACCGCGAACTGCTATATTGTCAATGCACCTGGAAAATATTCTTTCCCGCTCGTCTACGGCAATGCCTTTAAGAACGGCGCTGACAATAAAGCGGCCTACACTTCGACTTCGCATAACAAATATGCGCTGAAGAATTTTGTCAATCATCTTAATAACGCAATCACATCTCCTTATATCTACGAGAATCAGGGTTGCACAAATCCCGCTGACGCTGTTCTCGTTTGGGAGGGACGACTCGATCTCATCCGGAATGTGACGCTTAACCCCGACCACACAATCTCGTTTGAAGTGCCCGCTGAGTCTATCCGTCAAGGAAACGCCATTATCGCTTTGCGTGATAAGAACGGAACAGTGATGTGGAGCTGGAATATTTGGGTCACGGATTATGTCGCAGGCTCAGATCTCGCTTCGGTGACTGTTTCAGGCCAAACATACAAGTATTATCCTCGAAATATAGGCCGCATAATGGGTGGTGACATAACCGTCTTCCCCCATTGTCAGGCTCATGTTCGCTTCACTCAGACCGGGGATATACCCAATGGAATGGAACCGCTGACAACTACAATTCTGCTCAACCAGACGGGAATCACGACCGAAACCAGTGATTGCTATAACTTCTATCAATGGGGACGCAAGGATCCTATCAAGTCGAGTATCAATGAATGGTTTGACGCGGAACATTACGAGATTAAGCAATTCAGGACCCAGTCGCTCAGCACTGTGGAATCCGGAAATGATTTCATCGCCGTCTTCACGAAGAACCCGGATGTGTTTTTCACAGGCACACACGATTATATCTTCCCTTACACCAACCTCTGGGATTCTTCACTCGCCTCTTCAAGCGTGAAGACAATATATGATCCATCTCCTGTGGGTGCGAAGGTGCCTTACGGCACGGGTCTGCTCGATGTCATCAAACAGGCGTCTCAATATGGGCCGGCCCAAAGCGGCACCCACGCAATGGGCTTATATTTCACACTCTCCGACGGTTCGAAATTATTCTTCCCCGAACTTGGATATAGGTCCGGACAATTGGGTTCGGAAGTAGGAGGATACGGAACTATCGGCACGATATGGCTCGCTCAGCCTGCAGGCGGCACTACCGGTGAAAAAGAAGCCGGAAGTATAATCATGGACTCCGATAAGCCCAGCCAGCTTCATAATCCACGCCTTCACGGCTTCGGAGTCCGGCCCGTTATGGAATAATTGCATTAAGAAAACGTAACTTATAAGTTAGCATTTACTATTTTTCCCAACATCCTTTCAGGCGCTATTTCACTAAAAAATTGTGAAATAGCGCCTAAAATTTGCATATTCCGATAAATAGTAGTATTTTTGCAAATATATTCACGAGGGTGTGTCAAAATTAACACAAACCAAGATATGCAGGGACATCATTTTGACACACCTCCATCATACATACTTAATATACACTAATTTTAATGTCTCAGCCACACTTCAAGCGCCTGCTTCCGATGATGATGATCGGATTGGGCACTCTTGCCCTTCAGGCAAAAACAATTTCGCCTGAGGAAGCAATCTCGCGAATCAGTTCAGGCTCGAACGCCCCGGGTCTTGTCAGGACTCACGCGCCGAAAGCGACTTTAGTCAGATGCGTCACAACTCAAAAAGGTAATTCGGCTCTTTATCTCTATGATATGACCGGACGTCCGGGATATATCGTGCTCTCAGCCGACGATCGGCTTCCGGCCATGCTCGGATATTCAGAGACTGGCAATCTCTCGGATCCAAATCTCCCCGACGGACTCCGTTGGTGGCTCGATATGATGACAGACGAAGCGCAAAACGTTTTTGAACTTATTTCCGAAGAAGAGCCCGAAAGCGTATACATTCCCCCATCGCTCGGTCCGGCCGTGGATCCTCTCGTCAAGGCAGTTTGGGGACAGACCGAACCCTTCAATATGTTCACCCCGATCATTGAGGAGAGTCAGTCACCTACAGGATGTGTCGCCACCGCTCTCACTCAGATCATGAACTATCATAAATGGCCTTTGGCTCCAAAAGGTCAGATCTCGTATAAAGACTCCTCAACTCCGGCCAATAACTACTCAATGACCTTCGACGGAATGACCTTCGATTGGGATCAGATCACGGATGAATATGACGAGGAATCGTCCGAAGAATCCAAAATAGCCGTCTCGAATCTTATGAAGGCTGTCGGATATGGGGTCAAGATGAACTATGGCAAATCGTCCAGCGGCGCCACGGATGCGAATGCATGTGAGGCAATGAAGACCTTCTTCGGATACTCTTCAGACGCGCGAATGTTGCGCCGCGAATCATACACAAGAGATGAATGGGACAAAATGCTCTATTCATTTATATCTTCCGGTCTCCCCCTCTATTATACCGGCCGCGACGCCGTTTGGATCGGAAGCGGTGGACATGCCTTTGTATGCGACGGATATGACGGCGCAGGCTTTTTCCATTATAACTGGGGATGGAACGGTAAATATAACGGCTTTTTCCTGACCTCCTGCCTCACACCGGCCGGAGCCGGAACAGGCGGTTTCATCAATGGATATAATTACACCCAATCCATTATGGCCAATCTGCATCCGGACAACGATAAGGAATATAAACTTCTCGATTATGTCACCGGTGACAAATTCGAACTCTCCATATCCTCAATGTCGGTGGCGGCAACTCTTTCAAGAGGATTGGGCTCAGACGCTTTCGATGTTGCAATCTCGCTGACTCCTGCCGGTTCTGAAAGCCCAGTGTTCTGCCCGTTGGGAAAAGGCTCGAACGGCAATAAGAAATGGACCATCCCGCAGGACGCCTTTGAAAGTCTGGACAAATCTGTCCTCTATGATCTCCGTCTTGTCTGGCGTCGGGATTCAGAATCGGAATGGAGCAGAATTATACCGGAATCCACCGGGCTGGTTGTCTATACACCCGGTTTTATGGGCGGCAGACTCGCTTGGGATAATGACAACTGGAAATTCACGACAGATTTCGTCGATCAGAATCCGATGAATCTCATGATCTCTGATATTGCAATCAACGACCAGGATTACTATCTCACCGGAAAATCGAATAAATTCACGTTCACCCTCAAGAATCTTGGCAGAGATTATGAATATCACGCGGCGCGCTGCTATGTCGTCAACGATGAAACAGGAAAAGAGGAACTCTTCTTCAACACGAGCTTCCAGACCACTCCCTTGCAATCTTCAAATATCAAATACACGATAAAGGACACCAAAACGCTAACACCGGGAAATTATCATTTCAGATTTATAAACGTCAATTATCTTCAGGAGATCCCGTGTGATAAGGAGTATACGATGAAGGTTTATGACGACAATCAGATCATCACTTTTGACGACGGCACATTCGTTTATTCTATAATTCCGGAACAGCCTCTTGTACTTACAGGAACAGTAACCGGTGAAAAAGTCGGAGGTGATGTCGTAATTCCGACTCAGGTCACTAATGACGGCAAGACTTATACCGTAGAACAGATTCAACCGGCCCTCACTGACCTCCTTGATAAGAACACATTGACCTCGCTTCGCATCGATTATCCGATCACTTCGGTGGGAGCGAGTGAGCTGAGCAGTTGCAAGGTGCTTAAGGAGCTCTATCTTCCTGAAACTGTTCGCGAAATTGCAAGATATGGATGCGCTTACAATTATGAACTTCAAAAGTTGGTGCTCCCCTCCCGTCTTGATATTGTAGGCGACTATGCATTCTATGGTCTCAAAGCATTGGAAGAGCTCACGGTTCCGGTTATAGAGAATATCCCCGTTAGATCTTTCTATAATGTAAATCTTCTCAAGTCAATCATTATCCCCGAAGGAGTGAAAGAGATTGGTGAAAGCGCGTTCTATTATTGCAACGTTTGCAGTTCGATCGAATTCCCGTCTACATTGGAATCTATCGGCAAAAGAGCATTCACAACCTACGATAAAACTCCCATTGAAGTTAAGGTTTACAGATTCGTTCCCCCGACGATGGATCCCGATGCTTTCTCATCTACCTCTTATAAGGTATCGAAACTCTTAGTTCCGCAAGGTTCAAAAGCGTTTTATGCAGCGAATCCGAGCTGGAGCAAATTCAGCAATATTGAAGAGTTCGTCGTCACAGGAATTGAAGCAATTGAAGAAGCGGCTGAACCGGATTTCGTTTGGTTCACACTTGACGGTCTCCGGCTGACAACTAAACCCTCAGCAGCCGGCATCTATCTCCGCCTTAACCGCGCAACAGCCAAGACTGAAAAGGTTATTCTTTAAAGCATTATAAGCAGACTAAATAAGCTACTACTGCCAGCAGAGTTAGAGGGTATGACTCCAACTACCTGCATAGCTGGCATTTACATTAGGCCCGCATCCGAGCCCGCATAGCGTGGCGAGGGTGCGGGTATCCGTTTACCGGGCATCTAACATGCCCGGCGTAGCCGGGCTTTCCGCCAACGATTAGCGAGCCGATTACGATTGAATATAATTAACAACTTTGTCGATCTGCTCCCGGAAAGATCCGTCGAATTTATTATCGAAGAAGGCGCTTCCGATAGTAAATGAATGAGGAGCGGTTTCCGACATTTTGTCGAGTCGCTTATAGCAGTCGATGCTTCCGGCAATGCAGACCGGAGCATCGACTGCCTCTATTAAAGCCGATATAAGAAGGTCGGCATTCCCGACATATCTATATCCCAGAAGATCCACACCGTCGGCACCGCGAGAGATTACGTTCCTCGCTTCGCCAATGATCTCATCAATCGAGCCGCTAAGCACCGAGGGACGCCCCTCGATCGTGCCAACAAACGGAAAATAGAGTATACCGTTAGTGTGACAAAACTCTGCTATGGAATCGAAAAACTTAGTCCCCATGAGGATATCGCATCCACAATATTTCGCGAGTTCGGCGCCCTTCATCGCTGCTTCATAATCGTAACCGACAACTTCGAGCGCCGTTGTTTTACCGGCCCCTTTCATTTTTCCATAGAGGGTTTTCATCCTTTCCGGGGACAAAGGATATTCTTTCATCCCCCACATTTTTGCAAGACTATCCTTCCCCTCTTCAAATATTTCTTCGGCGTTTTCCACCGTATAGTCATGATGCGTGAGCATCACGACCAGCTGCGGAACTGACCGTGACTTTTCGTTTTCCATGGTTGTAGACAAAATTTATACAAAATTAGTAAAATTTAGCGAGTCTGCAAAGAGAAAACGTCGGCCTGCGGCCGGTGGTCGGTGCCAAAGGCACTTTGACAGACCGCAAAATTAGTAAAATTTAGCGAGTCTGCAAAGAGAAAGTGTACCCGCACCCTCCACGCGCTACACGGTGGATGGTACGGGCCTAAGGTTAAACGCCTGCTCTGCAGGCGATCGTGGCGCATAATAGATCAAAAGGCCCCGATGACGGGATGTCATTGGGGCCTTTTGATCTTAATATAATGAAATTATATTAAGGATCAGACAGATTTGCAACCACACACGGTTTGCAATCAGCAGCATGCCATCACAATGATGGCCAATCCTGCTATCATGAGTGCCGATATAATCTTTTTCATAGTAATCAATTAAAATTAAGTTTTAAGATAAATAATGTAGTAACTAAATTAAGATTTCAATATGTGTTTTTCTGTAATATAAACACCTTCACCGCTTATATGGTTCAAAAAATTACTATTTTTTTTGATCTTGTAAAAATCATTGAGAGCATTTAAGAGCTCGATTCAAATTCAAAACGCCTATCTTTATATGTCTTTCGGCCTACTACTCCGTAGACGCCATTGAGCGAAAGGCTTGCGATTCTTCAGATAATTCAGATCGGACTGATGATCATAGGCTTCACGCTCGAAGGATAGATTGCGATATGCATCACCCGATTTACATAATCGCCACAGCCATTCAGCCACATATATGATGTAGAAAAAGATATATCCGAGTTCGCGCATCTGATGCGTATGTATTCGCTCATGATTAATCACGACCTCGTCCATCTTCATATCTTTCTTGGCAAACACCATTCCGAAAAGATTGATTGCCCCATATTTCCCGAAAGGAATTATCCTATTCCGTATTATCTTCATTCTTCTTTGTCCAACCAAAATATATTAAGTAACTCATTAAAACTAGTTTATATATTATCAGTACTCAGAGCGAAACACTTTCTTTTTGAATCTTTTGAGTATCTT
>CAYQQG010000087.1:0-9073 GCA_964419535.1 uncultured Sangeribacter sp.
CCGACAAGAAGGCACCGATCGAGGCCGCACTCGAAAAGCTGAAAGAGGTTCACAAGAATCAGCTTGTTGAAGATATCGACTCTGCTGAAAAGGCTCTTACAGACGCCATGCAGGCAGCCGCACAGGATATCTATAACGCACAGCAGGGCGGCGCAGCAGCCGGTGCAGCCGGTGCCTCTCAGGCTGAAGCTCCTCACAACGATGAAAAAGATATCACTGACGTCGACTTCGAAGAAGTGAAATAAACCATACGATTTATAAATCTAAAATCAATTAAAGAGTGTGTGTCAATTGACACACACTCTTTTCTTTTTTGTGGCTATTGAAAATTTTTGTAATTTTGCAATTGAAATCAAGAATTAAAAACTTAGACCCTGTCTCATATTCACACAATGAATTTCAAACTCGAAGCTACCGCACCGGATACGAATGCCCGGGCCGGAATGATAACCACCGATCACGGGATGGTTCCCACTCCCATTTTTATGCCTGTCGGAACTGTCGGTAGTGTCAAAGGGGTTCATTTCCGCGAGCTGCGCGATGACATTGACGCCAAGATTATTCTCGGCAACACATATCACCTGTATCTGCGTCCCGGTCTCGACATCATTCGTCAGGCCGGCGGCCTTCACAAGTTCAACGGCTGGGAACGGCCGATTCTGACGGATTCCGGCGGATTTCAGGTCTTCTCGCTCTCATCAATCCGAAAACTCAAAGAGGAGGGCGCCTATTTCCGCAGCCATATCGACGGTTCGAAACATCTGTTCACTCCCGAAGGAGTGGTAGACATCGAGCGAATAATCGGAGCCGACATCATGATGGCGCTCGATGAATGTCCACCGGGAACATCCGACTATACATACGCCAAAAATTCTTTAGCCCTGACAATGCGCTGGCTAAAGAGAGGTTGGGACCGATATAAAGAAACCGAAGGTCTATATGGCTACAGACAAGCGTATTTTCCCATCGTTCAGGGATGTGTCTACCCCGATCTTCGCCGCGAGGCGGCAAAGGCTGTGGCAGATTACGGAGCCGACGGTAATGCAATCGGAGGACTGGCTGTCGGTGAGCCGGTCGAACAGATGTATGAGATGATCGAGATTGTCAATGATATACTTCCTGAAGACAAACCCCGCTATCTTATGGGGGTCGGCACACCGGCCAACATTCTCGAGGCCATTGACAGAGGCGTGGATATGATGGATTGTGTCATGCCGACACGAAACGGACGCAACGGAATGCTCTTCACACGCAACGGAATCATGAACATGCGCAACCATAAATGGGCCGATGATTTCTCACCCCTTGACGAAGGGGGGCCGACATATGTCGATGAAGTTTATTCAAAAGCCTACGTCCGTCATCTGTTCATCAGCAATGAATTGCTCGCCATGCAGATAGCTTCGATTCATAATCTCGGATTCTATCTTTGGCTCGTCGGCGAGGCTCGCAAACATATAATCGAAAGTGATTTCGCCTCATGGAAACGCACGATGATAGAAAATGTCACCCGAAGATTGTAAGAGAAACTGCGGAATGGAAGAATCGCAACAAGAAATAAAAGTTAAGAAAATCAGAAAAAAAGAAATCAGCCTCCCGCCGATGCTGCTCTCCCCTTTCCGAAAGACAGGGAAGGGATTTGCACGTCTGTTCAGATTCTCGATTCTCGACCGCTATATCCTCAAGCAATTCCTTGGCACATACATAATGGCAACGATCCTTTTTCTTGCCGTCATCACTATGTTTGACATCACGGAAAAGCTTGATGCCTTTCTCACAGCGCCTCTGAAGGAGACCCTTTTCGATTATTTCGCGTCGTTCCTTCCATATTTCGCCAATCAGCTTTCTCCCCTTTTCGTCTTCATTGCCGTCATATTCTTCACGTCCAAACTGGCGGGCAATTCCGAGATTATCGCCATTCTCTCAAGCGGAATCAGCTATAAGCGTCTTCTCAGGCCTTATATGGTCGGCGCAGCCATCCTGGCGGCTCTCACCTTCGCTCTTTCGAACTATATCATACCTCCGACAAACACGGCCCGTATCGCCTACACAAATAAATATGTCAAGAATAAAAGTGTCGTTTCGGGTTCCAACATTCAGCTTATGGCGTCGCCCGGGAACGTCGTGTTCATGAGCCGGTTTGAAGACTACAACAAGACGGGATACAGGTTCTCGATGGATAAATTCAATGGCAAGACCATTGTCTCGCGCCTCACGGCCCGCACGGCTCAATATGACACAACACGCCAATATCATTGGAAACTCAACGACTATATGATCCGCGATTTCAATGGAATGGAAGAGAAGGTGAGAACCGGCTATACCCTTGACACGATCATTCCGATCGATCCCAAAGACTTCCTGATTTCGGTCAACGACCAGGAGACTCTGACCACTCCTCAGCTGACCGATTATGTCGAGAAACAGAAGATGCGCGGGGTCGCCAATATCAAGGCTTTTGAAATCGAGAAAGAGCGCCGGTATGCCGCCACGGCGGCGGCTTTCATCCTGACTCTCATCGGAATGTCGCTGAGCTCAAAGAAAGTCAAGGGGGGAATGGGAATAAACATCGGAATCGGACTGGTCCTGAGCTTCAGTTACATTCTCTTCTCGACAGTCACCTCTTCACTCGCAATCAACGGATATACGACCCCGTTCATTGCCATGGAAATTCCGAACGTCATTTATCTTTTGATCGGCCTTTATCTTTTCAGACGCGTTTCCAATTCATGACATTTTTGGAATGTTGTCTTAGACCCGATTTCAAAAATTTCAATTCAGACCCGGGGCGTCTCAATTTTCAATTTCCACAAAAATTTTAATGTCATTTATAACGACTTTTCAAAAATATTTTGTAATTTTGAAATTACTTAGCACAATCCGGCCGAATCACAACATAATAACGTGACTTCCATCCGGATTTCGGAACAACTCAAATCATTCAGATAAATGAGCGTAAAGCCTTCTGCAAATACTCCGGAAATTGTAAAAAAACATCCGATTCTGTTCAACTCGCTGGTAATTATCATAGTTGCAGTCTTAGGCGTGTTTATATTATATTTCTCAATTGCCATATTCACAAAACACGGACAATCGGATAAGGTTCCGGGAGTTGAGAATATGAGCTACACCCAGGCGATCAAGACCCTTAACGACCACGGATTCCATGTTGACATCCGCGACTCGCTTTATAAAGATGATGTGCGGCCGGGATATGTGATCGAACAATTTCCGAAAGCCGGCTCGATTGTCAAACCGGGAAGAAAGATTTTCCTCTATATCAATGCGGTTCATCCGAAGGAGGTTGTCATTGACGACGAGAATCACCCGATGGAGGATGCGCTTAAAAATTATTCACCACGTTCCGGTCTGGCCCGGCTTCAGGAATTGGGCTTCAAGAACATAAGGGTTGTCAAGGTCCTTGGCGACAACGACTGCATCGTGAAAATTCTTGCAAACGGAGTGCCTGTGAAGAAGATGCAGAAAGTTCCGGTGAACGCATCCATTGTCATTCAGGTTTATGACGGCAGATTGGCGGAACTCAGAGACTCGCTTTCGAACATCGAGCTGATGTCGACTGCTCGCCAATCAAGCATCAGCGGAACCTCGGATTATGATGTAGACTATATGGGAGCTACAAAATATGATCCCTCAGTTGTCGAACCTACACCCAGAAATTCTTCTCACCCGGCGAACACGCAATCGGAACCGGCGGAAGAGGAAGTGGAATTTTATTGATTAAAGAGAGCTCAATGGGTGAATTAGATCCTATCATTTCCGATGAGGCCAGCGAGGAATTGGAGATAGATTCTTCTCAGAATTCGGAAGATGAAATTTCCGAACCACTCTTTGTCACGGAGGATGGCAAGGAGATGTATGAACATTTCAGATTTGTCGCCGATTCGGGCCAGAAGATGCTCCGCGTCGATAAATTTCTGGTCGAGAGAATGCAGAAGACATCACGCAACCGCATCCAGCAGGCTGCGGAAGCGAATTGCATCATAGTCAACGGCAAGCCGGTCAAATCCTCCTATAAAGTGAAAGCCGGAGACGTCGTGAGCATCGTGATGGACCGTCCGCGATATGAGCTTGAGATCATTCCCGAAGATATACCGATCGAAATTGTATATGAGGATGAGGCTCTGCTTGTCGTCAACAAACCCGCCGGAATGGTTGTCCATCCCGGACACGGAAACTATACCGGCACGCTTGTCAACGCTCTCGCATGGCATTTCAAGGATGACCCCAATTATGACGTCTCCGATCCGAGGCTCGGGCTTGTCCACAGAATTGACAAGGACACTTCCGGTCTTCTCGTGGTTGCGAAGACGCCCGAGGCGAAGACCGATCTCGGCCTTCAATTCTTCAACAAAACGACCCGGCGTGAATATCGCGCTCTGGTATGGGGAAGTTTTAAAGAGAAGAAAGGGACAATCACAGGCAATATCGCCCGCAATCCCCGGAACAAACTCCAGATGGCCGTCTTTGACAATCCTGAAATCGGGAAACACGCCGTCACACATTATGAGGTTTTGGAAGAATTCGGATATGTCACATTAGTCAAATGCGTTCTCGAAACCGGACGGACACACCAGATAAGGGTTCATATGCTTTCGCAAGGCCACCCGCTCTTCAACGACGCCAGATATGGCGGCGACCGCATCCTTAAAGGGACAACATTCGCAAAATACAAAAAATTCGTCGAGAATTGTTTCGAGACCTGCCCCCGTCAGGCCCTTCACGCGAGGACCCTCGGTTTCCGTCATCCGGTCACCGGCCTCGAAATGGATTTTGAAGCCCCGATCCCTCCCGATATGACCGCATTGATTGAAAAATGGAGAAATTATTCCTCAATTTAACATTTCTTTAGATTATTCAGCAGATTGACAACTTCCGCGTTGCCTCTCACTCTAAAAAAATTGCTATATTTGCACATATGACCCAAGACAATGATTTCTCCGATATAGCTCCTTTGGACGACAAAGTGTTTCACTCGACAATGGAGCGGCTTGTGAAGGAACCCGGTTTCCTCCACGCTCTTAAATATGCCATTCCCGAACGTGATCTGCCGGTCCTTCTCAACGAGCTGAGCAAAATAGACAATAAATATGATTTCCAGCATCAGATTATGTTCCCATTCCTTGAGATGCTGGCAAAGACAACCACCTCCGGAATCACGATCGGAGGCGTGAAGAATTTCAATCCCTCGCTGAACTATACGTTTATCACCAATCACCGCGACATCGTTCTCGACGCCTCTTTCCTCAATCTGGCTTTTCTGAGGAACAATCTTCCGACAACGGAAGTCGCAATCGGCGACAATCTTCTCATATTCGATTGGATAAGTGACCTCGTCAGGCTCAACAAAAGTTTCATCGTCAAGCGCAACACCGGCTTGCGTGAAGGCCTCATGGCCGCGAAAAAACTTTCTGCCTATATTCACTATTGCCTTCTGGAGAAGCATGAATCCGTATGGATCGCTCAACGCGAAGGGCGCGCCAAAGATTCTTCCGACCATACTCAGGAATCGCTCATCAAAATGCTTGCGATTGCCGGAGAAGGGAGTTTCATGCAGAAGCTCAAGGAGATAAACCTCATGCCGGTGGCCATAAGCTATGAATATGACCCGAACGATTATCTCAAGGCTCGGGAATTCCTTATGCGCCGGAGGGACCCTGAATTCAAAAAATCTCAGCGCGATGACCTCTTCTCAATGGAAACGGGATTGCTCCAATTCAAAGGGAAAGTCCATTTCCAGCTGACACCGAGAATCAATTCCAAAATCGATCAGATCGGAAATTTCAAAGACAATAACACCGCAGCCAAATATGTCGTTAAAATCATTGACCAGGCAATTCACCGGTCATACCTGATTTACACGATCAATTACGTCGCCTTCGATCTGCTGCATTCCACGACCCGTTTCGAGGCTTATTACACTCCGGAGCGTAAAAAGGAAGTGATCGATTATTTCAATAATCAGCTCGACAAGGTTGACCTCCCGGATATAACAGCCGAGGAACGTGAGTTCATGATGACGATGATGCTCACGATGTATGCAAATCCCTTGAAGAACAAGCTCCGGACAATCCTTGGGGGCGCGCTTGAATGATTAACCGGCCTAAAGTTGCCGACAGGTAAAAATTTGCTCGATCATGAGAATCCCATTGATTATGGCTTCGGCACTCGTTCTGTTGTCGTTGGCCGTTGACTCATATATATTTGTCGATCTGAGGAGGAATTTCAGAAAAAACAGGACCGCATGCAATCTTTATGCCCTGCTCTCGGTCCTATGCTGGATCTTTATTGCCGTCTGCCTTCTTTTGCCCCGACGGGACGCCTCACACGGAATTCAATTCCAGATGTGGGGAATCTATTCTTACCTCACCGTATATATTTTCAAAATCATATTCTGCATTTTCTCTATCATCGGCTGTATTCCAGCCCTTTGGCGGGGAAGGAGACTGAAATTGGGGAAATGGATCGGGCTTCCGTTGGCAACCTTGACATTCGCGATGATGTGGTGGGGAGCCGCCGTCACCCGCAATCAGCTTGAGATTGTCGATGTCGACATCTCTTCGGATAAACTTCCACAGGCTTTTGACGGATACAGAATTGTACAGATTTCAGATCTGCACGTGGGGACCTGGGGGAAAGACACCCGTTTCATCACCAGACTTTGTGATTCGGTGAATGCTCTCAAACCGGATGTCATACTCTTCACAGGTGACATTGTAAACCGCGAAACGAGTGAACTTCAACCATTTCTTAAAGTCCTTTCAGGTCTGAAGGCCAAAGACGGAGTATATTCGGTTCTCGGGAATCACGATTATGGAGATTATATCGAATGGCCATCCCAGGAAGAGAAAAATGAGAACCTGCAGCTTCTGAAAAACTGGCAGCGCCAGATCGGATGGCATCTGCTCAATAACGAAACCGTCGATCTCATCGCTGGCTCCGACACTATTAGACTTATAGGTATAGAGAATTGGGGCGAGCCTCCATTCCGCCAATACGGACATCTCACGGAAGCTTACCCCATATCCAGAGATTCGATCCGCAACCTTAACGATAGCAAATATAAGATCCTGATGACCCACAATCCCGAACATTGGCTGAGGGAGGTCAACAAGATCAGCAACATTGTCCTCACTCTTTCCGGCCACACCCATGCGCTTCAGACAGAATTGAAATTGGGAGACTGGAAATGGAGCCCCTCTTCATTCAAATATTCCACATGGGGCGGCTTATACCGCAAACAGCTCAATGAAGGGGAACCGATGTATCTTTATGTCAACATTGGCGCCGGAGAAGTCGGGATGCCTTTCAGGATCGGTGCGGTCCCGGAAATCACGCTGATTACGCTCCATTCCTCAGCTAAAGGCCAGAAAACGTCGGTTCAATCCCCTTCAACACTCGTAAAAGATTGACGGAATGAGATATTTGATAGGACTCGGCTCAAACTGCGAGCCAAGGGAAACCCACCTTATAAATTCGCTCAATTATTTGGCTGAAATTTCAGATTCAATATACTCTTCGACCCATTATGAATCCCCCGCACTCGGCGGAGGAAAAGCTCATTACCTCAATGCGGTCGCAGAGATTGAATGTCAATTGTCGATCGAGGAACTCAATATGCGGCTAAAGGAAATGGAGATCGCGGAGGGGCGCGATTCGACGGCCAGAGCGGAAGGGCGCGTGCCGATCGATGCGGACATCGTGATGCAGGAAAACATGGTCATCCGTCCTAAGGACTTCAATCAATATTTCTTCCGAAGGGGATATGAAGAACTCAGAGGAGATTTCAAGGATCGGATTTAGACCCCGTCCCACAAAAAATGATCTTAGAAAACAGAAATGTTTCTTATAGATTCCAAATCTTGGAGTTTTTTTTTGAAAAATTCATAATTTTTTCAAAAAACAATACGGGAATTTCATAATTTTTTATTAACTTTGCGCCTCAAAGCGCTTTTGTAATTACAATGAAAGGAAAATTCCTGATAATAGCCATCGTTGCGCTCGTTTTTACGGGATGCGGAGAATACACGAAGGTTCTCAAATCACGCGATGTCAATTATAGATATGCATACGCCAAGAAGGCATACGACCAGAAGAAATTTCTTCAGGCCACGACCATCCTCACCGATCTCATCACCCCGCTCAGGGGTACGGCCGACGGTGAGGAAGCTCTGTTTCTTTTAGGCATGTCTTATTATGAGAATAAAGACTATGCCAATTCAGGCGTATATTTCAAGACCTATTGTCAGCGCTATCCCAAAGGGAAGTTCGCCGAGCTCGCAAGATTCTATAGCGGATATGGCTATTATCTCGATTCTCCGGATCCTCAGCTTGACCAGACAAACACTGTCAAAGCAATTGAAGGTCTCCAGTCCTTCCTCGACTATTTCCCGAGATCGGACAAAGTGACGATTGCCCAGAACGCGATTTTCGAAATGCAGGACAAGCTGACTCTCAAAGAATTGCAGAACGCTCAGCTTTATTATAACCTCGGGAATTTCCTCGGGAATAATTATCAGGCCGCTATCATCACCTCTCAGAACGCCCTCAAGACTTATCCTTATTCAAAATATAGGGAAGACTTTGAATTGCTGATCCTCAAGGCAAAATATCAAGAGGCAAGACAGAGTGTGGATGAAAGAAAGGAAGAACGATATCGGGATGTTATTGACGAATATTATTCGTTCATCAACAATTTCCCCGAATCCAGACATATAAAAGAGGCTGAGAATATTTTCAATCTTTCGCGCAGGCATGTCAAGGATTGAATCCTCCCCCCTAAAAATGCTCAAACACACATAATCTCAAGATTAATATTTCAAACTTACTTATATATAAGTTATGGACTATAAGAAGACTAATGCTCCATTGACCACTGTGACACGCGATATGATCGCTATGGCTGAACAGACCGGAAACGTCTATGAAACTGTATGCATTATCGGCAAACGCGCAAACCAGATTTCATCCGATCTTAAAAAGGAGCTTGAAAAGAAACTTCAGGAATTCGCTTCCGCATCGACAGACAATCTTGAAGAAGTATCAGAAAACCGCG
>CAYQQG010000088.1:0-9006 GCA_964419535.1 uncultured Sangeribacter sp.
CCTCAACGATGCTGAAAAGGAACTCTTCCACAAGAGTGCTGAAGCAGTCCACAACCTAATGCCAATGAGAGGGTCCGTCGGCATTGCAAAAAATATATGAGCAAAAAATATAAGTTGAGTTTTTTTGGGATGGAGAAAAACATAATATCCAACCTTTTTGTGATCACTGGCAAAAAGCCGGACATATAAATTTCATTTACAAGTTTGAATTTCCAAATTAAAATATATTTTTATTTATGAAAAATCTTAAACTTTTAATGGGCGTGGCGATGCTCACCTGCGGCGTTTCGGCTTCGGCCCAGGCTTTCAGCAAAGGCGACGTGGTGGCCGACCTCAACATTGGCTTCGGTGTGGATAAAACAACTAACCTCAAATATTCTGAAAAAGACGAGGTTTACCTAACAGACAAGGCCACCAAGGGTTCGTTCACGCAACGTCTTGGCGTGGAATTTGGCATATATAATATAAACAAGAAATCGTCGCTTGGTCTTGGCTTCTCGTTCCTTAATGGTGTAGCTTTCACCGAAATGACCGCTACCGGTACCTACAACTACCAATATGAGGTCACCACTTACGAGAAGGGCAATCGCAATACGTGGTGGGCCAAGTACACCGATCGCCGTGAGCGCAGCGGTTCGGGAACAGCCAACGCTTCGGCCAATCTCGTTGACTTCACTGCCATGCTCCGCCTGGCTTACCACTACTCGTTCAGTGACAAACTCGACACCTATGCCGGCATTGGCTTTGGCGTGTCGCGCATGACCACTATCTTCCATGATTTTTATGATATGAATGGCTTCGGCCAAGACAGCAAAGACCTTGACTACAACTACAAGTGGGACACCCAGCGCGTCTACTCCTATAACGATCTTGACCATGTGGAATGGTCTAACGGTGGCTCGGAAGGGCGTTTCGCCGCTGCTATTTTCCTCGGTGCACGCTATTACGTGACCAACAACATCGGTATACAAGCCGAACTCGGCTTGCCTAACATAACTTTCCGCAAAGATTTCAACAACTACAGCCTCTTCTCCCTCGGAGGCTCCTACAAGTTCTAATATCTACAACTTTAAATACCTCGGGCGCCCAAATCGGAGCGCCCGCACTTATTTACACTACTAAAGTACAGTATTTGACCATAGTTAATACTTTGTAGAGACCCCAGCAATAATAATCGAATAAAAACAAGTGATATCCAATGAGGTAGAAAAATACCTCATTGGTCAAAGAATTAACAATAACTGGTTTTCAATTCATTTGAAACCAGTTATTGAACTGCCGGATGATGGTTTTGAGCCCCATTCAATGCATAATATAAAAATACTTAGTTAGGTGTTAGAGGTGTTTTATTGACCTCCGGATTCTGATATTATGCGTTCTATATCGGTTTTGAGTTGAGGTATGTGACGCTGAACCAGTCCCCAAAGGAATTCCGGCTCCACTTTTTCGTAAGAGTGGATCACTCGATTACGTGTCTGAATTATTGCTCTTGCATTGGGAAGATGGAAATCCGGTTCTCGTTTTAATATACGGTTTATGGCTTCGCCCATTATTTCAACCGAGCGTTCTACCGCACGAATCATCTTCCTATCGTTTTCAAATATATCAAACCTATTAGGATAATCTTCAAAAAATAGCTCAACGTCTTCGCAAGCCATAAGCACGTCTTCAAGATATTTAAGAATATTCTCATCCATAGATCACTTGTTTAGTGCGGTTAACATTATTGATGAAATATTTATTCCTTAAAGTTTTATTTACGACTAAATCCACTTTTCTCTTTAATAAATTCTCCAAAGAGTCCTGTAGACCAAAGAAATTGGAGACATAATCAAAATCGCCGGGGTTGTCGGGATCATAGTCTTCGAAGTCAATAAGCAAGTCGACATCGCTCTCATCGTTGAATCTATCGGTTAGGATAGAGCCAAAGATAGCCAAAGATTTTACCTTATGCAGTTTGCAAATTTCAATAATACGCTGTAAGTTGAGTTCTATTAATTTCATGTCAGAGAGTTAACGATGATAAATATTTCTATATTTTGAGAGTTGCTTATTATTACAAAGATATAATAAATTTTTGAATTATAATAATTATAATACGCAAAAATTTTAGGTGAATTAAGAATGAAATCATTGAGACGTGCCGGAGGCGCGTCCCTACAATTTTGATAGCACCCGTAAATACGTAAATAAAAGAGACCGATGCGACAAAATACCGCATCGGTCTCTTTTATTGTATCGTAATTGTCCCTACTAAAGGAGTGTAGGGGGAGGGGGAAAGGGGTTTATTTCTTGTTGACGTCTTGTTTGAGAAGATCGCGGATTTCTGTGAGGAGTACTTCTTCCTTAGTGGGTTCCGGTGCAGGCTCGGGTGTAGGCTCTTCTTCTTTCTTTTTCAGCTTCATGGCCATGCGGATGGCGACAAAGATGCAGATAGCGATGATGAGGAAATCGACGATGTTCTGAATGAACATACCGTAATTAAAGGTGACGGCTTCCTTGATAACCTCCTTCGTGGCGGGGTCAATCTCGGCCGGACTGAGCATTACGCTCTTGTCTGAAAAATTCATGCCGCCCGTTGCCAGCGAAACCACCGGCATGATGATGTCATTCACTAACGAGGTCACAATCTTGCCGAACGCGCCGCCGATGATGACACCGACCGCCATATCCACGATATTCCCCTTGAGGGCAAATTCCTTGAAATCTGTTAAAAACTTGCTCATGTCTTTATATTTTTTAAAATTTGAAATTCTTAAATTGCCAATTTTAGAACTCCGAGGTGTTGAAATTTTTTATGAACCGGAGTCTAAAGAAGCGAATTGTAAGATTTTTCACTCAAATAAGGAGAAACATCTGCAAAAATAGATTTTTTTTATTAATTTTGCATTTGAAAATATCCTACGAAGTCACTTTCATAAACTATAACAATGAAAAGTATAAAATTTCTCAATAAAAACTAAAAAGTTTTAATAAATGCCATAATTATTTAGGCATTGAGCAATACTTTTCTTATTGTCGATTGTTATAAAGGTGTGGGAAGGCGTTATTTTTCGCTTTCCGGAACAGGTAAAAAATATTTTAAACAAACAGGTAAAAAAAGGATATTAAACCCAAAATAAAAAATAAACTGAAAAATGACAAAAATCGGTATTAATGGCTTTGGCCGTATCGGACGTTTCGTATTCCGTGCCTCCACAAAGAGAGATGACGTAGAAGTAGTTGCAATCAACGACCTTCTCCCCGTAGATTACATGGCTTATATGCTCAAGTATGACACTATGCACGGTCGTTTCGACGGCACAGTCGATTATGATCTCGAGAAGAGTCTTCTTATCGTCAATGGCAAGGAGATTCGCGTAACTGCATGCCGCGACCCGAAAGAGATCGGCTGGGGCGAAGCAGGTGCTGAATATGTTGTTGAGTCAACAGGCCTTTTCCTCACTAAAGAGAAAGCTCAGGCTCACATCGAAGCCGGTGCAAAATATGTGGTTATGTCAGCTCCCTCAAAAGATGACACTCCGATGTTCGTATGTGGCGTGAACGAAAATACATATGTGAAGGGTACTCAGTTCGTTTCGAACGCTTCCTGCACAACTAACTGTCTCGCTCCTATCGCCAAGGTCCTCAACGACAAGTTCGGCATCGTGGAAGGTCTTATGACCACAGTTCACTCAACTACTGCAACTCAGAAGACTGTTGACGGTCCCTCAATGAAGGACTGGCGCGGCGGCCGTGCTGCTTCCGGCAATATCATCCCCTCTTCTACTGGTGCTGCTAAGGCTGTGGGCAAAGTAATCCCCGAACTCAACGGCAAGCTGACAGGTATCTCTATGCGTGTCCCCACTCTCGACGTTTCTGTTGTTGACCTCACTGTCAACCTCGCCAACCCCGCAACTAAAGAAGAGATCTGCGCTGCCATGAAGGAAGCTTCTGAAGGCGAACTCAAAGGCGTGCTCGGTTATACTGAGGATGCAGTCGTTTCTTCCGACTTCCTCGGCTGCCCGCTCACTTCTATCTTCGACGCGACTGCAGGCGTTTATTTGACTGACAAGTTCGTCAAAGTCATCTCTTGGTATGACAATGAAATCGGCTACTCAAACAAAGTGCTCGATCTCATCGCTCACATGAAGAAAGTCAACGGTTAATATAAACACCGACAAAGCCGTTTAAAGGCAAAAACTTAACGGGCGTTCCGAATTCGGAACGCCCGTTTTTATATAGGAACCATTTTATAGAATTTTAAAATTATTCCTGTCCGATCAAACTTTTATAGGACAACAATAAAAAATTATGCAAATGGCTGTCGTCAAAAGATCATCTGAAGGCGGAGCTGGAAGGCGTTGAGATCGCGGGGTGAATAGCCGTCGCGATCCCAGGCATGGGTGTAGCTGTAGCGGAATTTGGCCGTTATATAGGAGTTGATATAATAGTTGAGACCCACACTGAGGTCATTGACGCGTCCGCCGAATATAGAAGCCTTGCGGTCGGAGAGGGACGTATAGTTATAGCTGGCAACCCCTTCCAACGAGCCTTTTGCCGGCGTGGCGATCCCCGCCAAACCCATGCTGTATGTGTAATCTTTTCCGAGAATCAATCCGCGGAAAGTCGCGTAGGCTCCTTGGGCACGATAGGCATGAAGGCCATTCTTTCGGTTGATCTGCATGAAGAAATATTGAGCCTCTATGGCTGAGCGTCCGTAACATGCCATAAGCTCAGGAGTCAGCTTCCAAAGATTGAGGGCGCGATCAATGGTGGTGCCTATAGCAGATTCGAGTGTCACTTTTGTCGGAAAATTGGCATTGAAAGAGAAAGCATCGTGGAGGTCTCCCTCTGCTGTCCGGTCATATTGGGGGGAAAGATATCCGCCACTGAAACCGATCTGAAGCATCCTGCCCTGCGAATGCCATGGGCGTGCAACGAGACGGGTTCGGAAACCATACCCCTGTCGTGACATCTCATCCTTACTGTTGAGCAATGTCGAGGCTTTAGGCTCGACGTGGGCAGCTAATGTCGTGAAATATTTATCGGCTGAGTGAAACCATTGGAGGCCGAGCATATGGGGTTCGTTGAAAATAGTGTTGGATATAGGTTCGATCATCGTGACCTTTGTGCATGCCGCTGTCGAATTCTGATAGCCGAACTGTTCCATCTGAAGACCGAGACGCAACATATCAGTTTTAGAGAATGTATATTGCATCCATATATCCTTGAGCGAAACTTTGCCGTATGAATAACACGCTTCAATCTTTGCCGACCATTTTCCGATCGAGGCGCCGACGCCGAGACGGACGTCCGGGATGGCTACCCCATCGGGGAAATCCTCCTTCTGAGGAGAGGCGAAGAGAGCGCCGTCGAAGACAATGGTGCCGACGGGTGAAAATTTGATTTGATCCGATTCTGCGGCTTTATCAGCGTTTGCTGACGCCGCTGTCAGGGCGAGGCCTAAGATTACGAGAGTCTTTTTCATGCATTTAGAGCCCATTTAATAAAAATTTTTCAAAATCTTTTAGAAAAGAAATAAAAGAGAGGACATCCGCGGTGGAGTCCTCTCTTCTGTTATTTTCTTGAGGGTAGTTCTTATTGAAAGATTACTTAACGATAACCTTCACAGCCTTTTCAGCAACTACGACAACATAGATGCCTGCGGGGAGGTTGTTGAGGCCTGTCTCAACGCCGCTGAGGTTGAAAGCGCGAGCGCCTTCGGGGGCGATGATGTTGCCGTTGAGAGTGTATACAGCTTCAGCAGCTACAGCTTCAACGCTTGACATATCAGTCTTGCCTGTAACGGTGAAGTTCTTGATTTCCCAAGTGCCTGCGCCGGCTGCTGTAGAAGTATATCTGAAGCCTACTTCAACCTTCTTGCCTACGTATGATTTAAGATCGTAAGAAGTTTTTACGAATTTAAATTTGTCGGTGTCAGCTGAAGGGTTGCCGAGCATTTCCCATGCGCCATTCTCTTCGCGGATGTTGATAGAGAAAGCTTGGAGATCACCGTTGAGATAGTTGGTAGCCTGGTCGAACTCGAGGGTTGCTTCAACAGCATTTGTAAGATCGATCACGGGAGAGATTGCATAGATGTCAGCGTCATAAGCTTTCTGAACATATGCAGAGCCTTTGAGGCAAGTATATTTAGAATCCCAAGTCCATACGTAAGTAAGACCTTCGGGTATTTCGCCGTCTTTGTCGAGGTTCCAGTCGTCGCAGTTGTTGACAAGGCCTTTGTAGAACTGGCCTTCGGGCACAACGGGATCGGGAGTTTCACCGTCGAGTATGTATTCGGTGGGAGTCTTAAGACCGGCTACGCCAAAGTATGCTTCGCGGCTTCCGCAGAGAACGATAGTTTTGCCGAGATTTCCGGGATTCTCGTTGAGGTTGAGCGCATTGCGGAGATCGCCGACGGGGAGCTGAACGGGAATGCATTCGTTCACAGAAGTCGGGTTGGCAGTGGCAGCGATCAGAATGTTAGTCTTTGAGGAAGAAGCCGAAACACCGAGTTCCGCGCTTTCAAGACTCTTGTCGGTCACTGAGCCGACGATGATTCCGCTGACCCAAGTGTTGGGGACGGCAGCGAGGGGTGTGCCGAGTTCGAGGAACTTAGTCACAGAGAGGGGAGCGTCTTTAGAGCCGGTCTCTGCAGCTGTCGGGGGAGTGACTGTGCCCGGATCGGGAGCTTCGCCTACCCATTCATAAGAAGAAACGGCTTTCAGACCGTTGCCGCCGAAATATTTCTCGTGCGAGCCGCAAAGAATCACTTCGTGATAGATGTTTTCGGGATGCTGCGCGAGGCTGAGAGCATTGCGGATATTACCGGTCGGCAGAGCAACGGGAATGCAGTATTCAACGTTTGTCTCAGAGCTCGAAGCGGCCAGAAGGATATTAGTGTTGGAAACGGTCACGGTTTTGTCGTTGAGGTCGAAGTGAGCGCCCGTAGAGAGATTGGCACCGTCAACGAAACCGACGATATAGCCCTGAACGTAAGTGTCGGCTACGGCAGAGGCGGGTGTGCCCTGCTCGATGAATTCAGTCACAGTCAGAGGCTCGGCTTTGCTGCCTGTTGCCTGAGCGCCGGCAGTAAGCGTCATAGCGCTGAGTGCCAGCATTGAAAGTAAAAGTTTTTTCATAAAGATAAGATTTTGTATTATGGTATATAATTCGATATACGAGATCATACAAAGGTTGCAAGTGCAAAAGTAACTATTAATTTGGTATTATAAAAGTTTAACCCCTTTTTTCTATGTAATTTTTTTGTTAAATTTGAGAAAATTTTTTAAATCGAACTCTGAAGCCACTAAAATGGAGAAAATGGGCTCTTAAGATAGAAAATGAATATGGAAGAGAAAAAGAGAAAGAAGGTCCTGGTCGTGTCGACCGGTGCCGGTATATCGGCCGAGAGCGGCATACGCACTTTCCGCGATGCCGACGGACTTTGGGAAAATTATCCGGTGATGGATGTCGCATCGGCCGACGGGTTCCGCCGCAATCCGGCCCTTGTCCATCAATTCTATAACGACCGCAGAGATGCTCTTTTGCGGGCACAACCCAACGAAGCTCATAAGATATTGGCGGAATTAGAAAAAGATTACGACGTCTATATCATCACTCAGAATGTCGACGACCTTCACGAACGCGCCGGCTCATCCAATATCACCCACCTGCATGGCGAGCTGATGAAGATCCGTTCGGTCAGTGATCCGGAATATATCGAAACCCTCGACGTCGATCATCTTCACACGACTCCCGAGACGCGTGGAAAACGCGGTGACCTGATGCGCCCTCATATCGTCTTTTTTCAAGAACCGGTTCCGATGATCGAGAAAGCGGTCGAGATTGTGGAGAAAGCCGACGTGTTTGTTGTCATTGGAACCTCGCTCGTTGTTTATCCGGCCGCCGGACTGATCCATTATGTCCGCCCCGGGACACCTATATATTACATCGACCCGTCTCCGGCTCCGACGCCCGGAATTCCGAATCTGACGGTCATACGCAAACCGGCGACCAAAGGAATGGAGGAATTGCGCGGCATTCTGGAAAAAGAGAAATAACGGTTCCCACCACCTCTCACAATCGAATTTCACAAAGGGGTGTTTTGGGTCTAAGACCGTTAAAAAACTAAAACATGTTGCATAACATATATTAAAAAATTGTCAAGCGGCTTAAAATGCCTATTTTTGTAGCAAAGTTGCCCTAAGACCGTAAAAAAGGACAATCAGGGCGAGAAAAGATATCATGAAAGCACTGGCTTTAAGCGGAAAAAGAACGCTTCCGCTTCCTCTTAATGTCATGCTGACCTAACCACACAATATATTATTACAAAATCAATTATGGCAAAAGTAAAAGGTGCGATCACTGTCAACGTCGAGCGTTGCAAGGGATGCAATCTCTGCGTTGTGGCGTGTCCTACCGACACGCTGTCGTTGCAACCGAATGAGGTCAACGACCGAGGCTATCATTACGCTTATATGGCGAACCCGGACAATTGCACGGGCTGCTGTTCATGCGCTTGGGTTTGTCCCGACGCTTGTATCGAGGTATATCGCGTAAAAGTAGACTGAATCCTACACTCCCGTTCACTTAACTTTGAAAAAACTAACAAAAGATATGAAAGAAGAGGTAAGACTTATGAAGGGTAACGAAGCTATCGCCCACGCGGCTATCCGCTATGGCTGCGACGGCTATTTCGGCTACCCGATCACTCCCCAGTCCGAAGTGCTTGAGACTCTCGAAGAGCTCATGCCCTGGGAGACAACCGGCATGGTCGTTCTGCAGGCTGAATCTGAAGTTGCGGCCATCAACATGGTTTATGGCGGCGCTGCTTCCGGAAAGGCTGTCATGACATCATCATCCTCCCCCGGTGTCAGTCTCAAACAGGAAGGCATCTCATATATCGCAGCTGCTTCGCTGCCCGCATTGGTGCTCAACGTTATGCGCGGCGGCCCCGGTCTGGGTACCATCCAGCCCTCGCAGGCCGATTATTTCCAGGCAACAAAGGGTGGCGGCCACGGT
>CAYQQG010000089.1:0-8860 GCA_964419535.1 uncultured Sangeribacter sp.
ACATCGCAACTATGCCCAAAACTGCTTACAACATATCGCTCAAAGGCTACGTCGGATGCTGTGACTTCGACCGCAACACGGTGACCGCAAACTATTGCATCTTACTGCTCCTCTTTATACAGGTAAATAAGTTTTGAAAATTTCGTGGTCATACAGTCGGTCCCGTAATGTATATATCACCGCTAAAGCAGCGTTGCGTGCCGAACGGCACCGAAATTGATTGCCGTTACGTAACATGCCGTCGATCGGCGCAATATGAAATCATTGGAGACGCGGCGGGGGCGCCTATGGGCGCCACGCCGCCGGATAAACACCTCTTCGTAGAATGTGTGGTGACATTAGGCGCCACACCGCGTCTCCAATGATTTTTATAATGCACCGTTCGGAAACATCCGCCTGCAGATCAAGCATTTAACATTAGGCCCGCATCGGCCAACGTGTAATGTTGGGCAGGTGCGGGCTTAATATAAACACTGTTAACGCGGCGAGGCGTCTGTATGGGTTGGTTATTTCACGCCGAGGTCGGCAAGAACCTGGTCGATGTGTGCGTCGGCTTTCTTGACGGTCTCTTCGTAGGCTTCTTTTGAGGGCATGTCCTCACGAACCTCAATATAGAATTTGATCTTGGGCTCTGTGCCGGAAGGACGGATAGAAACCTTGTCGCCGGATTCCGTGAAGAATTGAAGCACGTTGGAGGTTGTCGGGAAGTTCATCTTCTCGATCTCTCCGGTCTTGAGATTGCGGCAGTTAAGGTCGGCATAGTCCTTGATGACAACTACCGGTGAGCCGGCGATCTCTTTCGGGGGATTCTCGCGGAAGTTTTTCATCATGGCGACAATTTCGTCAGCACCGGATTTGCCGGGGCGCACAACGCTGACGCCGCGCTCGCGCGAGAAGCCGTATTGAGCGTAGATGTCGATCAGCATCTCATAGAGGTTCTGACCTTTCTCAGCCGCCCAAGCCGCGATTTCGCACATAAGGGAGATTGCGGAAACGGAATCTTTGTCGCGGCAGAAAGTTTCGGCCAGGAAGCCATAGCTCTCTTCGCCGCCACCGAGATAGCGCTCCTTGCCTTCAAGGTTGCGCATGACGTCGGCGATCCATTTGAATCCCGTGAAGCAATCATAGCATGTCACGTTGTTGGCGTCGGCGATGCGCTTGATCGTCTCGGTTGTCACGATTGTCTTCACGCAATATTCCTTTCCGGTGATTTTTCCGAGTTCGACATTGCGTGTGATGAGATAATAGAGGAAGATCATGACGATCTGGTTGCCGTTGACGAGCTGATAGTTGCCGTCCTTGTCGCGCACCACGAGGCCGATGCGGTCGGCGTCGGGGTCAGAAGCGAGAACGAGGCTGGCGCCGGTCTCTTTGGCTTTAGCGATGCCTAATGTCATAGCCTCGGCGTTCTCCGGGTTGGGTGAGACGACGGTTGAGAAATTGCCGTCCATGACGTCCTGTTCGGGGACATGGATGATATTCTTGAATCCCCAGCGGGCAAGCGAGTCATACATCAAAGTCGAACCCGTGCCGTGGATCGGGGTGTAGACGATCTTCATGTCGGCGTGCTTGGCGTCGATTTCGGGAGAGAGAGACAGACCGTGGATGGCTTCGAGATAGGGCTCGTCGACATCCTTGCCGATTATCTGAATGAGATCCTTGTTGGGAGTGAATTTGATCTGGTCGACCGAGGTGATAGCGTTGACGTAAGCGATTGTCTCGACATCGTGAGGTGCGATCATCTGAGCGCCGTCGCTCCAATATGCCTTATAGCCGTTATATTCCTTGGGGTTGTGGGAGGCTGTGATGTTTACGCCGCTCTGGCATCCGAGATGTCGGATAGCGAAAGAAACTTCGGGTGTCGGACGGCAGCCGTCGAAGAGATAGACTTTGATTCCGTTGGCTGAGAAGATGTCGGCCACCATTTCAGCGAATTTGCGGGAATTGTTGCGGACGTCATGGCCGACGGCGACAGAGATCTGAGGCTCGTCCTTGAAGCAATCCTTCAGGTAGTTCGCCAAGCCCTGGGTGGCGGCGCCGACCGTATAGATGTTCATGCGGTTCGTGCCGGCGCCCATGATTCCGCGAAGTCCGCCGGTGCCGAATTCAAGGTCCTTATAAAAGGCGTCGATCAGTCCCGACTTGTCCTCGGCGTCGAGAAGAGCCTGAACCTCCTTGCGTGTTTCCTCGTCATATTGCGGGCCGAGCCATTTCTGAGCGCGCTCGATACATTCTTTCAATAATGCGTCGTTATCCATAGTCGAATATCTTGATAATTTTATGTGAATATTAAGAATTGTCAAAGTGTGTAGAAATATGAGACAGAGCCTGATTTCCTCTACTCACCTACAAAAGTAACAAAAAAAGACCATAATTGTCTATCAAAATCCGAATTTATTTTGCTAAATGGGTGAATTTTTTGTAATTTCGCGAATTGCATAGGGTTTGTGACTCTGACTCATATAAATATTGAGGGGTCATAATCAGACAATCTCTCTGTCAATAATCCTTCTATAAAGAATATCTCTCCGCTAAATGGGCTCTTAGTAAATTTTCGAAAAAATGATAATGTCAATGACAGGATTCGGCCGGGCTTCGGCTGAATCATCAAGCCGGAAGATCACGGTGGAGGTGAAATCTCTCAATTCGAAGCAACTTGATCTCTTCATGCGGGTTCCGCCTTATCTGCGCGAGCTGGAGATCGAGACGCGCAATCTCGCCGCTTCGGTTCTTGAGAGGGGGAAGGTGGAGCTGTCGGTTCAGGTGGAGCATATCGCGCCGGTCGACAACATGACTCTCAACTTCTCGACCCTCGAATCCTATAAGCGTCAGCTTGAAGAGATGAAGGATCATCTTTCGATCGGCGAGCCGGCAGATTGGTATTCCACTCTTCTTCGTCTCCCCGACGTCTGGCAGGCCAAACAGGAGGAGGTCACGGACGCGGATAAGGAGGCATTCTTCGAGGCGGCGCGTCATGCTCTCGAAGCACTGACAGAATTCCGGATGACCGAAGGACGCAAGCTATATGCCTTTTTCCGTGAAAAGGTCGAGAATATCCGCCGGCTGCTTCTCGAGGTGGAGCCATACGAGAAGAGCCGTGTCGAGAAGATCCGCAAGCGACTCGAAGAGCAGCTCGCTTCGCTTCGCGGTGTCGATTACGACAAAGGGCGTCTGGAGCAGGAGCTGATCTTCTATATCGAAAAACTCGATGTCAGCGAGGAGAAGTTGCGACTGGCCTCACATCTCGATTATTTCCTTCAGACTATGGGACCGTCTGACGGCGAAAAGCCGGAGAGCGGCCAAGGGAAGAAACTCGGATTTATCGCTCAGGAGATGGGGCGCGAAATCAATACGCTCGGATCGAAGAGCAACAATGCCGAGATGCAGAAGATAGTCGTGGAGATGAAGGATGAGCTCGAACAGATCAAGGAACAGGTCTTGAATGTGCTGTAATTTTAGAAGCTCTGATTAAAATAAAGCCCCTCTATAAGATCAAATACAAGATCATACAAGATTATCCGTAACGTTGAGTTACTTGACGAAGAATTGAAATGAAAGGCAAGATAATAATTCTCTCCGCACCTTCCGGCACCGGGAAATCGACCATAATCAACCGTATCATCGAGCGCCCCGAGCTGAAACTCGGCTTCTCGATCTCGGCGACCAGCCGCCAGCCGCGTGGAGCGGAACAGCACGGCAAGGAATATTATTTCCTGACTCAGGAGGAGTTCTCGCGTCGCGTCGAAGCCGGTGACTTCGTGGAGTGGGAAGAGGTCTATCCCGGCACATGCTACGGCACGCTGAAGAGCGAGGTGGAGCGCGTGACGTCCGGCGGGTCCAACCTGATAATGGATATTGACGTGAAGGGAGGAATCAATGTCAAGAAATGTTTTGGCGACGACGCACTTTCGATCTTTATCCTTCCACCGAGTCTTGAAGAGTTGGAGAAGCGTCTCAGGGGCCGCGCTACGGATTCCGCCGAGACAATAGCCAAGCGACTCGGGAAGGCTGAGTTTGAATTGGGCTTTGCCGACCGTTATGACGCCCGGGTTGTCAATGACGATATCGACAAGGCGGCCGAAGAGACCGCGGCGTTGATCCTCGAATTCATCGGCAAGGAATAGCAAGAGATAATAAGTATTGAAAATCATAAAGGGAAAATCCGGCAGGCACCAGATGAGACGCATAGGTATATTCGGAGGCAGCTTTGACCCGCTTCATAATGGTCATCTGAAGGTTGCGCAAGCGGCCCTGTCTGAATGTGCTCTTGATGAAGTCTGGCTGATGGTCAGTCCGGAGAATCCCCTGAAAGCCGGCCGACTTCACGCTCCGGAAGCGGATCGCCTTGCAATGGCGCGTCTGGCCGTTGCTGAAGAATCCTTGAAATCGGGAGGCCGCATAAAGGTCAGCGATTTTGAGTTCTCACTTCCGCGTCCCTCATACACGGTCAACACGCTCAGGGCACTGAAAGCCTCTCATCCGGAAGATGAATTTATCTGGATTGCCGGCGGCGACAGTTTGGAATCGTTGGCGAAATGGCGCGAACCGGATGTGATTGTGCGCGACTTCGGCCTTATAATCTATCCTCGTCCCGGCTCGGCACTTCCCGAGGAGATCCCGGCCGGCGTGGCGGTGCTCGAGGATATTCAAATGATAGATGTCTCTTCGACCCGAATCAGAGAGATTCTCCGGAGAGGGGAGACCTTGAAAGATTTGGAACTGCCCGCGGAGGTTGCGGAATATATATCCGTCCATCCCGAGCTTTACGCATAATCTTTTCGGGCTCAAAGCGTGTTATAAAAAGAGTAACTTTAAGAGAGGTATAAATGGAAAATGAGGAAATCAGACGGAGGTTGCTGAACGTCACGGCTTTGGCCGCCGGCTATTGCGGCGTTGTCGAGACTGCGGCCGAATATGAAAAGCGCGGATTTATAGCCGAGATGCTGCGCTATCTGCCGAAACTATATCTGGAATTTTTTGATCTTGTCCCCGGTCATGAGGATGCGGGCGATGAGGATGAAGAGGGTATGGCTCCGGATGAGATGTCCACAATCAGCCTTGAAGAAGACTTTCATCCATATTATGCCGATTATGTCGACGAAGATTATTACGAGAATGTCAGGCGGCATATAGGGAATCTTTTAGGTCCTGACGATACGTTTTTAGAGACCTTTGAAGAGGATATGAAATATAGCGACACCCCGATCGCGGCCTCAGTTTCGGAATGTCTCGCCGATATTTTCCAACCACTTTATAATTTCATCTCAGTGGTCAAAGAGACCGAGGGGGATGAGCTTGAAGGAGCATATAAGGTGTGTCACGAATCTTTTGTTGAGTATTGGAGCCAAACGCTATGCAACGTGCTCCGTGCCTTGAACAATCTATATTATAAAAACTCTGACTGAAATCCAGTGATAGGCCTGAGACTGAGCGATTGATTCATTATGTCTCAGACTCTAATTTGCTTGCGGCCTCAATGTTATGGGGTTTCAGTCAAAAATAAGAAATATAAAAACCGGAAATGAAAGAAGAGAATATTGCTTCCGCCTCTGTCCAATTGCCTGAAGAGAGTGTTGATAGCGAAACAGCGGATATGATTCTGACATCGCAGCTGATGAATTGGCTTGACGAAAGTCCATGCAATTTCATGGCGGTGGGAGTGATTATAGAAGAACTTGAAGATAACGGTTTCGAGCGTCTCGAGACCACAGAGAAATGGAATATTGAGCCCGGCGGAAAATATTATGTCGTTCAGAACGACACGGCTATATTCGCTTTCGTTGCCGGAAGCGGCCGTCCCTCGGAATCGGGATTCCATATCATATCCTCTCATTGTGACAGTCCGTGTTTCAAACTCAAACCGAATCCCGAAATATATGGTGACGGCGGCATCGTCAGTCTGAACGTCGAGAAATATGGCGGCGGCATCATGTATACTTGGTTTGACCGTCCTCTGTCGATGGCAGCCCGCCTTCAGCTCCGCTCAGATGACCCCATGCGCCCGATTACGGTCATCGTAGACCTTGGAGATCCCGTGGCGGTGATTCCTCATCTGGCAATCCATTTTAACCGCGGCGTCAACGATGGCAATCCTCTGTCGGTCCAGAAAGACATGAAGCCCGTTTTGGGAACTTTCGACAAGGAGACCTTTGATGAGCTCATGAAAATGGGTGGAGTAGTGAAGTGTATGTTCGCAGACACCGCAGAAATCTCACCGGAAGAGATCATCGGAATGGAGACAGTTCTCTATCCGGTTGAGAAAGCCACACTTGCCGGCGCCCACAATGAATTCATCATGTCGGGGCGTCTTGATGACCTCTCGATGGCATTCAGCTCTCTCCAGGCGATTCTGACAACCAGCTATTCTCCGGTTGACGCGACGCGCGTTGTCGCCATTTTCGACAATGAGGAGACCGGCAGCGGAACGCGCCAGGGCGCGGCGGCCCCGACTCTTCGGAATATACTTGAACGCATCACGGCGTCTCTCGAAAAGAACTGGGATCAAGAGAACTTCTTCCGCGCGATTGCGAACAGTTTCATGATTTCGGCCGATGACGCTCACGCCTGGCATCCGAACTATAACGAAAAATATGACCCGACGAATCATCCCGTGATCGGCGGGGGGCCGGTAATCAAGATCAATGCCAATTGCAAGTATATGACCGATTCGCGCGGTGACGCCGTGTTCCACGCTCTTTGTGAAAAGGCGGGCGTTAAATGCCAATATTTTGTCAACCACGGTGATGTGGCCGGAGGATCGACCCTCGGCAACATTCTGACGTCTCAAATGGACCTTGCCGGCGTCGACATGGGATGTGCGATATGGGCCATGCATTCGGCCTGCGAGACGGCCGGCGTCCGCGATCACCTCGACACGATCCGCGTCTTCTCGGAATTCTTTTCTGTCTGAGGAGCGCCTGCTGACAAAAAAATAAACTTTGCAGACTCGCAAAAAATTGTTAATTTTGCATTCTGAACCGTGCCATACTTGTCAAAAATAGCCTGATTTTATTGTCAGACGAGAAAGTTGGCCTGAAATTTGCTAATGAAAAATTATAAATAAGCATTATAAAAATGAACGTAACGTATAACAAACTCGATAACACCCACGGTGAGATCATCGTGACACTCGAGGAAAAAGACTATGCCGACAAGGTAGAGAAGCAACTCAAAGAGATTTCCAAACATCGTCCCGAGCCCGGATTCCGTCCCGGCCACACTCCGAAGGCGCTTCTCCGGAAGAAATATGGTCAGGCTGTCAAGTATGACGTAATAAACAAGGAGATCGGTGAGGCGGTCTATGATTATATCCGAGAAAACGAACTCAACGTGCTCGGCAATCCCGTTCCCGTCAAGAACGAAGAATTCAATCTCGAGGACAAGGATTTCACATTCAAGTTCAACGTCGGTTTCGCACCTGAGATTGACACTCATGTGAACAAGGATCTTCATGTCCCCTATTATGAGATCGAGGTTTCTGACGAAATGATCGACAAGGAGGACGCTCAGTTCCGCAAACGCTTCGGCAAGCAGGTGAGCGGCGAGACCGTGGAGCCGGACGCATTGGTTAAAGGTGTGCTGACCGAGCTTGACGAAAACGGCGAACCCAAAGCTGAAGGGATCGTGGTTGAAAACGGCATCCTCGCCCCGGCTTATTTCAAGGACAAGGATCAGGCAGCTCTCTTCGAAGGGAAGAAGATCGGTGACACCGTTGTCTTCAATCCGGCAAAGACCTGTGACGCCAACGAGGCCGAGCTCTCTTCGATGCTCAACATCGACAAGGATAAGACAGCGGAGCATCACGGAGATTTCCGCATGGATATCAAGGACGTCATCGTCGTTGAACCCGCCGCTCTCGATCAGGAATATTTCGATCAGCTCTTCGGAAAGGACAAAGTTCATAACGAAGAGGAATATCGCGCGGCTCTCAAGGAGATGATTTCCGGCGCTCTGAAAAATGACTCGTTCTATCGCTTCACAATCGATTCGAAGAATGATATCGTGAAAGCAGTGGGTGAAGTTGAGCTTCCCGAAGATGTTCTCAAAGATTATCTCGTTCAGGCCAACAATGAGCTTACGGCCGAAAATGTCGACGAAGCATTCAAGGGCATGCGCAAGCAGCTCGAATGGGATCTCATCGCGAACGCCATTGCGCGCCAGTTCGATCTCAAGGTTGAGAAAGAGGATATGGAAAATATCGCGCGTCAGGCTGTTATCCAGCAGTTTGCACAATATGGCATGGCTAATGTGCCCGACGATGTTCTCGCAAAATATGTCGGCGAAATGCTCAAGGACGAGAAGACAGCCCGCAGAATGGCCGATCAGGCAATGGAATTCAAGATGTTCAATGCAATCCGCGACAACGTCACTCTCGACGACAAGAAGGTCAGCGTCGCTGAATTCCAGGCTCTGTTCGCTCCCGAAGCCGCACCCGCAGAATAAAGAATCAAAAACGCCTGATAGATATTAAAAAACTTGAGGTTTACTCTGCAATTAAAGAGAAATATCAACTCAATATTATATCAATATCATATTAGACATCAGGTAAAAGTTTATAACACAGTCAATCCCGAGCTGCTCACTCAGGGCATTGCTCGGGATTGATGATTAATTAATCAATTTCAAAATCAGAATTATGCAGAACGATTTCAGAAATTTCGCAGTGAATCATCTGGGGGTCAATTCGAACTCTCTCGATTCATATATGAAATATGTTGACGCAAAGGCAGGTGGCGTAACCGTTCCCACAGCCGATTATCTCAATCCCTATATCCTCGAAGAGCGTCAGCTCAACGTCACTCAGATGGATGTGTTCTCCCGTCTTATGATGGACCGCATCATCTTCTTGGGCACCCAGGTG
>CAYQQG010000090.1:0-8851 GCA_964419535.1 uncultured Sangeribacter sp.
ACCCGCAGCTAAAACTGTGATTAAGAATAATTTCAAAGCGACTGTTTCCGTTGTTAAAATCGACAAGGATTTCGGACGCATAAGCGAATATGACGTCGTTCTCAACGATGGCTCTGAAATTTCTTTCGACGCGAAGGGCAATTGGAAAGAGGTCGAAGTGAACCGCAACAAATCCGTTCCCGCTTCTTTCGTTATCAGTCCTATCAGCGACTATGTCAAGAAGAATCATGCCGGACAGAACATTGTCGGCATTGAAAAGGGCCGCAAAAAGATTGAAGTTACTCTTTCAAACGGAGTAGAATTGGAATTCGACCACGCCGGCAAGTTCTTAAGATATGACAAGTAAACGAACCGGCGATTTGTAGGGACATGGCGTGCCATGTCCCTACAATAGATGATGCATCTGCATGTAATCAAGAACCTGAATGGGACGAAAAGCAAAGCCGCTGCAGGAGCAGGTTGATCTGCTCGTCAAACGCGGAATGACAATACGAGATCCGGAAAAGGCCCGGCGGTTGCTGCTCGAAATCGGGTGGTACCGCATGAGCCTTTATTGGTTTCCGTTCGAAACGCGCTATCCGGACCGTATGAATCCCGAGCATAAGTTTCGGCAGGGCACTCTCTTTGAGGATGCCCTGTTGCTGTATGCCTTTGATTTCAATCTGAGGAATGCTCTGCTCAAACCTCTCGAGAGGATTGAGACCGCATTCCGGACATACATGATCTATGCCGTTTCGACCCGTTATCCTGACCGACCTGAATGGTTTGCAGACCCGAAAGTGGTCAATGCATCCCAAGCATATCAGTTCGAAAGATCGGTCTACACCACCCTGAAAAGGATTCAGCCCGAAATTCAGTTACATCACCGCCGTTTTCCGAAAGACAGATTCGCTCCGGCTTGGAAAACACTCGAATTCATGACTCTCGGGGGGATCTGCACACTTTTTGATTCCTTAAATTCAGATTCCTTGCGCCTTGACATCGCCCGTCATTTCGGAGTCCATAGCCTTGATGTTTTCTGCAGCTATATGAGTGTCATAAGAACCTTAAGGAATCTTTGTGCTCATGGAAGCATCCTGTATTCCTATCGCCCCGAACCGATTCCGCGCGGACCGGCGCTTGGCGGCACTTCCGTTCCGCAACGGAATCTGAGAGGCGCCCTGGCGGTTGTCGAACATTTCCTCTCCGTCATCTCTAAACGTCTTCAGAAGGAATTGAATTCTGAAATCAAACAGCTGGCCGCTGATTTCTCTCGCTCACCCGGAACCGCAAAAGTGCTCCGGCACACTTCCGGCTTCCGCCTCTGAGATTTAACAATCCAATTATTAAGACCCCGTCCCACAAAAAATTTAATACTTAAGACTATATCTGACATTTACTAATCTAATTTTTATGGTTGATTCTAATAAGAAACCCGCTATGGTTGCTGCAAATAAAAAGCCTAACCGGATTGCAATCCGGTTTGTGGCTTTCGTGGCGGTCTTCTGCATCCTTGTTTCCTTGGCACTTGTCCGCAACGGAGAGTTCTTCGGAATTGACGCCAAAGACTTTTTCGCCGCCGGCAGAAAGGATTCGGCGGAAATGTCATCCGACACGGTGCCCACAATCCGTTATCAGGGTAATCAACAGATTATCAACACTTCCGGAATAGGCAAAGACATTTCCGGATATGGCGGGCCCGTACCTTTGGAAATATATGTCACCGACGGAAAAATCGATTCCGTCGTGGCACTTCAGAATTCTGAAAGTCCCAAATTTTTCAATCGGCTTAAAAATGAGGGGCTCACCCGGGCATGGAACGGCAAATCGCTTGCCGAGGCGGAGACCATGAATGTGGACGGCGTGACGGGAGCCACTTATTCCTCAAACGCATTTATCGCGAACGTACGGGCCGGCGCCGCATACGCAAAGGGTGAGAACGCATCGGCGTCAGGCCCTGTATCCGCCGCTTCGATCGCCGCTTTGATCGTGATCGCCGCCGGAGCCATATTGCCGCTTTTCATTAAGAAACCCGGATATCGTCTGGTTCAACAATTGGCCAACGTGGCTGTGCTCGGTTTCTGGGCCGGCACGTTCATCGATTATGCCATGATGCTGAACTTCTTCTCCGGAGCGCCGAGAATGACCTTGAGCTTCATCGTGACTTTAATACTGCTTATCGTGGGACTTGTCTATCCCCTATTTAACAAACCGAATTTCTATTGCACATGGATCTGCCCGTTCGGCTCTCTTCAGGAACTTGCCGGAAAAGTGTGCAAAAAGAAATGGAAATTGTCCCCCAATCTCGTCAAAGGACTTGATAATTTCCGCCAGGCGCTCTGGGTTGTTCTTCTGACACTCCTTTATGTCGGTTGGGGAACGAGCTGGGTAGACTATGAGATTTTCACCGCGTTTATCGTCGAATCCGCCTCTTGGATAATATTGGCGGTCGGCGGATTGTTCGTGATCCTCTCCCTTTTCATCACACGTCCGTTCTGCCGGTTTGTGTGTCCGACAGGGTCATTGCTCAAACAAGCATAAAGAAACGCTTGCCATATCCTCTTTGAGCCGTATACATAAGACATTCACTCAAAACTCCTGACAATATTCATACAAACTACAAAATAAGACCTCATCTGAAATATGAAAAGTTATCATTGGATAATACTGTTGCTGGCAATAGCCCTTGTGGCTGTTTCAGTTCGCCTGGGTGCCGCGCTTTCAAATTCATCTGACACGGACGGAAACGCCGATTCCGAGAGCGCTCTCGAATGTATCATGACGCGCGTCAGTGTGCGCGATTATTCTGACAAACAGGTAGATGACAGCACAGTAAATAAAATCTTGCGTGCAGGAATGGCCGCACCCACGGCTGCGAACCAACAACCCTGGCAATTTGTGGTTGTGACACAGCAGAATCTGAAAGATTCAATCACGGCCGCTTTTGAATTCACCAAAATGGTCGAACACTGCAGTTTTGCCGTTGTTGTTTGCGGAGACATGAACAATCTTTTCAAGGATGACGTTCCGGAAGGCGGTTTCTGGGTCGAGGATTGTTCGGCCGCTTCGGAAAATATGCTTCTTGCGGCTCATGCACTCGGTGTCGGAAGCGTATGGTGCGGAATCTATCCGCTGAAGGACCGTGAAGAAAAGCTGCGCGAGATACTGAACATTCCTTCTTCCCTCACTCCTCTCAACGTGATCGCATTCGGTTATCCGGCCCAACCCGCTCCGCCAAAAAACAAGTGGAATCCGGAAAAAATTCATTATAACACATATTGACTTGAATCAGGATTCAAATAGCCGGTTTAAAGGTGCCTATTTTAAGGGTGCCTATTTTAAGGGTGTCTATATCTTTGGACCCCATTTCATAAAATGGGGCCCAAAGCTGAGGGCTGTGATTGCATTGGCAGCAATAGCATATTTCATGTGCACATTCTCAGGCTGTTCCGGAAGAAAGGAATATCGTCTGGTCACAGGCAATGTGTGGACGACGGCCTATCATATCCGCTATGAATCCTCCGTCAATTTGGAGGATTCAATCATTTATATCCTTGAGGGAGTCGACTCTTCGCTGTCTGCGTTCAATGATAAATCATTAGTCAGCCGTATAAACCGCAATGAACAAGGCGCAAGAGCAGACGCCATGTTGCGCGAGGTCATGGAAGAATCAAAACGGATAAACACTCTCAGCGGAGGCGCTTTTGATCCCACTCTCGGACCCCTCGTCGACTTATGGGGATTCGGACGCAAGAGTCCGAGCGGACATCCCGTGAATGAGGCCTCTGTGGATTCAGTAAAGCAATTCGTCGGCATTTCACAATGTTATATAAATGATCGCGGGGAAATGGTCAAGAAAACTCCATATACCGAGTTCGATTTCTCAGCAATTGCAAAGGGATATGCATGCGACCTGATCGGGAGAATGTTTCTTCGCAACGGGGTCGAAAATTTTCTGATAGAAATCGGAGGAGAACTTCTCGGCCATGGGGTCAATGACCGCAGAGAGGCGTGGACCATAATGATAGAGAATCCTTCTGAATCTGAAGACTCAGCGTCAACAACGCCGGCCGGTTTGACATCTCTGAAAAACGAGGCGATCGCAACCTCCGGCTCATATCGGCGGAACCGAATGGAGGGAGCCAAACGAATCTCCCACATAATCAATCCCGCCACCGGAAAACCGACGGAAACTGATGTTGTCGAAGCGACTGTGACGGCACCATCCTGCATGACTGCAGACGCTATCGCAACGGCATGCATGGTATTGTCTGCCGACGAGATAGAAAAAATGGCCGCCAGGATTCCGGACATCAAGATTCGCATTGTCATGACCGGAGACCGGGACGGAGATTACCGAATAAAATGCTTTGGAAGATAGCCGAATAAAATGTATCGGAAGATAGCGGACATGTATAATCGGAAGATAGCTGACATATTCAAATGCATCAAAGAGGAGCTACTCGGATGGACGAAGGTAGTGGGCGAAAATTTCGGGGCGCTGCTTTTCTATGCCCTCTTGTTCAGCATGCCGGCTTACGTCTTCCGGAGATATGACAGTTCGATAGGATTCTATGAACATGGTCTGCTCCTGGCATTCTTCACCTCGCTCCTCCCGGCTTCTATTTTCATGCTGACAAGAGCTTTATGTCTGGATTTCAATAACAGATTCGGAAAATATTGCGCCGGATTTACCACTTCGGCGGCGGTCTTCATTTCCGTCTTTGATCTTTGGATGAAGCTCTATTTAAGATCAAGGTGGTCTGACAGGATCATTCGTCTGATTTATGAAACGAACGGAACCGAAGCCTCGGAATTTCTCAGCTCATCTTTCTTCTCAAAGGAGTCCCTCCTGACCCTCTTGATTATTCTTGGGGCGGCCGGAACGTTCTATCTCATTTTCATTAAGTTATATCGGTTTCTCTATCTTAAGACCGGGCCGGCGTCAAGAACCCGGCTTAATATACTCTTTCTTTTATTATGGCTCGCCGGAATGGGGAGAGGCATTTGTCTGGCATCCGGCATAGAATCCAAAATCAGCAATAACAGTATCTTCCAATTTTCAGATTCTGTTTCAGCCTTCAAGGAAAATTTCGCCTACGTCAAAATTCTTGAACAGGCCTGCGGGGAAGCAGACGGAAGAATGATTCAGAATGCTGATCATCCGTCAAGGATTATATGGATCATCGGCGAGTCGGATGCCGTCGCTCATAATGAACTTTACGGTTATCCGAAAAAGACCAATCCGGAAGTAGCTGAAGAGAACAGCAAAGGCAATATCGTTGTTTTTGAAGATGTTATCTGCCATACGCCCATGACTTCGGTGATGATGGACTATATCTATTCTCCCGCTCCGCCGGAAGTTTCAAAAATGGAACGGGCAAAAATACCGATGGTGACGGGCATTTTACGCAAAGCCGGCTATTCGGTCAGACTTTTTGACAATCAACAGACTTTGATGAAAGGGGATGACCCTTTTGAACTCGGAACGTGCAATTTCATGAATTCACGGATTCTGAATGCGGCAAATTTTGATTTCCGCAACGACACTATTCTGAACTTTGATTGTGATTTTTTGAAACGCTATGAATCTCAGCTAAGGTCAGCGCGGCCTCTGACATTAGACATTATCCATTTGAAGGGACAACACGACGATGTGGCCGGACGCATTCCCGACAAACAAAAATACAGTTGCTTCTCAGAAAATGATTATTCTGACATCCCCGGCGTCACACCTTCCCGTGCCCGTCAGCTTGCCGCCATGGACAATACGACACGCTATATAGATGAGATCATCGGAAATCTCTTCAAAACGATTGAGAATGAGGATGCTGTGGTCATATATATGTCGGACCACGGTGAACTCCATTGCGAAATTGATGAACGCCACAGCCGTTCAAATTGGAACGTGGAAGATTTTTCGACATTGGATTATTTTCTGAAAATCCCGTTCTATGTCTATACGACTCCAAAGTTCCGTGCGCTGCATCCCGGATTGTATGAACGGATCAAAAAGGGTGCCGACCGAAAATTTTCAACGATCTATTTCAGTCATTTCCTGATGAATATGGCAGGTGTCAGCAGCCGTTATCTTGACGACTCCCGCTCTCCCCTATCCGAGAAATGGGCCTCACCGCCGAGACTGATCGAGGGGAACCGCAACTATGACGAATGGATTCAGGATAAGAATTTCCGGGTCAGAAAACGGTAAAGAATTGCGAGGAGGAACGTTGAGAGGATATATGTGAATTCGATTGTGGCGGTCGGTAGGGCTCCGGGAACGAAGATGTCGAACACATATCGTCCCAAGAAATGCCGGACAATCGGGTGGCAGACAAAAATGAACGCGCTCAGACGTCCGATCCATTGCCATAAGACGGACCAATAAGGTATATAAGAGAACAATACGCTTATTAGGACTATGACAACAACCGCCATTACCCCTGTCAGTTGCCAGGTCCAGATAGATTTCAAGGAAGGCAGAAACAGGAATAAGGAGAGGATCACGAATGAAAGGATTGTCAGAACGTTCTGACGCGGATTTCTCGCAATCCCGATTCCGAGAGCAAACGGAAGCATCCATCCGGTGAAGTTATGACGCAAGAATTCTTCAATCTTGACAGATGACCCACCGCCCGAAATCGCAACTGCAATGAATGAAAAAAATGTCAGTGCGGTCAAGAGCCAAAGCCATATAGGCCGCTTTCCGTTAACGATCCATGCATACAGAATATAAAGTTCGAATGTGAGTCCGAAATACCAATAAACGCCCGGGATGGTTTCAAATCTGAATTGGATAAGGTCATTCATGCAGGTAAGCGGAATGAGTATGCCAACCATGCTTTCAATGGTCGGAACCCTATGTATCATCCAACAATTAATGAGCTCTTCACATAGAAAAAACAAGACTCCGAAAAACATCAGTCTGAACAGCTTGAGCCAGTTCCTCTTGAGGAATTCCCGGACCTTTATAGATTCTCCCTTCTGGAAATTGATCCGTTTTCCGTTTTGAGGATATTCATATTTTCTGACGAGTCCATATCCGGAAAGAAAAACGAAAACCGGCACACCATACCACCCCAAAAAAGAAATCACATCATAGACAATTGTCGGACTGCCGTCGGATAGGATATTGAAAAACCGGCCTATCAGCCATGGATCAAAATAGAATTCCGATTCTTTCAAAACAGGCGAAAATGAATGCATGAGATTATGCATCATTATCAAAATAATGCCGACTCCACGCATGATTTCGGTCTGTTTGCGCGAAAAGTCAACATTGATCATGCGTAGACTGTCGTATGTTTTCATTATTCATCGAAGTATTCGCTCCCGCTCTGAATCCGGCTCAATCTCTGTTTTTCCGGGAGCGTAGTGTTTTTTAAAGAACGGTCCGTTGTAAAGGAAAATTGCAGGTTTCACAGATTTTCATTAACTTTGTGAATCGAATCAGGCTCTTTATGGATTTACAGGTAACTATTCAAGGTATCGCCGGGTGCTTTCACGACGCCGCGGCAAGAGAATTTTTTTCTATCCACGCTCCGCACATCAATGTGGAGCCGGTTGCATGCGAGACTTTCCAGGCAATGTTCCGAAAATTGAACGAAGATCATGAACTTGTCGGAATAATGGCAATCGAGAATACAATTGCCGGCGCATTGCTCCAGAATCATGAATTGCTTCGCCAGAGCGATCTCAAAATCATAGGCGAGCATAAGAAACGGATTTCGCATTCTTTGGCGGCCCTTCCCGCAGATGACCTCAATTCGATTGAAGCTGTCATGTCTCATCCGATGGCTCTCATGCAATGTGACTCTTTTCTCGAAAAACACCCGGGAGTGAAATCGGTCGAATGGTTTGACACCGCCGGGGCGGCAAGAGACATAGCCGAAGGCAATCTTGTCCACAGGGCCGCTATCTGCCCCTCACTTGCAGCCGATCTATACGGCCTGAAGGTCCTTGAAAATGAGATTGAGACCAACAAACGGAATTTCACACGCTTCCTCATTCTTGCTCACGATGAGCGGATTCCTACCTTGCTTCTTCCAAAAGAGAGGATAAACAAGGCGTCGATTGTTTTCTCTCTTCCGCACTCCCAAGGTGCCCTCTCGAAAATTCTGACAATACTCTCTTTCTATGACATGAACCTTACGAAAATTCAATCCATGCCGATCCTTGGACGCGAATGGGAATACAGGTTCTATGTCGACCTCACTTTCGGATCCGTCGAAAGATACCGCCAGGCGATCACGGCGATCCGGCCACTTCTGGGCGAATTCAAATCACTCGGGGAGTTTGCAGAATGCATTCAGGAGGTTTAGACCCCGAATATACAAAATATATTACGGCCTTGTTTTATAACAAATTGAATTTCAATCATTAGCAATTTCAATAAAATGAAAAATATTACGCCGGCAGATCGGCTGAACGATATTAAGGAATATTATTTCTCAAGAAAACTTCAGGAAGTTGCGGAGCTCAATGCGAAGGGAATGGACATCATTTCTCTCGGCATCGGCGGACCCGACCGCCCTCCGCACCGGGAAGTAATCAACACCCTTTCTGCCGAAGCGAGCAAACCGGACACGCACGGCTATCAATTGACAAAAGGTCTTCCGGAACTTCGTGAGGCATACGCCGATTTCTATAAACGTTTTTATGGTGTCTCGCTCGATCCCAAAACTGAGATTCTGCCGCTGATCGGTTCTAAAGAGGGAATCACTCACATCTCACTCGCATTCCTGAACCCCGGCGACGGCGTCTTAGTCCCTGATCCCGGCTATCCGACCTATACCTCGATGTCAAAGATCGTGGGCGCGGAAATTTTCAAATATGACTTGAAAGAAGAGAACAGTTGGCTGCCTGATTTTGA
>CAYQQG010000091.1:0-8742 GCA_964419535.1 uncultured Sangeribacter sp.
CTAACCGAATGACTAATCCATCCGGCAAAGCCATTAAAAATAGCGTCCCCCGCTGCCGTTGCCGTAATAGCGACAAGCGCGAGAAAGTTCTCATTATTTATACCGGCGGCACGATCGGCATGATTGAAAATCCGGATACCGGTGCGCTCGAGCCATTCAATTTTGAACATCTGCTGGAGAATGTGCCTAAGCTGCGTCTTCTTGATCTGGACATTGAGAGCGTTGAGTTTGAGAACCCGATTGATTCATCCTCAATGAATCCTGAACATTGGCAGGAGATTGCACGCGTCATTGAGCAGAATTATGACAAATATGACGGTTTCGTGGTCCTTCACGGCACCGACACAATGGCATATACGGCGTCGGCATTGAGCTTCATGTTCGAGAACCTCGACAAGCCGGTGATCATCACCGGGTCCCAGCTTCCGATTGGAGATGTCCGTACGGACGGCGAGGAGAACCTCATCACGGCGTTGCAAGTTGCCGGTTCGGTCGGATGCAAAGGGAAGGCAAAGGTCAGGGAAGTGGCCATTCTTTTTGAAGATTTCCTGTTGCGCGGAAACCGCAGCACAAAACATTCCTCAGACAACTTCGCGGCTTTCTCATCCAATAACTATCCTCCTCTGGCGGAGATCGGATTGGGAATTCATTTCAACAATGACCACCTTCGTGTTTCCGAGCCTGAAGGTGAGTTCAAAGTAAACTACGGAATGGACACGAACGTGATGTACATCGACCTTTTCCCGGGAATTCAGCAGCGTGTTGTCGAACATCTTTTCAATACCCCCGGAATCAAAGGGATTGTGATGAAAACGTTCGGTGCGGGTAACGGTCCGAATGATCCTTGGTTCATCAACACTTTGCGTGACGCTGTCGACCGTGGAATTGTGGTTGTCAACATTTCGCAATGTTCAAATGGGTCGGTCATGCCCGAACTTTATTCCGCCGGATTGGGAATCTCTAAGACAGGCGTTGTCAGCGGACGCGACATGACTTCGGAGGCGGCCATAACCAAGCTTATGCATCTTTTTGGAAGCGGGCTCTCAAACACCGAAGTTCGCCGAGAGATGAATCGCTCAATCTGTGGCGAGATGACAATGGAACAGACTCACGATTAATGACAATTTCCCGATAATCACCATACCAGACTCACGTATAATGACTATTTTCCGATAATCACGATACAAACTCACGAATAACTTTACATAAAGAAACTCGTTAGGTAATTAAGTTAAATATGGTAGAACGAATGGGCCGACAGTGATGCCGACCCATTTTTTTCACTGGATTTCCATGATTCCCACGGAAAGTGGAAATCATGGAAATATATTATTAGTAGCCGAGGTCCTGGCCTTTGCGGAGCGGGGAGATGCCTTCGCGCATCCAGCGCGGCATTGGGTCGCCTTTGAGATAATGATCAAAGAATTGCTGAAGACGTTTGGTGATGTCCTTGCGGTTCTTGCGGGCCTTGATGTTGTGGAGTTCACCGTTATATTGGAGCATCCAGACCGGTTTGCCGAGTCGACGCAGAGCCATGAAAAATTCTATACCCTGGTACCATGGAACTGCACCGTCATTGTCATTATGCATTATCAATAAGGGCGTTTCGACACGATCAGCATGGAAAATCGGGGAATTGGCCATGTATAGTTCGGGCGCTTCCCAAAGGTTCCGTCCAATTCGGCTCTGACCCATTTCATACTGAGCCTGGCGCGAATCGCCCGAGCCCCAGCGGATCCCGCCGAATGCAGAGGTCATATTGGCAACCGGCGCACCGCTGCCGGCGCATGCAAACATATTTGTACGTGTCACGAGATAAGCTGTCTGATAACCACCCCATGACTGACCGTCGATCCCAAGTCGGTTCTTGTCAATCGCCGGATATCGGCGGCACATCTCTTCAACGCCGGAACAAACATAATTATAGCAACTTTCGCCGGGAACGCCCGCAGTGTAATGTATATCCGGAACGAAGACAACATAACCGCGGCTGACATAGAAAGGATAGTTCACCCAACTCCATGAGGGTTCCATTGTATAATGCGTGAAGAGTTCATCTGAGCCTGTTTCGTAGAATACGCTCAGCATTGGATAGCTGCCCTCAGGATCGAAGTCTTCCGGAAGATAGAGCACGCCTTCAGCCTCTTTGCCGTCGTATGCATACCATTTGACGAGCTGGGCCGTTCCCCATGAAATATCTTTCAGCTGAGGATTTGTCGATGTGATCTTCACACCCTTTCCGAAGTCTGTCGAGTTGGACGTATATAGGTCGGGCATTGTCGAGAAGTTTGCTTTTTGCCACATATAGACGTCGGCGTCCTTCGCTTTGGTCAATTGGGAGATGCGATATTCGTCGAGTGTCTTGATCTGAGGTTTGACAGCGTACCCGGAGTATGTCATCGTGGCAAGACCACGTTTCTTGGTGCCATAATCGAAGACATCCAACACCATATTATCACCTTTCTTGACTGTTCTCTTCTCTTTGTCAAGGTTGTGATAGCGGAATTGAAGGTTGTTTTTCCGACCCTCGCCGGATGTCAGGCAGATCGGTTTCCCATTTCCGGTCAGGTCAAGGCTCCAGATGTCGTTTCGGTCATAGACGAGCACGCGATTGTCCGAATCACCCCAACATGCAACCCCGTATGCTTCTGAAGGCGCAGGATGATCATCATCAACATCCCAAAGCGGGATCTCAACATCTTCTGAGATGCAGACCGTCTTGTTGTTATTGACGTCAAAGGCATAGTAATTCCGGTCCTTAAACCAGATTGTGAAACGGCCGTCGGGTGAAAGAAGATATTCGTTGCTGACAGGTCCTATCGGTTTTGATTTTCCTGTAGAAACGTTGATCACCGTGGCATCGACCGGCGCGAAATAATCCCATTGCTGTGAGATTTTATATTTCGAAGGATCGAGAATAAGTGCCCATTCCGAGTCGAGATTAAATGGCTTTTCGACATCACAAAGCATGTTTCTTGTCAGAAGCTGATATGAACAGCCGTTATCGAGATCAAGGACAACGGGGAGTCCTTTCTTTTTAAGCTTACTTAAGTTCGCTTTCTCCTGGGGGGGCGTGAAAGGCGCGTCATATCGCCATATGTCGAGAGCGGGTTGTTCAAATGAGACAATTGTTGTATCGTCCGGGGCAATGACCGGCGCAATATCAACATATAGATAACGTCCCGATTTTGAAAATTGGGGGAGAGAATACTGATTGAGACGCAATGTGTCGCCCGCGGTTTTTCTGATTTCTTCGCTCCGCTCGCGTTCCAACCGGGCTTGAACTTCCGGATCATCGGAATGAGGGGGCTGGAGATTGACAGGGCTTCCGGTTGTGAAGACAAGATCAAACTCGCGAGGATTTGGAGTCATCATCGGCGTTTTGGACAGCTCTGCCAGATAGAGTTTGGCATGCCGGGTCCCGGACTCTATGGAATCGTTAGAGGCCGTATACGCGAGCATGGAGGCGTCCTCGTTGAATTGAGGGAGCGTATAGAATTTCTTTTCACGGTCAATCAGTGTCAGGGAGGTGTCGGGAAGATTGACAAGTGCGACGCCGGCGGTTGAAAGCGTGTCTTTTTCAGGAGGTGTGATAAGAACGGCGAGGCGGCTTCCGTCTTTTGAGAATCCATATTCACTGACCCACTTGATACTTTTCATCGTCGGCGATGTCAATGAACGGATGATCAGCGGTTTGCCCGCATCTTTCTTTTTAAGGTCAGCGGGCTTTATGTGAAGGGAATCGCAACTCTGATATGCGAGAAACTGACCCCCTTTTTCACCGATCTTATAATTTAAGACATTCGGAATTCTCTCTATTCTTCCGGTTGACAGATCGATTATGGCCAAAGAATCCTGAGGAAGATCAAAATCCTTTTTCTTATCTATTTTGGCCTTTCGGGTGTCCGCATAGAAAGGCTTGATCAACGCGACAGCCCATTTCCCGTCGGCTGTGAATGCCGGTTCATAGCCGCGGTCAACCGAGATGACTTTGCGGTTTCTGTTGTTGCGAAAAGAAAGAGTTCCGTCACCCTCCTGTTGAATGACGCGATATGCGCTCCAATTGCCATTGCGCGAGATAGCCTCCGCTTTAACAGATTCCCATGAATCAAAATCATCATGGTTCAGAGGGCGCTTCGCGTTGATATTGGAAGTGATCGCACCGTATAGAAAGAGTGCGGATCCAAGGGCTAAAATATATTTTTTCATCAGTCTACTTTATGCAGGTTATGACCCATTCGGGTTTTCTTCGTGTGCATATAGTTCCGGTTGTAAGCGTTCGGAGTGACCTCCAGCGGGACATTTTCAACGATTTCCAAACCGTAACCTTCCAATCCAATTCGTTTCATGGGATTGTTTGTCATCAGTCTCATCTTGGTGATTCCGAGAGAGTTCAGAATCCCGGCGCCAACTCCATAGTCCCGTTCATCGGCCTTATGGCCAAGATGAAGGTTCGCGTCGACAGTGTCCAGACCACCTTCCTGAAGTTTATAGGCCTTTATTTTGTCCATGAGTCCGATTCCACGTCCTTCCTGATTCAGATAGATAATGGCTCCACGTCCTTCTTTTTCAATCATCTGCATGGCGAGATGAAGCTGTTCGCCGCATTCGCATCGTTGAGATCCGAATATGTCGCCGGTCATGCAGGAGGAATGAACGCGAACAAGCATCGGCTCGGGAGATGTCGGATCTCCCTTTACGAGAGCAATGTGTTCAAGGCCGTTATCTTTCTGGCGGAAAGGTATGAGGTGGAAATGGCCGTAAGCCGTCGGCATATCCACTTCTTCCCCTCTTTCCAGAAGGTTGTCATGCTGCAGACGATATGAGATCAGATCCTTGATCGATATGAGTTTAAGGCCCCATTCGTCGGCACGTTTCCGAAGCTCCGGAAGACGGGCCATGGATCCGTCATCACTCATTATTTCCATAAGGGCCGCGCAAGGCTGAAGTCCGGCGAGACGGGCCAGGTCGACTGCCGCCTCAGTGTGTCCGGCTCTCTGAAGGACACCGAGGTCCTGGGCATAAAGCGGATTGATATGTCCCGGACGACCGAAATCTTCAGGTTTCGCTTCCGGATCCGCAAGATGACGGATCGTCGCGGCCCTGTCGTCGATGCTCACGCCGGTTGAACAACCTTCAAGTTTATCAACTGTAACCGTGAAGGGAGTTCCGAGAACGGATGTGTTGTCTCCGACCTGATGAGGGAGCTGAAGACGCTCGCAAGCGGCGTTGGTTATAGGCACGCACAGAACGCCACGGGCGTTCTTGAGCATGAAATTAACATCTTCCGGTGTGATTTTTTCGGCGGCGATGATAAGATCACCCTCATTTTCGCGGTCCTCGTCATCTACGACAACAATGAACTTGCCGTTGCGGAAATCTTCAAGAGCCTCTTCAACGGTATCGAGCTTTATATCATTGATTTTTGATTCCATAAAGATATGTTGGATATTGATAATTTTTTTGTGGTTTTATTTGTGATAAGTTTTCTAAATCCGTGGCCCACCTGTGACCCCGGCATTTACATTTTTTGTGGAAAGGGGTCTAAACCGGTCTTACCGGTTTAGGACTACCCTCATTCGGTTTCGCCGGGAATCCTGAACAGAGAGAAGTTGACACTTCCATATTCACGGCGTTCGAAAAAACCGGGCAATGACGAGAAATCCCTTGTTCCGGAATGTTCGAGAATGAAGAGTGTTCCGGGTTTGACGAGAGCTGAGGACATCACCAGGCGCGGAACGTCTTCAAAACGCGGATGATCGTATGGTGGATCAGCGAAAATTATGTCATAGCTTTTTCTTGTCCCCGTGATGAATTTGAAAACATCGCCTTTGACAATCCGGAGATGCTCATCTCCAAGTTTCTCTTTCACTTGAGATATGAACCCGGTCTGAATGCGGTTCATTTCGACGGCCGTGACCTGACCGGCTCCGCGAGACAGGAACTCGAACGATATTGCTCCTGTCCCGGCGAAAAGGTCACAGACCTCTTTATCTTCGATGTCTTCGATGTTTTCGATTACATTGAATATATTTTCACGAGCGAAATCGGTTGTCGGTCGTGCGGTTATATTCTTCGGCGGATCGAAACGGCGCCGACCATATTTTCCTCTAATTATTCTCATTTCTTGCGTATCGAAACGTTGGAGCCTTACTCAGATAAATATCTCTGTATGGATAATTAATCTCTATATGCCTGAAGGAGCACGGCAAGGGGAAGTGGATTCTCAGCATTGACCTCTGCCGGAAGAGATGTCAGTTCGACGTCATGGCAATACTTTCTCAGCAAATCAAGCATTTCCGGTTTTATCCGGTGGCTGCCGGAAAGATAGACATGAACGTTGTCCGGCGTAAGGCCGTATGCATTCATCATATTGAAAATCCTGTAAAGTATATCCTCTTTTGTGCGCCATTGCTGGACGCTCGCAGAAAGCATCCGCTCATTGTTGAAAGCGAGCAAGTCGAGATTTTTCTCACGGATGTCCACATATATTCTTGTCCCTTCGGCTTTACGGCGTCTGAATCTTTCCGCGATCACGGCGAGGTGGGAACGGATGCGGGCGCCGGGAATAGTTCTTGAGAAAAAGCCGTCAAGACCGCGGGCGAGTGTGAACAGAGCGGTGCAGTCCGGCAATCTGTCGGTGAGCACCTCTTGGTCATCGCCGGGGAAAACGGTGGTAAAGATATTGTTTTCAGCATCTTCTTCGGAGTCAAGGGATCCGTTGTCAAGAATTTCGTTCGGCGCGAAGCAAACCTTCTGCGATTCCAGGATGATTTCAGTCGCATAGTCATCGAGCAATCCGGGATGATCATAGACAGCATTCTCGATCTGGCTTAGCAGCGATGAGGGATCATCATTTTGCCAATTGACTGCAAGCATTTCCGCCATAGGACGGCTTTTATCGGAAATATGCTTCAGAAATGCGCGCATTCCAAGCCGGCTGATATATACGATCAGCCGCCATTGGCCCGTGTCGGCGAAATTGGCGGGTGTGAGGACGGTCTGGAAGTTATTGTCCGGCATAAGAAAGAAATTTTGAAAAAAATGCTTATCTTTGCAAAGATAACAAATCTTTGCGAGTTGGCAAAAATGATGACGCAAAATAAAAATTATTCGTTGAAGGAGATGTCCGCAATGGCCGGGCGGCTCGCGGGTCCGGCAATTTTGAGCAATGTGACTGTTCCTCTGCTCGGTCTCAGCGACACTTTTATAACCGGTCATCTCGGCGCGGAGCGTTTCATTGCCGCAATCGCCGTCGGCACGATGATGGTGAATGCGATATATTGGCTGTGCGGGTTTCTGAGAATGGGCACAACCGGTCTGACTGCAGAGGCTTTCGGTGCTTCGGATGCGGACCGCAGGAAAAGAATATTGACCGTATCGCTCCTTTTGGCTGTTGCAATCGGTCTCTTGATGATAATACTCTCACCTTTGCTTGAACACCTGATGCTGAGCTTAATAGATCCGCCGCCGGCGACCGCTGAGCTTGCCGGAGAATATTTCATCATCAGTGTTTGGGCCGCTCCCGCAATCCTCTCGACAATGGCCGTTTCGGGGTGGATGGTCGGAAGTCAGAACACTGTCTTTCCAATGGTGACCGCGATCAGTGTAAATGTCATAAACATCGCGTTGAGTATGATCCTTGTATTCGGCTTTGATCTCGGATTCAAAGGGGTTGCATACGGAACCTTGTGCGCCAATTGGATAGGGCTGTTGATATCCTTTATTCTCGCAAAACGATTGGTCGAAGGCGGCAAATTGCTAATATTGGAGAAAAGGTTGATGAAAAATATCGGTCTCAGAAGATTTTTCAGCGTCAACGGCAATCTGTTTGTTCGCTCGGCATGTCTGATGTCGGTTTCATTCGCGCTCACCGGTTTCGCCGGCAGAATGGGGGACAATGTTTTGGCGGTCAATGCGGTTCTGATGCAATTCTTTATGTTTTTCAGCTATTTTATGGATGGATTCGCTTTTGCCGGAGAGGCGTTGTGCGGACGTTTTATGGGAGAAGGAAACATAGACGGCTTCCGATTGGCCGTAAAGGCTCTTCTTATATGGTCGGGGATCGTGACCGTCTCTTTCACTTTGGTTTATTCCCTTTTCACGCCTGCCATTGCCGGATTGCTGACGAATGTCGGAACCGTCGTGGCCGGAATCACATCTTTGCGGTGGGTTGCCTGTATACTTCCGGCTGTCTCCGTGGCCGCATTCATGTTCGACGGCATATATATCGGATTGACAGACACGGCACGGATGATGATTGCGACCGTCTGTGGCGCGGCCCTGTTCTTCGCTTTGCATTATCTGTTTGCTGGCTTCGGCGCGTCATCACCAATTTTCGCAGGTGCCGGTGGCCTCTGGACCGCCTTCCTGGGATTCCTGTTTGTCAGGGGCAGTGTCTTGGGTCTAACCCTTAAATCCACTGTCAAAAAAAGATTTATCACGATGTATATGCCGAAATAACTATTTTATAATATCAAGTTTCATTAGCGTCCACTAAAAAAACATAAAAAATCTTTTAATTCTTGATATTCATTTTGTTGTAGTAGGATTAGCAGTGAACGGATTTTAAATTACTTTTGAGGTCTAAGGTCGATGGTATGAATAAATACATTTACTCAAAAAATTCTGCGCTGTTCTGCCCGTTTAGCGCTAAAAGTTCAGCGTGCAAAAATACCCTCAGTTCGCTTGGAGTTTTGACGCAGTTTTATTTCAGCGTATCCACTAAAAACGAGGAGGTTG
>CAYQQG010000092.1:0-8707 GCA_964419535.1 uncultured Sangeribacter sp.
GCCTCAGTCTGCCATGACGACTCGCTTTGTGACGGAAGCGACTTATCAAGAATTGTAGAATCGGGCGCAATGACAGTTCCTTGCGGCAATCCTGCGACAGTCACAAGGTTGGTGTTGAGAATGTCGATTGTATTATTGATTTTTATCAGTTGCAGCTCGAGGTTAGACACGAGCAGTTCATAGCGTGTTATGTCGTTCTGCAAGGCGACGCCTTGTTCAAAGCGGGTTCTCATATCTTCAAGTACCTTCTTGGCCTGCGCGATATTATTTTCCACGACACCACGCAGATTTGTGTACTTGTAAATATCAAGGTAAAAACCGGTAAGTTGAAAACGGATATTGTCGCGCTGCAGTTCTGTGGCATATCCGGAGGCCGTCAGTCTGAGCTCGGCAAGTTTAATGCCTGAAGTTATAGCTCCGCCGGTATATACCGGTTGATTAACATTAATCGACAAGGCATTGCCATAATGTGGAATCGGGGCTTTCTGACAGTCCGAGAAATTTCTTTTCGTTGTGAAGCCGCCGCCTATATAGCTGAATGAAAGTGAGGCATTGATGTCGGGCAACCGACCGGCTCTGGCGACTCTTATCTCTTGACCGGCTTCCTCCTCTGCTGTAAATGAGGGGCGTAACTGCACACTGTTTCTTTCAGCACACTCAAATAACTGTTCAAGGGTTATTACTGATGAGCTTTTACCGAATGCACACGCCCCTGAGCCCAACAGAACTGCACTGAGCAACCCTGTGAGCAATCGATGATTGTTCATAAAAATCGGGGATAATATGTGAATAATGAATCTGAGGTTGCTGTCCGTCAATCTCACGACGGTATGCAACTGTCCTTAAATCAATTCAGATCTTTAAATTAATTCAGGCTATGTGTGCGGTAACAGTCTGCCGTACTTTTCCAGTTTTCCTTGAAAGCGTAGTTCTGTACGTACGCAATTGCTTTGTTTATCGCTCTAACTTCTGGTGTCATTTACTCACCGCTCTTTGTGAACGGCACTGCAAAATTAATAAAATTTCGCGAGTCAGCAAAAACGGAGTGTCCTGTAATGAATATATGGAAGGTTGAAATGGCCAACTAAATGCTAATTCCACAAAAAATCAATGTTTATATATCAGGTCGCGTAGTTTGGAGGCAATTTGGGTTGGCGTGAGGCCTTCGGATATGAGCGTAGCGGGATCAACGGGCGGCAAGAAGGTGATTGTGAAGGTCTTATTATGGGATTTAGTCACTTCGGAGGGAAGGAGGACTTGCTCAATATTAAATTTGATTTTCAGGCGTTTGCGAAGACGCGCGAGTTTGTAGAATCGCATTGAGTTTTGTGCCTCGAAACGGATTGGAATGATCCGGCGATGATTTTCAATCGCTTTTGACACAAAAGTTTTTTGCCATTGAAGATCGCGTATCGTGCTTTTAGAATCTTTCGAACCTGCGTTTTTTTGAAGTCTGGAAACGAGACCGGCGGGGAACATGAGGACATGAAGTCCCGAAGTGAGGGCATCGTTCAGAGCAAGAGCCGCCTTTCGTCCTTGTGCTCCGAATTTATTGACAGGCAGGAAGACGTGGCGCAGAGGTTCAACGTTGAGTAACAGATCGTTTACAAGGACTCGAATTCGGTCGTCGCCATATCTGTCTCCCAACACTGCGACCAGCGCTATGCCGTCAAGACCTCCAAGCGGGTGATTGGAAGCAAAGACCAGAGGTTCGTTTTCCGGAAGATGCTGAAGACCCTCTATTTGGAGCCGTATATTTAAATGCTCGAGGATTTTTTTTGAAAATTCAGAGCCGCGCGCCGGGTGTGCATACTCAAGCATTGCGTTGAGTTCGTCCTGACAAATAATACGTTCAAGGACACGGAGAAGAGGTCCGGGTATGAAACGGCTTTTTCGCCCGAGCCGATTGCGTATTATTTCGGTCAGATTGATATTCATTTTTTGGCGCTTCGAAGTGTCCGTTTCAAGCAATAGACCCTAAAAACCTGTTGCTTGAAAAGGTAGAGATTATAAGAGATTAACCATTTACGGAGTCTTCTTCATCCCAGAATTCAGAGGTCCACTCTTCGTCGGTCGACGGGAGCCATTCCTCTTCATCGTCATCGTCTTGAGCGAAGATGAAGGTATCCTCTTCTTCGACACGGTGGCGCGGGTCAAGGGGTCGATGGGTTATCGTTGTCTTGACAAGATTGTCTTCGGAATTGATCTCACGCCAAAGCAAGTCTTTGAGTTCGGTCAGACCCTGACCGGTGACTGCTGATATGAAAAGTGTCGGAAGGTCATCGGGCAATTCGGCGGCAATGGCTTCACGGAGTTCGTCATCAAGCATGTCGGATTTGGAAATGGCCAGAACCTGGCTTTTATCAGCGAGTTCGGGGTTGAATTGCCGAACTTCTTTGAGCAGAACTTCATAGTCGCGGCGAATATCGTCACTGTCGGCGGGAACCATGAACAGGAGGACGGCGTTACGCTCAATATGGCGGAGGAATCTCAGGCCGAGGCCTTTGCCTTCCGAAGCACCTTCGATGATTCCCGGAATGTCGGCCATTACGAATGATTTCCCGTCGCGATAGCTTACGATTCCGAGCTGCGGTTCCATTGTCGTGAAAGGATAGTCTGCAATCTTTGGCTTCGCGGCCGAGACAGCTGAAAGAAGGGTTGATTTCCCGGCATTGGGAAACCCGACGAGGCCGACGTCGCCAAGGAGCTTAAGTTCAAGGACAACGGCTTTCTCAATTGCGGGCTGACCGGGCTGTGCATAACGTGGCGCACGGTTGGTTGAAGTCGCGAAATGACAGTTTCCACGGCCGCCTTTACCACCGCGGAGAAGTTTGATCTCTTCGCCGTCACGGGTGACTTCACAGAGGAATTCTCCGGTTTCAGCATCGAAGACCGTAGTGCCGATCGGAACCTCGATGATTCTGTCGTCTCCATCCTTGCCGAAAGAACGTCCGGCACCTCCGGACTGGCCGTCTGTGGCAAAAATATGACGCTGATAGCGAAGCGGCAGGAGTGTCCACATATTGCGGTTCCCTTTAAGGATGATGTGGCCGCCGCGTCCGCCGTCGCCACCGTCCGGGCCGCCTTTTGGAATGTATTTTGCGCGGTGGAAGTGACGGCTTCCGGCTCCGCCTTTGCCTGACCGGCAAAGGATCTTGACGTAATCTATGAAGTTTGAATCTGCCATTGTTTCTTAGTTTTTTGAGTTTGCCCACAGAAGTCATGAGGGTATAAACGGGGCGACGTCAGCGTGGGGACGAAGCCCGCATGAGTTCATTTGCGTACCGGTAATCGTCCGGATTTCCGATGTCTATCCATGTGCCGTCAATGGGGTGGAATTCGACTTGCCGCCCTGAACGGATCAGACTCTCGATCAGGTCCGGAGCATCGAGATATTCCCCATGGGGGATGAATTCGCGTATGATCTCGCGCCGCATTATATAAACGCCGGCATTGGCAAAATGGTTGAAAGTCGGTTTCTCGGTCAAACCTTTGACGCGGGATCCTTCGCATCGGAGAATGGCGTATGGGACGCTGACGGAATAAGGGATGGCGGCTATTGTGAGGGCCGCCCCGCTCCGTATATGGTGAAGGTAGAGCTCTTCATAGCTGAGCGTCGTCAGAAGGTCGGAATTCATGACAAGGATATTGTCATGGCGCAACTCTTCCGAGGGAATGAGCGAGAGGCTTCCCATTGTTCCGAGACGCCGTGGCTCTTCGACACATCTGATCTTACCTTCAAAGCGCGCGTCGTTGAAATGCGCAATTATCAGGTCTTTTAGATAATTGACCGTTACGAATATATTGTCGACTCCGTTTGCTCTGAGTTCGTCGATATTATAATCGATTATCGGCCGATCGCCGACAGGAAGAAGCGGTTTGGGACAATCGAGCGTAAGAGGGCGAAGACGCTCGCCTCGTCCTCCGGCCATGAGAACGGCGTCAATAGGGAGATGAGCCTTTATTGTCCTCAGGTCCAGCAATGATTTTATTCTGTTTTCAGCATTGATGATCGGCAGCAAAGTTATATGACGGCGCCGCGCTTCCGCGACGGCCTCATAACGGTCATGCCCTTCGGACATTTTCATGCACGCTTTGTTGGTCGCGAGAACCACCGGGTCCGTGAGGGCGCGGCCGTTGATCACTGCCCGCCGCAAGTCTCCGTCTGTCAGAGAGCCGACAAGCTGACTTTCTTCGTCAATAACAAAGAGGGTCATGTTTGCTCCGGAGAGTTCATTGAGAGCGGCGAAAGCGTCGCGCAAGGTTGCGGTTTCGGAGATTAGATGTTTTTTCACGAGGGAGTGGTCGGATGGGTTATTCCTGATACATGGATTCAATCTCTTTTGCATATCTGTTCGCGACGACGGGACGCCGGACTTTCATAGTGTTGGTGACTTCACCGTGCATTATCGAGAAATGGTGGGACAAAAGATAGATTTTTTTGATTTTCTCAAAATCGGCAAGATCGGATTGGACGCTGTCGATCTGTTTCATGATATGGGCATAGACCTTCGGATCCCTCAATAAGGTTTCTGTGTCTTCCGTCGGAATGTGGCGTTCATCGGCCCAGGCACGGAGTTGAGACAGATTGGGGACGATGAGCGCGGTGACATATTTCCGTTGATCGCCGATGACGGCGGCCTCATCAATGAATTTGTTTTCTGCCAGCCGGCTCTCCAACATTTGCGGAGCGATATACTTCCCGTTTGAAGTTTTGAAAAGGTCTTTGACACGCTCTGTCAGCACGATCGCACCGTCGAGAGTGAGATGACCGGCGTCTCCGGTCCGGAAGAAGCCGTCATCGGTGAAAGCTTCGGCATTCGCTTCGGGATTTTTGAAATATCCTGGAGTCACGGTCGGGCCTTTGACAAGTATTTCACCTTCATCTGAGATTCTGACCTCAACGCCGGGCAATGGGAGGCCGACCGTTCCGATTTCGTATCCTGTAGGCCTGAAACAACTCACGGTGGCCGTAGTCTCCGAGAGTCCGTAACCGATGATAACATCAATTCCGACACTTCTCATGAATTCGCATATCCGGTTGGACAGCGGGGCGCCGGCCGTCGGGAAGAAGTTCGGGTTCGGAATTCCGATCGCTTTCTTCAGCTTCGAAAATATTCTTTTGTCCCAGAAGCGATATTCAGCTTCCAGAAGTCGCGGAGGCGTAGCGCCGAGCCGTCTGTAATCGAGGTTTCGGCGCCGGCCGGTTTTGAGTGCCCGTCTGACCATCATCCTCTGCATGGCGTTCATGCCGGCGATTTTTTCTTTGACACCGGCATATACCTTTTCCCAAAATCTGGGAACACAACACATAAGGTTCGGCTCCACTTCCTTGATTGTATCCTGAATTACGCGCGGGTCATAATTGACGGCGATCGGGATTCCGCGATAAAGGCAAAAGAAACACCATGCCTTTTCGAGAATGTGGCTCATCGGAAGAAAGGCCATGCTGAGGTCGTCGTCATTGATCATCGACAGGAGACGCGTGTGCATTTCCATGGCCGCGTCATAGTTGGCATGGGTGATGCAGACACCTTTCGGGTCACCGGTCGTTCCGGAAGTATAAATCAGTGTGGCCATATCCTCGGCCAGACCTCTCTCAGTCCGTTCTTCGACCTGACGTTGATCATAGCCGGATGCTTCCATTCCGAGCCGGATGAAATCATCCCATGTCATCGATATTGTGTCATCCTCATGGAGACGGATGCCGTCGTTCTTGAAGATGATTATGTGGCGGATTTTATCAGGGTTCTTCTTCCAATAATTATATGCAAGCGGATATTGATGTTTGTCGCCGACAAACACAACTGCGGCTTCGCCATTGCTGACGATATAGTCAAACTGGCGCTGCGAACTCGAGCTATACAGCGGAATGACGGCCAGACGGTTTCTGAAGGCTCCGAATTCGGTTATGAGAATCTGGGGTGTGTTCGGTGAGCAGATTGCGATAGTGTCTTTTTCGAGAAGACCAAGGCGGAAAAGCGCTCTGGCGGCGATATGGGTCTGGGTGACGAATTCCTCGCGTGAGGTTGAAATCCACTCGCCATCCTTTCGCCAGCAAAAGCGATAGGCCTCATGGTCGGGTTTCCGGCCGGCTTGCTCATCTAATTTTGAAAGAAGTTTATTCATAGTAATTTGGAAGTAACCGACAAATCGGATACTTAATTTTTAAGTCGGGAGAAATAGAAATCAAGCACGTCGCGCGCGGCCATGAAAGAAGACTGCTCGCTGTTAAGCACTCGGATTTCCTTCTGTTCAAGGAGTGCGGCCACTTCCGGATTATTGTAGAAGCGGGAACGAAGAGTCTCGTCTATAGTCTCTATCATCCAGTATTTTTCTTGCTCCTGGCGTTTACGGATAAAGTATCCATTGGCATCGGCATAGTCAAAATAGCGGTCAATCATATCCCAGACTTTATCAATGTCATATTCAAAATATCCACTGTAAGTGACAACTTCCGGACGCCATTTAGAGGGTGTCGGCGGGAAGAGCATGAGTGCGTTGCGGAATTGGGCGGCGGCGAGCTTGGCGCGCTCAACGTTGTCTCCGTCGCACTTGTTTATTGCGATTCCGTCCGCCATTTCCATGATTCCGCGCTTGATTCCCTGAAGTTCATCGCCCGTCCCGGCAAGCTGGATCAAAAGAAAGAAGTCAACCATCGAATGGACCGCCGTCTCGCTTTGTCCGACGCCTACCGTTTCAACGAAAATTCTGTCATATCCGGCGGCTTCGCAAAGCACAATCGTCTCCCTCGTCTTGCGTGCCACGCCGCCAAGCGATCCGGCCGATGGAGAAGGACGTATGAACGCGTCCTTTTCAAGTGAGAGTTTTTCCATTCGGGTCTTGTCGCCGAGAATCGAACCGTGCGTGCGCTCTGACGAGGGATCGATCGCAAGGACGGCAAGTTTATGTCCCTGACGGATGACGTGAAGACCGAAAACGTCGATTGACGTCGACTTGCCTGCTCCGGGCACACCGGTGATTCCGATGCGTCTCGAATTGCCGGAATACGGAAGACACTTCTCAATAACCTCCTGAGCAATCGCCTGATGAGACTCGGCAAGACTCTCAACCAAGGTCACGGCGCGGCCCAGAACGCTGACGTCTCCTTTGAGAATGCCCTCCACATAATCGTTGACGCTCAGCTGGCGGCGCTTGCGGGCCTGACGGTAAGGATTGACGGAGGGAGGCATGACAACTCCGCTGTTGACCTGAAGTCCTTTATATTCTTTATCGTTTTCGGGATGTTCCATTTTTTGAAGAGTTTTTTACAGTATCGGATGGAAGAATGTTTGCACGGAGAGTGAGGTTGAACTGAGTCGAATCTTCAGCAGTTGTGAACGGTATGATATATTCGATGTCTCCGGCCTTATCAATAAATTTCGAATTGAGGAAAATCCCTATCGAACCTATTTCTCCGGGTGAAAGACGTGGGGGCGCCACGTTGATGCTCAGTGCCGGATCCTCAATAAGCCATTGGGGCGTTATCGTGTCCATTGACTGATTGACAATCCTCACGAACGCATGTCTGCCCGTCTCCGGTTTCACATCTTTAAGCTCAACAAGATTGTTCGAAAGACGCATGGGTCCGCACTCTTCCGGATAATTGCGCGACAGTGTCTCGGGGGTGCCGAGGACCCGGCCGAAGAGTTTGATGACAAAACGCTCTCCGGAGGGCTGGATATAAACCTTGACATTCTTTGAGATTTCCCCTGGACGCATATAGGGATCGTATGCGAAGTTGACAACCGCCGTGTCGCCCGGAAGTATGGGGCCTTCCGTATAATCGGCTGTCGTGCATCCGCAACTCGGACGCACATCCGAAATGACCACCGTGTCCGGGCCGTAATTCACTAAGTGAGCACTCCCCTTCTGCTTGCCGCTGAGTTCTCGCACAAGCCCGAAGTCATATTCAGGGTCGATTAGTTTCACTTCAGCATGCAGCCATGTGGCTCCCAATAACAAGGTGCAAATTGCCAAGGTGGCGAAAATGAACTTTCTCATTTTTTAATTTTCAACTACAGTTCCACGGATTTTGATACGGATTTTTCGGGGGTTGCCGGTTGTTGTGATTGTAACAACCTTTTCAAATGGTCCGGGACGTCCGAGAGGATTGTAGGAAACCTTCACTTTGCCGGATTTGCCGGGTGCGACCGGAGCGTCCGAATAGCTTGGCCGTGTACAACCGCATTCAGCAGACGCATTGATGATGGCCACGTTGGCTGTGCCGGAGTTTGAAAATGTAAATTCGTGAGTCGCGAGACCTCCTTTCTCCTTAATTTTGCCGAAATCATAAACTTTTTCAGCAAACTCAATTCTGCCTTCAGCGGCTTTGTTCTTCTTGGCTTCGGAAATATTGAAGGCGAGGAAGACGGCGACCGCAGCCAAAGCAATTTTGATCCAATTATTTTTCATCTTGAGAAAATCCTTTATAGTTACACATTAATTATAACGTCTGCTAATGCAAAAAAGTTACAGCTCTACCGGTGGTAAGAAATCGCACTTTGACGTTATATCAAATACAAAATTAACATAAATAATTCAAAAAGCGAGAAATAAATTTGAAAATATGAAAAATTCTGTCTAACTTTGCAGTCGCATTCAGACCTCACGATTCCCGCGGAGCGGAAAATCATGAGATCGTGATAGAGGCACGGGGCGTAGCGCAGTCCGGTAGCGCACCTGGTTTGGGACCAGGTGGTCGCAG
>CAYQQG010000093.1:0-8676 GCA_964419535.1 uncultured Sangeribacter sp.
CGAGTTCGATGGCCGGCTCGTGAGTGAAGCCGCCGAACATCACGTGAGACATTTTGTCAATCTGACGCTTTGCGGCTTCTGTCAGAACCGGGTGGCCGTAACCATGAATCACGCTCCACCATGACGACATGCCGTCGATTAGCTCCCGGCCGTCGGCCAGGCGGATGACGGCGCCCTTCGCGCTCTCCACTTCATAGCAAGGGAGCGGATCGATCGTGGATGTATATGGATGCCAGATATGCTGGCGGTCAAATTCTGTATTAGTCATTTCAGATGATAAGTAATAGTGAATAAGGGAGGGAGGGGGAGGGAAAAGGATGCTATGACATCATTTTGGGGGCTATGAGGGATCAACGTCATAGTAAATCATTGATGATTTGATCCGTCGGTCTCTTGCGAGGCTTTCGAATAATGCCCGAAGAGCGTGTTTCACTTTTTTCATCGATGCCGTCGCCTCGATTTTCAGCATTATGGACTGTATGTACCAGCCGGAGACGCGGCTGACGAACGGTTTTTCAGGACCGAGCACACGCGGTCCGAAAATTCGTCGGAGAGCCTCAGCATAAAGGTACGCAGCCTCTTCCGCTACCTTGGCATCCTTGTTTTTTATGTAGACATTGATTATTCTGCTGAATGGGGGATAGGAGAGCTTTTCCCGGGATGCTATCTCTGAATCATAGAAGGCGCGGTAATCGTGAGCCCGGACGAACTCGAGAATACGGTTCTCCGGATCCGTGGTCTGGATGATGACCTTCCCTTTGTCGGCGCGCCGGCCGGCGCGTCCCGCCACCTGTTCGAGCATATTGAATGCCCGTTCGTTACACCTGAAATCCGGAAAATTCAGAAGTGAATCGGCGTTGAGGACACCGACAACCGTCACATCCTTAAAATCCAGTCCTTTAGAGAGCATCTGAGTGCCGACGAGAATATCAGTGGAGTGAGAAGAAAAATCTTCTATAATTTCCTGATAAGAATCCTTGTTGCGGGTCGTGTCGAGGTCCATTCTCGCGACTCTTGCCTCGGGGAACGCCTCGTGGGTCTCTTCGGCGATGCGCTCTGTGCCATAGCCATAGACTTCAACTGAATTCTCCTGACATGCAGGGCAGAGAGCAGGGCGCGGAATCGAATAACCGCAATAGTGGCAACGGAGAAGATCAGAATGTTTGTGATAAACGAGTGACACGTCACAATTCACACATCTCGGTGTCCAGCCGCAATTCCGGCAGACGACGAAGGGCGCAAATCCGCGGCGATTCTGAAAAAACAGAGCCTGACGTCCTTCGGAGAGCGCTTTGTCGGCGGCAAGTTTAAGTGTGGAAGAGAAGACTCCGCGGTTGAGTTTTCTCATTTTCTGATCTCGCATATCCGCGATTTCAACGTCGGGAAGAGTGGCATTCTCATATCGCTCATTGAGAGACACGAGGCCGTATTTTCCGTTAAGCGCCTTATAATAAGTGTCGATTGCCGGAGTCGCAGATCCTAAAAGGACTTTCGCGCCGGTCATCGAGGCAAGCATAATGGCCGTGTCGCGCGCATTATAGCGCGGAGCGGGATCATATTGCTTGTATGAGGCTTCGTGTTCCTCGTCCACGATGATGAGTCCAAGATTATTGAAGGGGAGAAATACAGCCGACCGGGCACCTAAGATCAGCTTGGGAGTTCTTGAATTTAAGACTTTATTCCAGACTTCCACTCGCTCATTATCGGAAAATTTTGAGTGGTAGACAAGAAGATAGTCCCCGAATATTTTTCTGAGTCGGTCTGTCAGCTGCGTCGTAAGAGAGATTTCCGGCACAAGGAACAGTACCGATCGGCCGGCTTCGAGAAGGTCGTGGATAAGATGAGAGTAAATTTCAGTTTTCCCGCTGCCGGTAATTCCGTGGAGAAGAACAGTGTCTTTATCCGAAAATTCTTCAATTATATCCCGGTAAGCTTCAAGTTGCTTCTTAGAAAGAGGTGAGAGATTGGTGGTTGTTATATCCGAGTCCTTAAAGCGATTTATACATTTCTTGTAGATTTCGAATATCCCCTTATCGACCATAGACTTAAGCACCACCGGCGATATGCCTGCCTTTTCGAGCAGGGCCTGACGTTTCACCTCTTTCGGTTTTCCTGAAGGCGACATCCATTGTGAGAGATCAAGATAAGCTATCAGTGTTTTCTCCTGCTTTTTGGTGCGTGAGAGGGAATCCATTATTTGGTGGAGCGCTTCGTGATCTCCGGCCGGTGAGAGAAGTCTCACCATTTTTTCATATTTCGGCCGATATTTTTCGACTATTTTTTCGGAAATTTCAACTATGCCGTTTTCGAGCAACGGGCGCAACACGGCCGTGACATTTTTGAATTTTGTCACCTTCTGAATATCAGCGATTGTGAGTTTCTTCTCGCTCTCCAATAACTGAATTATCACAGCCTCTTTTTCTGAGATTTTCCCTTCGAAATCTAATATTTCGGCATCCGGATTGAGTGAAACGGTAGTAGTGGATTCAGGTTTGAGGCCGGTAGGAACTGCAGCTTTGAAGACATCCCCTATTGAGCAAAGATAATATTCAGCAATCCATTCCCACAGTTTAAGTTGTATGCGATTGACAATGGGGTTAGGATCAAGGAGGGCGCTGACCGGCTTGATTTCGAAGTCCATCTTGCGTTCCGGAGTGAGGGCGGCCACGATTCCGGTATAGAATTTGCGTGGTCCAAATTGCACAAGGACACGTGACCCTATGCCAACATCCCCGCTCATTTCGGCGGGGATGCTGTAGGTATAAGTTGAATATAACGGGAGCGGAAGGATGACTTCAGCGTACATTCTCAAAACAGATAAGCGACATTAATGGCCCAAGCCGAATTTCGGGCAGAGTTGTTGTCGAGTTTCACAGTCCGGATGTCATAGCAGGTTCCCCACAGATAGGAAGCCGAGAGCTGGATATGTTCGAGGAATTCAGCACCGAGTCCGAACTGAAGACTCACACTTCCGGCCGGGTGTTCGATCGCGCCGCAATCGCATTGGGCGAGATTGAAATTGAACACGGGACCGACAAAGGCGAACGGAGCGATATAATGTTCCAATCCGTCCATGCGTGTCCATTTGAAACGGAGGCTCACGGGGATCTCCAAACGGTGAAGCTTGAGAGTCGTGTCGCCATATCCGTCGAGATTCCAGACCGGGTATTCACCGAGATTGACCGTCGCTTCGCGATAACCGTATCTTGCACCCAAGTCGATTCCGAAACCGATTCCGGGAATCATGAGCTCGCCCATAACGCCGGCTTGGAAACCGCTTTTTTGTGAGGACTTGAGCAACGGCTGTTTCCAATAATAATTGGATATGTTCCAACCGGCCGTCGGACCCCAGCGGAATTCAGCGGAGGCCGTCAGCGAGCAGATGGCCAAGACAATTAATAGAACAAATTTTTTCATTTGCCGGATAATGATAAGACCCGCAAGCGTAGATTTGCCATAGGGTCATAAAAATGTCTTAGAAGAGATAGGCCGCCGAAACAGTCCAATAGTTGTTCTTTGCCTTGATATCGGATGTATGGAAATCGCCTAAATTGATTCTTTCAACGATATTGTTGATTCCGAATGCGTAGCTCGCGCCGATCTGAACATGATTGAAAACTTCCACACCGAGACCGACATTCCATGCGATCTGGCAAGTGCGGGATTTGATGTTGCGGACGTTGTCTTCAAGGTTTTTCCCAAGGCGGAACGCGAAGTTGGGACCTGTGAAAACGTATGGTTTCAGATAGTTGCTGATTACCGGAAGAGTCAGCTTATATTTGAGATTGATCGGAATTTCGATGAAGTTTTTGCCGTAAAGGGAGCTGTTATTTATGCTCTGTTCACCGATCTGAGTCGATCCGGCTAAATCAGGATTGGGAACGGCAAAGCCCGGCTCATAAGTCACGTTTGATGAATTGTTCATCCTTGAATACATAAGGGAAACGTCACATCCCAGACCGATGATCGGAATTGTGAAATCAGCCATCACACCGGCTGTCCAGCCGCATGAATTGTCACTTTTTGCTATGTCTTTATTGAACTTGAGATTATTCACATTGAGGCCGGCCTTGACACCGAATGCAATTGGTTTCGCCTCGGATATTCCCACTGCCGTCAGGGCGATGACCACAGCAAGGAGAATCTTCTTGATTGTATTCATAGATATAGTTTTATAATAAGTGTCTTTATTATTTTTATGGGACATGTCTTCAGATTGGAGTTGAAGCGCCCGCAGATTACAGTTATGGATATAATCCGATACAAATTTAGTGAATCTTCACCTTATTTCAAAATCTCGAAATCAATATTTTTTAATAAACCAATATTTTTATGATATGGAGATAAAAAATAAAAAGGGTAATAACCTCAGCGGTCGTACCCTTTTTGATAAGTTTCTACAGGTAAAAAATCTTAAGGTAAAAAAGATTGTTATAGGTTCGATGCAAAGGTACAACTTTTGAAACCTATTTTCCAAATATAAAGGATTCAAAATTGCGAAATGTGTTGCAGAACATAAGATTTTAGTCTCTTTTACGTCTCATTCGGGCGCAAATCGTTTCATCCGCAATGCTTTTCCGTCAAACACGGCGTATGAGAAATTTTCAATCCAATCGCCGAGAATCAGGAATTGTGCGTCGTTGCCGATTCGCTTTTCGATGACCTTATGGAGATGTCCGAACAGGAAATATTTGCATTCGGGATGCGTCTTATGATATTCCGTCGCGAAATCTTCAAGGTGTGAAATTGCTTTGTCGAGTTTTGATTTTGCCCGAGGCGAGCAAGCGGGATCAGCGGATGTGTGACGGCTGTGACGGCTCCAGGCGTTTGCAAATGCCACCGTCCAACGGGGGTGTATGCCGGAGAAGAGTTTCTGACACATGCGGTTCCGAAAAATCTTTCGAAGCAATCTGAATTTTGTTGAATCCGCCCAAATTCCGTCGCCGTGAGCCATGAGCATCCGTGTTCCGAGAATATCCTTGACTAATGTTCCGTCGACTACCTCAATCCCCAATTCGTCGGGGATATAGTCATAAATCCAGATATCATGATTCCCCTTTATCCACGTTATCTTGACGCCGGCGTCAGCGAGTTCGGCTAACTTACCGAAAAATCTGACAAAACCGCGCGGAACGACATACCGATATTCAAACCAGTAATCGAGCATATCTCCGAGAAGATAGAGTTCGGAAACGTCGTTCTTTATGGAGTCGAGAAATTTCACGACTCGTCGTTCCCTCTCGGCTGAATCCGGGAAATAAGCGGCTCCAAGATGAGTGTCGCTGATGAAATAGGCTTTTTTCATTTTCTGAAACGGGGTCGTAGATACCTCAATATGGAACGGAGTCTTAGATAGCTCAATACGGAACGGAGTCGTAGATACCTCTTTATGGAGACCGGGATCTTGGATCCTTCGATCTGGTATGACGTCTTAGACCCCTTTAGATGGAATGTTAGAGGAATCCGAGTTCGAGTTTAGCCTCCTCGCTCATCATGTCCTGGTTCCATTCCGGTTCGAAGACGAGACGGAGATCAACGGCTTTCGGACCTTCGACCGAAAGCAGCTTTTGTCTGACATCCTCCATGATGAAGTCAGCCGCGGGACAGCCCGGTGCCGTCAGTGTCATGTCGACATGAAGAATTTGATCTTCAGGCGTATAGTCAATCTTGTAAATAAGTCCAAGATCATAGACATTGACCGGAATCTCGGGGTCATAAACCGTCTTGAGCATTTCAATGGCCTTTTGGATTATGTCATAATCCTTTATCTCTTCGTTGCTGTTATGTTCTGTGTTTGAGTCCATAAGTTAAAGGTTAAGGGCGATTTTCCTCAAGCGTTTTCTTCTTCCGGAGCGAGAGAAAGAGCATCACGCAGACAAACAGATCCCCCGCGAGAGTGAGGATGAGTTGAACGGTCCGGCCGTTCCTGACAAAATCCGGACCGAAAATAATTCCAATTGCGGCTCCGTAAATAAACAGAAGGACCGGAAGCCATATATAACGGGTTTCTTTAATTTTCATTTTCATCGTCATTCTCGGTGTCATTTTCAGGGGGTGGCAGGATATAGGGTGAAGAGAATGGATCGAATTTTCCGGATTCCAAATAGTCATAAATTTCGATGCAGCTCAATGCGTCGAAAGCCGCATAAGCCTGTTGTCCGGGCGTCAGATGAGTTGCCTCCCAGTTTGTAAGTCTCTGACCTTTTGAGATTCTGTGTCCGAAGAGAATTCCGTAAATTCTTGAAAGGCTGTTGTCGAGAATTCCAAATTTTTTCACGTAAGGCTGCAGGTCTACGAAGCCTGCCGGATTGAGAGTGTAAATCCGGTGAAGATTATGAAAATCGTCATGTAGCGAGACGCCGATCTTGATTTTTGATTGATCTTCCAAAAGCTCTTTGACGGCTTGCGGCAAACCGATCTTGTTGAGACGGAACAGAAAACATTCCTTTCGGGTTGACAGCTGAAGGAGAGCGACCTGATGTGACTGCCCCTTTTTGAAACTGGGTCTTGTTTCCGTGTCGAAACCGATAACGTCAGATGTGCGTAAGGCTGCCACCGCGCTCTCAACGTCCTCCGGAATATCCACCACGTGAATATCTCCATAATAATCGGCGACCGGGAGTTTGGCCAGATCCGCCTTTGAGATGGAGAGAGAGGGTATTTGGGTAGATTCCATGAAGTATTATGTAAGCGCTCGATGAGCCTGTTATTATTTTTTCAGTTTGTCAGGCGGTTATAAACGTAAATTGGACTGCTTTCAACCGCTATTAATGCAAAGTTACTAATTTTTTGCGAGTTTGGCAAGTTTTATTGTCTGCGTATCCGAATTTGAGATGAAATCTCATCGGAGAGACAATTATGAGAGAGGTCTATTGGGGTCGGTCTGACCATTAGGAAAGATGAGCGTCCGGCATTATCAAGAATTGTGCGTCAGGGAACATTGATGCAGTTTTTCGCTTCATGTATTCTCTGGCGTCAGCGGCTATAATTGTGTCTTTGTCAAAGAACGGATTGTAGATGACATATTGGAGGTCAATTCCGCGATTCCGGATCGCTTCGAATGCGAGCAACGTGTCGGAAATCGATCCGAGACCACCGTGAGTGACGAACGCGAGCGGAAGGTTCTGGTCTGTGATATAATCGATTGTAAGATAATCCTCACTGACCGGAACCATCAGCCCTCCGGCACCTTCAATTATGACTTTATCGAATGATTTCGAAAGGATCTCGGTGGCTTCAGCCGCTTTGTTAAGGTCGATTTCTGTTTTGTCGAGAATCGCGGCGAGATGCGGCGAGGCCGGATAGGAGAGAATAATCGGGGCCGTGATATGAAGGCGGTCGACAGTCAGCATCGGAGAATTCATCAATTTTCTGTGGAGAAGGATATCGATGCTTTCATCCTTGCATCCGGTCTGAATAAATTTCTGAGTGATGACGGAATACCCCTGCTTCTGAAGGTGAAGCGCAAGGAAAGCGGTGGCGTAGGATTTGCCTATATCGGTGCCTATCCCGGAGAGGAAAATTGCTTTATGATTCATAGCGAGAGAAAAAAGAGGAAGATTAAAATTTTGTCAAGATGACATTATGACAAGATGACATTATGACAAGATGACATTATGACAAGATGTCAAAATGACATGATGACAAAATGTCAAGATGTCAAGATGACAATTAGAAAATGCTGTTTAGAGGAAAAAGGGGAATCCGGTGTGAACCCCGATTCCCCTTTTATTTAGTTTTATATCGACTCCAAATTTTTGAAAAGCTCTCTTTGAGCATAAATGTCTTGGAAAGTGGAGTCAGTTATTTTTGGAATTACCACGCGAACATGGGATATTCATTCATCATCTCGTTGACTTCGGTGCGTACTTCCTTGATGACTTCTTCGTTGTCAGCATTGGAGAGCACTTTGTCGATGAGATCAGCGATCTTTTCCATCAGATCCTCCTTGGCACCACGGGTTGTGATGGCGGCTGTGCCGAAACGGAGACCGGAAGTGAGGAACGGAGAACGGCTGTCATAGGGCACCATGTTCTTGTTGGCTGTGATGTCAGCTTCCACGAGCACGCGCTCAGCCTTCTTGCCTGACATTTCAGGGAACTTCGGACGGAGGTCGACAAGCATGGAGTGATTGTCAGTGCCGTCAGAGATGATCTTATATCCTCGTTTCATAAGAGCCTCGGCGAGAGCGGCGGCATTTTTGCGCACCTGGATTGCATATTCTTTCCATTCGGGCTGAAGAGCCTCGCCGAAGGCAACAGCCTTGGCTGCGATTACGTGCTCGAGCAGACCGCCCTGAACACCGGGGAATACAGCAGAGTCGAGAAGGGCAGACATCTTCTTGATTTCACCCTTCGGAGTTTTCTTACCCCAGGGATTATCGAAGTCCTTGCCCATGAGGATGAGGCCGCCGCGGGGGCCGCGGAGTGTCTTATGAGTAGTTGTAGTGACGATGTGAGCGTGTTTCACCGGGTTTTCGAGAAGACCGGCAGCGATGAGACCTGCGGGGTGAGCCATGTCGACCATGAAGATAGCGCCGATTTCATCAGCGAGCTTGCGGATGCGGGCGTAATCCCATTCGCGGCTGTAGGCGGAAGCGCCGGCGATAATTAATTTCGGACGTTCCTTGCGAGCCTTTTCCTCAAGTTCTTCATAGTTTACGCGACCTGTCTCAGC
>CAYQQG010000094.1:0-8674 GCA_964419535.1 uncultured Sangeribacter sp.
ATAGATAGATGAACGAGGCTATCAGCGAAACCGGAATCGTGATGACGATGATCATTGTCGCGCGCCAACGGCCGAGGAAGATGAAGACGACTATCATCACGAACAGCAGGGCGTAGAGCACGGTTTCTTCGAGCGAAGCGATGGTGTTGCGGATGTTGTCGGAAGTGTCTACAACCACACCGACCTTGACATCGGAGGGGAGATTCTTCTGCAGTTTCGGCAACATCTCCATAACCTTCTTGGAGATCTGGACCGAATTCGCGCCGCTCTGCTTCTGGATGATGATCATGGCGCCGGCCTCTCCGTTGATATATGTCTGCTGGGTGCGTTCTTCAAGAGAGTCTTCGATGCGTGCGACCTCTTTGAGATAGACCGGTTTTCCGTCGAATGTTCCGACAACGAGATTGTTCATTTCGTCCGACTCGTTGAATTCACCTTGTACGCGAAGGGCGTAAGTGTTCGAACCTATGTCGAATGAACCGCCCGGGATATTTCGGTTTTCAGCACCTATGACCTGTGAAATTCCTTCGACTGTCAGATGATAGGCTTCCAATTTATGCGGGTCAACATATATGTGAATCTCACGCTTCGGAGCGCCGGAGATGCTGACAGAGCCGACTCCGTCGATGCGGGCAAGCGGGTTGGCAAGTCCGTCATCAAGAATTTTGTAGAGACCGGCCATGCTCTCCTTGGCCTCTACAGAGAGCAGACAGATAGGAATCATATCTGTCGAGAATTTGAAAATTATCGGATTTTCGGCGTCGTCAGGGAGCTGTGACGACACCATATCCAGTTTGTCACGCACATCATTGGTCAGCACGTCGATGTCGTAGCCGTATTCAAATTCGAGTGTGATGACGGATGTGTTTTCACGAGATTGTGAAGAGATGTGTTTCAGATGTTCAACGGAGTTGAGGGTGTTCTCGAGCGGTTTTGTGACATTTTGCTCGATATCCTCCGCGCTCGCACCGGGATACATCGTGATGACCATGATGGTGTTGGTGTCGATGTCCGGGAAAAGATCGACCGGGAGTTTAGCCAGTGAGAAAAGACCGAGGATGATGACGGCTACGAAACATAATGTAGTCATGATCGGGCGCTTCACGGCTGATCCATATAAACTCATAATTAAAAATTTTTTACAGGTATAATAGGGAGTTTAAGGAGATTAAGGAGTTAAGGGACCTTGGGGACCTTAATGACCTTACAGTCTTTGGGAAATATTATTTTTGCAATTCGACCGCGATTCCGTCTTTAAGTTTTGACTTTTCGGAAATCACGACCTGTTCGCCCGGGTTTACGCCGGATATGATTTCATATCTGTCATCGAGGCGCCGGCCGAGTTCAACCTGTGAATATATGATTCTTCCGTCGCGATAGATATAGACGAAATGATTGCCTGAGCCACGTTGTTTTTCGACTGCTTTGTCGGGCACGACCGGATGAACGGCCTGGCCGAGATTGAGCTCCACACGGCCGAACATCCCCGGAAGTATGCGTCCTCCGGAATTGGGAACGGTCACTTCGACACCGAATGTGCGCGAGGCCTGGTCGACAGTGGGAGAAACCATTGTGACCGTGCCGGGGAATTGCTCGTCTCCATAGCTTTCGAGAGTGACGGCGACGGCCATCCCTTTCTTGATTTTTGAAAACTCGCTTTCATTGACATTGACCACCACCTTAACCGGATTGATTGTGCCGATAGTCAGGATCGGGAGAGCGCCGGTCATATCGCCCGGATCATAGTTGCGTGCTGTCACGACACCACTGACGGGGGCAGTGAGGACGGTGTTTTCCTGAGCGTTTCTCAAGGCTCTTTCAGCCGATGCGAGAGCGTTCTTTGCGTTCACAACCTGAAGCTCCATGGCGTCGACCTGCTGTTTTGTTCCTCCACCGATCTTGAACAGCTCAAGAGCGCGGTTATAATTGACTTCAACATTGCGGAGATTAGCCTTCGCGTTGTCAACCTGAAGCTGATAGGAGGTCGTATTGACATCGTCAAGCACGACGAGTTTCTGACCCGCGCTGACCATCATTCCCTCATCGACCAGAATCTGTTTGATTCGGTTGGGAGCATTTGAAGAGATATTGTTGATCTTGTCAGCTTCAACTGTGGCCGTCAGAATGCGGATGTCTGCCACGTCTTCTTCTCCGACAGTTGCGACTTTCACTTTCGGGAGTTCTTCCTCTTCCTTAGTTTCTTTATCCTTCTTGGAGCAAGCTGAGAAAAGTGCGATCACAGCCAAAAGAGGGATGATGTAATATCTTTTTTGTTTCATATCTGATATAGTCTTAATTTCGGAAATATTTGTTTAATTATTGTTTTTCAGTTCATCCTCTTTGCCTAAGAGAAGATCGAGTTCTGAAGAGGAAACGAGGTAGTTATATATTGATTGATAATAAGCGAGCTGTGCGGAAGTGTTGGCGAGTTCAGAGTCACGCAAATCCAGGAATGAAGCGGCTCCGATCTCAAAACTTTTCTGCATTATGTCCCAGGCTTTTTTAGCCGATTCCATACCGCGCCGGCTGCTTTCAATCTGAGCGACTTCGCGGCGAATGTTGTCGAGTGCAAGGTCACGTTGCATTTTGAGCGACATGAGAAGGTTCTCACGCTGAAGTTTCAATTCGTTAACCTGGACTTCCGCCTGTTTGAGTCCATAATATTTTGATCCGCCGGAAAAAATGGGAACGCTGAGCGCAAGGCTGACCGTCGAGTAAGGATTAAACACCTGATTCTTTAAAGCATTGCCGTTGCTCAGTGCCAGCCATGACAGATTATAAGAGGCTCCGAGAGTGGGGATCCAGGCGAATTTCTTTAGATCGACATTCTTCTTTGCAATATCGGACTGGATGTCGAGCGTGCGGAGAGAGGAGTTCCCCGAGAGGTTCCCTTCATCTCCGAGCGCATAGCCATACATCTCCTGTTGCATCTGGGCCAGTGTGACGTCGGGAAGAATTTCAACTTCATAGTCGAGACCCATGAGCACTTTCAGGGCGAGCTGGCATTGTTTGACAGAAATATCAGCCTGAAGGAGTTCCGGCTCGATATTGGTGACCTGGACCGAGGAGCGGAGCACGTCATACTCCGAGGCTGTTCCGGCTTCGAATTGCTTCTGATAGATATCGGCGTTTAGTTTCGCGCGGTCGTAGTTCTGTTGAATCACATCTTTGGACGCAATAGCAAGGAGCAGCGAATAATAAGACTTATTGATTTCGTTTATAAGGTTCAGCCTCGATTCGCGTGCCGATTCAAGTTGGGCGAGAATCTGAGTCTTGGAGATGCTGATAGCTTTCCAAAGGGTCGGAGCGACTAAAGGCATCGAGGCGTTGAATCCGAGATTCCAGGTGTTGTCGGAACCCATTTTCATACTCAGGTTCTGTCCGCCCATATTCATGCGCATCGTCTGGAGTTCAATTGCACGCTGATAAGCGGCTTGGAAGTCGATAGTGGGGTATAGGCCTCCCTGGGTCTCTTTCTTTGCATATTCCACCCTTTTCACCTCCATATCTGCGATTTTGATTGTCGGACTTTTGTCAAGAGCGATCCTTATGCAATCTTTACGCGAAAGAATGGCGAAAGTTTCAACATCATTGACAGTGGGAGCGTTGCCGGGCACTGATGTCTGATATGGAACCGTTTCGGAATCGTTGTTTATGACTCCGATTGCGGGTTCGGTCTTTGCGGGCTGTGTTCTTTCGACAACAGCAATTTGTGGTAATGTGGCTGCGGAAGCGAGAATCGGAATTGCCGCCGCTGAAGTCAGAAATAGTTTTCGTATCATTGTTTTAATTTTCGTATCATTGTTTTAATTTTCGTGTCATTGTTTTATAGACCCATTCGTTCTTTTTAAGAGCTCTTTAGCTTATGCGGAGTTCAGGATATAGGACAGGGATATTTTCGTCAAGCAGTTTCCTCCCTTTTTCAGAAACGATTGAGCGCAGGAAACAGATTGACATTGTGTCAAAGATCACGGGCAATGAGAGCTCTTCAGTAATATGTTTCTCCATGCGCTTGACCGATTCCATTTGTAAAAGGAGGATGTGTGTGAGAGCCTTATAATTAAGTTGGCTCAGGAAGACGCCTTCTGAAATCCCTTGTGCAAACATCTGCTGCATCTGGTCAATCACTTCCTTCCGATTCCGTTCTATATCCGATTTCAGATAGGGATAGAGCCTGTCAAGATCGTGGAAGAAATCTATGCTGATGTTTTTCATCTGTTCCCGATGCAGCTTGAAGATCTTTACTAAACCCTCAATCAAGTTGGAAGAATTTTTGAAAGCCTCGTCACACTCCTTGCGATGAAGGAGGCGGTTCCGTTCAAGAGCTTTCAAAATAAGGTCGGTCTTGCTCTCATAGATCTCATATAGCGTGCGCTTGGACATCTGGAGCTTCTTGGCTAAGGAATCCATGGTCGTGGCCTTAAACCCCTTTTCAATAAGGAGCTCGTAGGCCGCTTTAAGTATATGATCGTTGTTCAGTGTTTCTGACATATCCGTAATTTAAAAATAAAGTTACATAGGATTATGAAAAACGGTGCAAAGTTAAATAAAAAACGGAAAACTAAAAAATAGTTTTCCGTTTTTTATCGTAAATGTCAAAAAATTTTTTTTGTGGGACGGGGTCTTAACGTCGAGGATGTCTTATTAAGAAATGGGTCCTATCAGACAAGTTAGGATCTTCTGGGGTTTTGATCACAGAGCGGGTTCGAGTTCGGCTTTCTTGGCCTCTTCAGTGCGGGGAGCTGCAATTCCGAATTTCTCGCGGAGATGAGTGATCATGTCCTTTGTCATCTCTTCCAGACCATATTCGGGATGCCAATCCCATTCGGCGCGTGCGCATGAATCGTCGAGGCTGTTGGGCCATGAGTCGGCAATCTTCTGGCGGAGCGGATCAAGTTCATAGGTCATGCGGAATCCGGGGATATGCTCCTTGATCTTAGCGGCGATGATTTCCGGGTCGAAGCTCATCGAAGCGATATTGAAGGAGTTGCGGTGAACAAGGCGAGTCGGGTCTGCCTCCATGATTTTAATGGCGGCGCGCAGTGCGTCGGGCATATACATCATGTCCATGAAAGTCCCGGGCTTAAGAGGACATTTGAATTCTTCACCCTTAACCGCAGAATAGTAGATATCAACGGCGTAATCGGTAGTTCCGCCGCCCGGAGGAGCAACATAGCTGATCAAACCGGGGAAACGGACAGAACGGGTGTCAACTCCAAAGCGGTGAGCGTAATAATCTGAGAGCATTTCTCCGGTCACTTTCGTCACGCCATAGATGGTCTTCGGACGCTGGATTGTGTCTTGGGGAGTCTGATCCGCCGGTGTCCCGGGGCCGAATGAGCCGATCGAACTGGGAGTGAAGACGGCGCATTTCTTTTCGCGAGCCACTTCGAGAGTGTTGTATAGGCCGCCGACACCGATTTTCCATGCGAGCTGAGGCTTGGCTTCAGCAACGGCACTCAGAAGAGCCGCAAGATTATAAATCGTATCGACATTATATTTATCAACAGCCTCAGCAATCTGAAGCGGATTGGTAATGTCAACTTCATGGGAAGGACCGGATTCGAGAAGAATGCCTTTAGGCTCAGCCCCTTTGATATATCCGGCAACTACGTTTCCTTCCGGATATTCACGACGAAGGCGCATTGTGAGTTCGGAGCCGATCTGGCCCGTAGCGCCGATGATAAGGATATTTTTCATTGCAGTAGATATGAGGTCAGTTTAAAATGTATTCGGGCGAAGCGGGAAAGATTTTTGGTTTATCAGTATTGTGAATCGGCCGATGTCGCCCGGAACTCAATGCAAATTTAGCTTTAACTCCGTAAACTGCAAAATTTTTAACAAAAAAACTGCATCATTCTTTTCGGAAATTACGTTAATTTAATAAATAAGTTAAAGTTTTATCGAAATATGGAATTAAAAAATATGCCTGTGCTTCTGCTGACGGGTTATCTGGGCAGCGGCAAGACGACACTTCTCAATCGGATTCTTGAAAATCGCCGTGGAATACGTTTTGCAGTGATTGTTAACGATATAGGAGAAGTAAATATCGACGCAGAACTTATTCAGAAAGGTGGAATCGTCGGTCAGGGAGAGGATGACCTTGTCGCATTGCAAAACGGATGCATCTGTTGTACGCTCAGAGGAGATCTCATCAAGCAGATTGCGGAACTGTCCGATAGCGTCAAGTTCGATTATATTGTCATTGAGGCGAGTGGAATCTGCGAGCCGGAACAGATCGCGCAGACAATATGTTCGATGAATCAGATGTCTCTCGGAACCCCCGGAGCGCCTTCACCGCGACTTGACTGTATCGTCACTGTGGTTGATGCGTTGAGAATGAAAACTGATTTTTCAGGAGGAGAGGCATTGACCGCAAAGGAGATTGATGATGAAGATATAGAAAACTTAGTGATTCAGCAGATTGAGTTTTGTAATATCATTCTCTTGAATAAGATCTCAGAAGTGACGCGTGAAGAAGCTGATCGAATTAAGGCGGTAATTCGCGCCATCCAGCCAAAAGCTCGCATCATTGAGTGTGATTATTGCGATATCGACCTCAACGAAATTCTTGATACTCATCTTTTCAATTTCGAGAAGACGGTGACCTCTGCTGCGTGGGTTCAAGGTGTTGAGCGACCAATGACAGAGGAGGAAGAGCACGAAGCCCATCATCATGAACACGCTCATGAGCATGTTGAAGATCATCATCATGAGCACCATGATGGTCTTCATGAGCACCATCATCACCATCATAATCACGATGAAGGAGAAGCTGAGGAATATGGGATATCCACGTTCGTATATTATCGCAGGGCACCGTTCAATTTTGAGAAGTTCGATCATTTCTGTGCGCGGGAGTGGCCGGCGTCGGTTATACGTTCGAAGGGTGTATGTTATTTCAGCCAGAATCGGGATATGTCAATCCTTTTTGAACAGGCCGGTGTTCAGAAGAAAATTCAGGAGGCCGGAATGTGGTATGCCACTGCGCCGGAAGAGGATCGTGAACGGCTAATGGCAATGGATCCGGCTTTTGCGCGTGATTGGGATCCAGTCTATGGCGACAGAATGATCAAACTCGTTTTCATAGGGCGTGATATGGACCGCGAAGCCATCATCTCACGCCTTGACGAATGTCTTGAAAAAGAATAGAAGATACAGCAATAATATAAATTACCTCGTCAACCCAGACATTGATATTTTTTGTTAGACGGGGTCTTAGTTTTTAAAAGTTCTTATGAAACGGAAGATTGTGTCATAGGCGGCTTCACGGTGGGGACTGGGAGAAAGAATAAGGTCGTGAAGGCCGGAATCTATCTCGCAGACCATTCTTCGCGCCGGGTCCCCGAGCTGACGTCCGCGCTGACGAATCATTGCCGGATCGAGAACGGCATCTCCTGTCATAAATTCCGGTGTGAAATTACAACCGTCAATTTTTCGGCTGCTGGTCATTATGAGAAGAGGAACAGTTATATGACTTTTCCTTTTCATCAAGTCTTTTTGTGCGCCTTCGATTGCACCGACCCATGAGAACTTAACCGGAGGAGAATAGATCATTTTCCAGTCGGTGTTATATTCCCATTCGCCGTCATATTGCTTAAGCAAGGAATAGGCATATCCATCGCATTTCCCTTGGTCTACATTTGCATTCGGGAAAATTTTACCGAGCCCCTGGATCGTTGGCGCGGCCACGTTACGCATAAAAGCATTGAAATTCCATGCAAGGAATGGTGAGTCTGTAACTACACGCTCGACACCGACCCTTCTTCCACGGCAAGCCGCGAAATAACATACGGTTAATCCTCCGGTTGAATGTCCTCCGAGTGTAATGTCGCGGATCCCGTCGCGCCGCATCTGGACGATCGCAGAATCAATGTCGGCGAAGTATTCTTTTTGATCTCGCACGTTGAATGGATATTGCCATGGCAAACGCGAACGTCCGTAGCGGCGCAGATCAACGGCATAAAAGTGATAGCCGGAATCAACGAAAATCTTTCCCATTTCGGATTGGAAGAAATAGTCGTTGAACCCATGGATATATAGAAATCCTTTCTTTGAATTTTCCGGACCGCGTAGCCGTATGATTGTGGAGCGGACAGGCCCGTCGAAGGCCTCACCCTGATTCACGAACCGAGATTCATATCCGGGAAGTATGTCGGGACCCCAATTAAAATCATCCGGCATGATTTTTTCACCTTTATATTTATGTCGCCAACCGTCCCAATTCTCATAAAATCTATCTGATGCTATGTTGCTCTCAGCGTAAATATATGATGACGCAATTGATATTGACGCCGTTAACAGCACCATACTGAAAATTTTGCAGATCGTTTTTTTCATAGTAAAGTTTTTATAGATTTTCTCAAGTGGAATATAAGTCCCGGTAATTAAAAGTTTGTTCTTTGAGCAAACTTTTATTCAGATAGGGGTTAGCGTCTATTTTATGAAAAATAGGCTCTTTAATCAATATTTCAACAAATGAACCATGCGTTATTGTTTGAGCGAACTACATAAAAATAAAAAAATATAAGTTTTTGTCTTAAAAATTTGGAGGAATCAAAAAAAGTTTATAACTTTGCATCGCTTTTGAGAGGAAAACTGAGTTCTCAGCGAATTCTCGAAGTGAAATGGTGAATGTAGCTCAGTTGGTTAGAGCGACGGATTGTGGTTCCGT
>CAYQQG010000095.1:0-8520 GCA_964419535.1 uncultured Sangeribacter sp.
CAACCAATCTTCTGTTAACCTTAAAATCTAATACCATGAAAAACTCAATGCAAAGATACAAAATATTTTTCAAAAACAATGTTATAAAACATATAAATCTATATTTTTAACATTCTTTAACTTTTATTACGGTATACTAATACCCCGTCTAAAAAGAATGGTTCCGGATACGGAATCACGGAACCACTCTATTAAAATAATATTTCCTAATTTTTTGATGTGCAAATATTCTGAGATCAGAGGACTACTTTCATGGCTTTGCCGTCAGTAACCTTGATATAGAGACCCTTTTCAGGCTTAGCAACCTTGAGGCCATCTATGGTATAGTATTCAGCGTCCGACTCCGTGCCGACATATTCAACACCGACAGTCCCATTTTCAACAACGATTTCGTACTTTCCGGGAGCGCTTGCATAAGAGTCAAACTCGCGGCCTACGGCAAAAAGATTCCATTCGAGCTCAAGAGTATAGGTGCCGGGGGTCGTAACGACCTTGTCGAGCGGCACTCTGATGCCGGTGACTTTCAGCTCTGCTTCAGTTCCTGTGGAACTAATAACTTCAAATTCTTTTCCGAGAAGCGCAGCAACGGTTTCTCCGTTGGCATCCTTCAATTCGGGGAAATCAACCAGATATGAGGGATTAAGTTCCTTATCACCGACAATCGAGAAATCGATATATGAAAGTTCATTCGTCAAGAGAGGAGCCACGACCACCTTCGGGCACTTGGCATAGCCTGTATAATTCACCTGAGTATAAGAGCTTTCTTCAATACCGCCATTGAACACATTATATCCTTCTTCAGATTCGCCTTCGGGAATATCATATTCCGAGGGACGGAGCTGGAGGCCTTGTTCGTCTGTACCCCAGATACGCGGACAGATCTGGCCGGGACCGGCGGCAGCGTTAATTTCCGAGTTCGGGAATCCTATTGTCCAGACGGTCTTGTATGCATTTGACGAAATGCTTGAGAAATTGACCCATCCGGCATTTCCTTTGCCGAATCCGCTCTTGCCTTCTCCGGCCACAAGATTCACTCCGGCCGAGAAAGTCACGACCATCTTCTCGCCAATATTAAATACTGAGCCGGGAGCAGGTTCGATCGATACGATTTCAACAGGGCTGTATTTGAAAGTCTCGGTTGTGCCGGTGAATGTGGCGGTGTAGAGAGTACCTGCGACACTCACGGCCGGCAACTGGTACATATCATAAAGCTTCAGTTCGGCTGTATATGTATGCCCCTCATAAAGCTTAATCCCTTCTATAGAGTAGATCTCTTTGCTGAAAAGACCCTGGCTGTTTTTTGATTCAATTACATTGGACCATATAGCCTCACCATTGGCATATCTTGATTCTTCAAGACCCGTCACATCAAGAATTCTGACATCGACAGCCACAATGGCAGACGGGGACACATCGGCCGTGAAATAGCAGCCTTCGGGAGTGATATTGGGAACGACTTGACCCGGATTCATGATGTCGGTGTCACCGATCTTTGCCGAAACGATCTTCAGTTCGTCGATAGGACCGACTGTTCCGGGATTATATCCGGTCCAGGAGTATTTATAAGTATAGAGGTCATTCGTCCGTCCGTCATCATATGAAACGGCACCCTCAGGCAGGACTAAAGTATAGGTGCCGTTGGGACGCTTGTTCATTCCGTCAAATCCGATGATGATAGACTTGGGAGTAGAAGACGTAAAAGTATTCAAAACATACGTGTCGGCCTCATATTTTTCACTGCCATATTCCAGATAGGCATCCTTATCGGGATTAAGAGTGATTTTATCGCTGAAGTTCAAATTGATTGTCCAGTCTGATTCCGACGGATCGATTGTTGTCGGCAAAATAGATGTTGGCTTGAATCCTTGTTCCGGTACTATAGCATCGCCGACCGTGAAAGGAATTCTGGTGTAAGCGTTTTCAAATGTCTTCTCACCCTCTTCGTCTAACTTGTAGAAGAAACCTTTCGTGACTCCAATCGCATATTCACCTTCATTGAGGTTGAGTGTTGCGCCGGATTTGCTTGTGAAGACTACGTCATAGTAAGGTTCAAAATTTGTGCCGTCCGATTTGGGCGTCAAATGAGCAACGCCTTTAACTACACTTGTACTTGCATCGAGAACGTTGAGTGTTTTGCCGTAGTTGTCATTTAGCTCGGCAAACTCTCCGTTAAGCATCGGGATGAACCGGATCTCACCGGTATATCCCTTCGGCATCGGGTTTGGAGTGATAGTTGCCGTGAACGTTCCTGTCTCAACCGCGAACACATTCGTCGCGACTGAAACGGCAAGCGCCGCCACGGCATACTTGCATAGGTTAATGATCTTCATTTGTTAGGTTTTTTGAAGGATTAAAAAAAAGCAGACAAATGCACCGATTAGCACAATTTGCTGACATATCGGCACAAAGTTACATAAAACAATTAAATTACGCAACTAAAAAGCCATATTCATAAAAAATTTGGTCACGTCTCAATTAATCCGCCAGCTAAAAAAATATCTATGCTTAAAAAATTAGCTCCGCGTTTCTTTAAGAAATGCGGAGCTGAATAGTAAGCGGAACTAATATATTAATACATATTAAGTTGTATGAATACCGTGCTATTGACAGGAATAAAGTGCGGTTTGCTGAATATTCCGAAGAGCGGGTTAATGGGAAGAGCGGGTTATTTGCGGGAACGGCGGATTTCGCCGGTCGCAGCTTCGATTCCGTCGGCTATCGAATCGAAAATTTCCTTGACATCACCACTTCCGTTGACCGGGAGATAGGAACCTTCATCAAGATAATATTCTTTCAGAGGCTGAGTCTGCTTGTGATAGACATCCAGTCGGTTCTTGATCGTTTCGAGATTGTCGTCCGCACGACCGGTTTCCTGACCACGTTTCAGCATTCTTTCAACCAATTCCTCTTCCGGAACCTCCAGTCCGACAACCGCGTGCAGCTTCGTGCCGCGTTCTTCCAGAATTTCCTTCAACGCTTTGGCTTGGGGAACCGTGCGCGGAAATCCGTCAAACACGATCCCTTTGGCATCTTTCGCCTCGTTATCGATTACATGTTTGAGCAGATCGATTATGAGGTCGTCCGGGATGAGGTTCCCTTTTGAGATGTATTTGTCAGCTGTGATTCCGAGCGGAGTCTTTCGCGCGATGTGATCACGCAGGACCTCGCCTGTCGATATATGATAAAGGCCGTATTGGTCAATAAGTTTGGCACTCTGAGTGCCTTTTCCGGAGCCGGGGGCTCCGAAGAGAACCAGATTAAGCATCTTCTTTAAAATTTTTATTTATTCCGGAGAATCTGTATTCCACGCCGTGGAGAGTCAGTCCTCCTCAATGACATAAATGTCGTGAAGGTTGCGCACCTTTCCGTCAAGATCCAAGCCATATCCGATGATGAATTTTGGCGGAATGGCGAACGCGACATAATCGGGTTTGAAACCCGTCTTCGAGGATTCGGGCTTGTGAAGAAGGGTCGCGAAGCGCACGGATTTGGGATGAAGTTTCTTGATGTCATCGATCATCTTGACTGCTGTCAGACCCGTGTCGACGATGTCTTCGATGATGACGACATCTTTGCCGCTGAGATCTTCAGTCAGACCGGTCAGCTGGCGCACATGGCCCGTCGAGGACGTCCCCTCATAAGAAGCATACCTGACGAATGCCACCTTACACTCATTCAATCCGATTTCACGAATGAGATCAGCAGCGAATATAAACGCTCCGTTGAGCACACAGATAAAGACCGGATCGGATGATTCTCCGAGGTCACGGCGAATCTCTTCCGCAACCCGCTTGACCTCGGTCATGATCTGCTCACGCTTGAGATAGGGCACAAATGTCAGCCCGTTCACTTTTACTTTATTCTCCATAATGAAAGTCCCCGCATGAAAAACCGCACTGACGGGGTATTATTGCAAAATTACATAAAATCTTTGGCTTGACAAAATTTCATCCAACCATAGCCGCCCGAAAATGTCAAAAATTTTATGAAACCGGGTCGAAGTTCAAAAACATTCGCAATTCAATACTAAAGAATGAGGCATATCGTTCTTTTATTATAATGAAACGACGTTTATTATTAAGATATATTTGGATTATAATTGCGGGCTTCGTGCTTGCCGGAATGACCGGAGGGTGCAAGTCCGCCAAGCTGTCGGACGCAAACGCCCAGATGGCCCGCGGCGAATATAATGACGCCGCGAAGACATACCGCAAAATTTATAATCGGCTGACTAAACGTGAAGACAGGCCTTTGCGTGGCGAAGTCGCCTATAAACTTGCGACCTGCTACCGCAAGCTGAATCAGCCTTCACGCGCTTCGGCCGCTTATCAAAACGCGATCCGGTATGAATACCCCGATTCAATGGCCTTCTTATGGCTCGGACGCTCGCTTCAAATGGAAGGGAAATATCCGGCGGCGGCCAACGCATACCGGACTTTCCTCGAATGGCAACCGGACAATCAGCTCGCAAAGGACGGCCTCGACGGTTCCCTAAGGGCGGATGCTGACAAAAAGGCCAAGAAAACATCGCGCTATGTAGTCAAAAATGCCAAACTCTTCAATTCGAGACGAGCGGACTTCTCCCCCATGTTCCTCGACAAGAACCTCGACCAATTATATTTCACGACAACCAACGAAAAGGTCAAGGGAGAGACGAAGTCGGAAATCACGGGCATGAAGAAAAGCGACATCTGGTTCAGCAAAAAGAACGAGAGGGGGGAATGGCAGCGTCCCGAGCCCGCGGGCGGTGAGCTGAATTCAGACATGGATGAGGGGATCATCAGCTTCTCGCCCGACGGCCAGACGATGTATCTGACCATGGCCCGGCGCTCGGAAGCCGCCAACACCACGGTCGAAATTTTCACATCCCAGCGAAGTGACGCGACATGGTCAGCGCCCGTCAAGTTCGATGTCATCCCCGACACGCTCTCAGCGATGGGTCACCCGGCTGTTTCTCCCGACGGAACCTACCTTTATTTCTCTTCCGACATGCCGGGCGGCTTCGGCGGCAAGGACATTTGGCGCATCAACCTCAAGGAACGTGCCGGAAGTCTTGAAAATATGGGGCCCCAGATCAATTCGCCGGGAGACGAGATGTTCCCCTATATGCGGACCGACTCGCTGATGTATTTCTCATCCGACGGGCACCCCGGTCTCGGAGGACTCGACATTTTCACCGCCAGACTTAATTCAACCGGCGATTTTTGGAGCGTTGAGAATATGCCCGCCCCGATCAACTCTCCCGGAGACGATTTCGGAATCACGTTCGGAGAGGGAGAATCAGGCTTCTTCTCATCGAATCGCGGCGACGGACGCGGTTATGACCATATATATTCCTTTGAATTGCCCGAGCTCAAGATCACCATTTCGGGTTGGGTCGTGGACAAAGATGACGAGCCGGTTCCAAACGCCGTCATCAGAATCGTCGGGGACGACGGATCGAACCAGAAGGCCGTCGCGAAAGATGACGGAAGTTTCAAGTTCAATCTTGAACGCGGCGTGAAATATGTCATGCTGGCGGGCGCTCCCGGATATCTGAATGTCAAACAGGAATTTGAATCCGACTCCGAAGAAGCGGATGCAGAATATGGCGTTGATTTCATTTTGGCCGCGATTGACAAACCTCAGGTTGTCGAAAACATTTTCTATGATTTCGACAAGGCGACGCTCCGGCCGGAATCCAAAGAGGCTCTTGATGAGATCGCCCGTATGTTGGCAGACAATCCGAATGTAACTTTGGAAATGTCATCCCATACAGACCGCCACGGACCGGAAAAATATAACGAAGGGCTCTCGGACCGCCGCGCTAAAAGCGTAGTCGACTATCTGATTGCCTCCGGTGTCGACCCGAAACGGCTTTCTTGGAAAGGTTATGGCAAAAGCCGCCCGAAAAAAGTGACGAAGCGCATAAATAAGGAATACCCACAGTTTGAGGAAGGCACAGAGCTCACGGAAGAATATATTCTGACTCTCGAGCCCGAACAACAGGAGGCCGCGGATCAAATCAACCGAAGAACCGAATTTGAAGTCACTTCAATCACCTATGACGCATGGTGATGGCTGTCCCGCGTTGATTGTTTAAAGAACTTTTAGCTTTAGGCTTCTTTTTTAGAATGTGCTCTCCTTATTAGAGCGTGACACTCAGTTTATCATCAAGACTTATAGCCATTTCAAAACAATGACTTTCAATAAATTATTATCAGCTTTTATAGGATTGTGCGCGTTTGCGTCACCCGCAGCGGCTGACTCGTCAATTCCGGAGGTTCCCTCGGGATATAACCGGAACACCATTTTTGACAAGGTCCCTTTCTATGACGGTTATCTCACCGATGCCATTATCGATGCCGATGTCAGAGACGGGATTGTGAGATTTAATAATTATCATTACTCTCGCCGGCTTGATCTCCCGGAAATCACCGCCTTGGGCGAGGACATGAAATTAGAGGTGATCATCGGCGCCTTATGCGACAATTTTGACCGCATGGGACGCATTTTTCTTGCGTTCCCGGAAACGGGGTCACCTTCTTATTTTCCCGAGCAGACGCAAAGAATAGAGATTGCGCGTTTCATAACTCCCTTCATGAACAAGAACAAGGAGCCGGACGAGGTGCCTTTTGTCTATGATATGGAAGACATAAGACAATTGCTGACCGACTCGGATCTCATATCGGAAAGGGACGTATGGCTTGAAGTCGAGCTGTTCGGCATCCCGTATTCAGCCAATAAGCAGATTGCAGGTTGCGCAAACCGCAATGATGTCTTTTCGGCAACAGTCAGCTTCGCCGCCCGTCCAACTTCTTCACTATTGGAAGGCCAAAGAGGGGACAATGACGGATCCAAGACATCTCTGAATTCTGCTAAAAATTCGGTCAACGGGAAAGGGAATGTCATTCTCACTCCTATCACCATATCGAAATGTGAGCTTTTCGGAAACGTGAATCTAAACCGGTATAATCCCGCGGCGACCGACACGGTCGGCGAGACAACAAAAACATATATATTTAATGTGCCGGAAGATCTGAACGATTCCCAGATCACGCTAATCATCACCAATCACGGTGCCGACGAAGACGGCGAGGAATACTATCGCCGCCAGCATATCGTATATCTTGACGGCGAGCCGGTCAGCATTTTCACACCCGGAGGAATCTCATGCGAACCGTTCCGGCAATTCAACACTCAGCGGAACGGAATATACGAGGCGGCTCTGGAAGATCCCACATGGTGGACCGAGCACAACAACTGGTGTCCCGGCCAGGCAGTCCCGACCAGACGGATCACTACCGGTCCGCTCAAAAAAGGTGAACACCGGCTGATGATAAGGGTTCCGGACGCTGAATTCTATCTCGACGACGGAGATTTCCGGCCGTCTGCATTCATGTTGGGAACAACGGACGGGTTTATCGTCTCTCCCTCAGGAGTTGAAAGCGTTCAGTCTTCAAACGGCCCGAAATTGAAGATTCAAGGCGAGACGCTCTTCCTCGATTCGGAAGAACCTGTTCTGGAGCTTCGCGTCTATTCAATGGACGGACAGCTCATTGAGGGCCATTATGCCCCCGGCCAATCGTTCTCGCTCGCCGGACTACCCTCGGGCCAATTTATCATTGTCGCGTCACTCCGTGACGGACGCCTCAGCCACTTGAAATACATAAAATGAAGAAGACATATTCCTTTTTGAAACAGCTTGCACGCCATCAGGATCGCGAATGGTTTGCAGCCAACAAAGACAAATATCTCGAATCCAAACAGCTGACCGACGAATTCGCTCAGGAACTTATCAATCTTATAAGCGAAGTTGACGAAGGCGCCAAGATGTTGAGAGTCAGCGATGTCACCTATCGAATCTATCGCGACACCCGTTTCTCTCAAGACAAGAAGCCCTATAAGACCCACGTTGGGATATTTGTCAATCCGCCGTTCGGGAAAAAATCGATGAGGTGCGGCTATTATTTCCACATCGAACCGGGCCAATCCATGATATGCGCCGGCAACATGCCGCTTCCGGGACCCCTCACGCGTGCAATCCGGCAAAGCATTTATGACAACGCCGATGAATATCTCGAGCTGCTGAATGATCCCGAATTCAAGCGCTTCTTTCCGACTGTCGGATCCGAATATCTGAAGACCGCGCCAAAAGGGTTCCCGAAAGATTGGGAACATATTGACCTTCTGCGGCCAAAAGACTTCTGCGTGTTTATGAATGTGGACGATGACTTCTTTGACGCCCGTGACCGGACCGGAAGGCTGCGCCCGATCATCGCGCAAATGAAACGATTCAACGATTTCATTAATTATGCCATTGATGAATCCGAAGGCCGGATTTGAGACAACATCCGGAGATGAAGCGAGGATAAAAATATAAAGGATTTACTTGCGAATCCGGGGCATGAGAGAGCCCTCACATCCCAAAATTCAAAAAAAATTAAGATTTTTTAGTAAAAATCACCGGGAACGGGTTGTAATTACAAAAAAATCATTAAATTTGCAGTATGCGTATGCGACACGCGTGGAATCCTCAGA
>CAYQQG010000096.1:0-8448 GCA_964419535.1 uncultured Sangeribacter sp.
AGGCTTTTTATTCTAACCTAAAGACGATGGACCCCTATATCGAGCTGGCGATGCTCACCGGCGTGGCCCGATTCTCGAAGGTCTCCATATTCTCTGACCTTAATAACCTGCGTGATATCTCGTTTGAAAACAGATTCGCGGCCATTTGCGGAATCACTTCCGAAGAGGTCGATCAATATTTCAGTCAGGGGATTTCCGAGATTGCCGAAAATTACGGCATCAGCTTTGACGAGGCGCGCGAGGAGCTTCGCCTGAACTATGACGGCTATCATTTCTGTGCCGATAGTCCCGACATCTACAACCCCTTCAGCCTCGTAAACGCTTTTGCAAAGGCTGATATGGGGAGCTATTGGTTCGAGACCGGAACTCCGACTTTCCTTGTTGACCTCCTCGAAAAAGGAGCGTTTCTTTTTGATGAGATTTCTCCATGCGACATAGACAAGACAGAACTTGAGTCATCCGGTTTGCTGAACGAAGATCCCATTCCGGCTTTCTATCAGACGGGCTATCTGACAATAAAATCCTATAATCAAAGATACCGGACTTATACTCTGGGATATCCCAATAGAGAAGTCAAGGAGGGATTTATTAAGACCCTTCTCACGAAACAGAAAAAAAGAAATCTGAGGTCAAGGTTGTCAATAACATAGCGAATTTATTAAAAAATTTAAAAAAAGAGGGGAGTTTAATGATAACTTGAAGGTTTTTCACTAACTTTACATTTGTATTGCCATAATCCGCCCGGAAGGGTGGTGGCATGTGGTGACTAACCTCTCAAACTCGACAAATGAAGAAGACCCCTCTGACAACTGATTTCGACGAAAATAAGAATCCTTCGGCCTCCGATTCGGGAGAGGGACCCGGTTCTCTCCCCTATCACACTCCGGCTTTGCTCACAGAGGCGCTGGAGGCGCTCGATATACGCCCGGACGGCATCTATGCCGATGCCACTTTCGGTGGCGGCGGCCATTCGCGTGCGATTCTCGGGAAGCTCTCATCCGCCGGTCATCTATATGGCTTTGATCAGGATATCGACGCGCGCGCAAACGCTTTCGACGACGAGCGTTTCACTTTCGTGCGGTCGAATTTCCGCTATATGCCGAATTTCATGAAGTTTCACGGCGTCGACACCCTGGACGGCATTTTGGCCGACCTCGGCGTCTCGTTCCACCATTTTGACGATCCGGACCGCGGTTTCACATTCCGTTCAGATGACGCGCCTCTCGACATGAGAATGAATCAGAGAGCATCGGCCACGGCGGCCGATGTGCTCAATGAGGCCTCGGAAGAGGACTTGACCGATATTTTCCGCCTTGGCTCCGACTTGCGGAATATTCCGCGCTTCGTCAAGACGATAATCGCGGCCCGCGCCAAAAAACCTTTTGCAACTTCAGGAGACCTCAAAGAAGCGGTTGCGCCTCTTCTTAACCCTAAGAGCGAAAAGAAAGACCTCGCTCAGATCTATCAGGCCTTGCGGATCGCCGTCAATCACGAAATCGACGCTCTCCGCGAGTTTCTTGTGAACTGTCTCAACCTCTTGAAACCAGGCGGACGGCTCGCCGTCATAACCTATCATTCGCTTGAAGACCGGCTGGTCAAAAATTTCATGAAGACCGGCAATCTTGAAGGACGAAGCGAGCAGGACTTTTTCGGCAACGTGAATTCTCCGTGGAAGCTGATCACGCGCCAGCCTATCACTCCTTCGGAGGCGGAAATTGAACAGAATCCGCGCTCACGGAGCGCCAAATTGAGAGTCGCCGAAAAAATCGGCCGCCGTTAAGCCGGAAAAGGAGGTGAAAACATTTGAGAGACGCGGGCGCACCCCCGGACTCAGTTTCGCAAAGAGATGACGACAAAGATGAAAAAAAATAAGATTCCTTCAGATACAGCCGACGGCGCAGCCACGGCAAAAGCCGAGACCGCCAAGAAACGTTTAGGCGAGAAAGCCGGCGGGTGGATGCGTGAGATGAGAAACGGCGAGGTTGTCCCGGTGGACTTCTTCACCAACAACGCGTGGATTCTCATCATCTTTCTTGTGGCAATCCTTTCGCTGATCGGATTGCGGTATAAGACGAAAAGCAAAATGGCGGAAATCAAACAGCTGAGACACAACCTCGAGATCGTACAGTCGGAGAAGCTGCGTGAGAAAGCGGAGTATATGTCGCTTATCCGCGAGACCGAGATGCGCCGACTGGTCAACGAGAAACATCTCGGCCTGGTTTTCCAAGAGCAACCGCCATATGAAATCCAGTTGTCTGAGTAGGGAGCCTGGGGGGGAAGCAAAAGCTGCGCTTTTGAACAGGACGGCTTCGCGAGGACCGGGGGAGCTTTGGGGAAACAAAAGCTGCGCTTTTGAACAGGACGGCTTCGCGAGGACCGGAAGGGGAGCTTTGGGGAAGCAAAAGCCGCGTTTTTGAACAGGACAGCTTCGCGGGGACCGGAAGGGGGTTAGAGAGGTTAGGGAGCTGAGGGAGGTTAGGAAATTTAGGGAGTTTAGAGAGGTATCTCTCCACTCATATCTCTTAAAAAATGGCAAAGAAGAAAAATAATAATAAATCTCATATACTTTTCCGTTACGCTATCATCACGGGAGCCTTCATGCTGATAGCTCTGGCCATTGTGTTCAAACTTTTCAAGACCACGGTCATAGAGGCTTCCGAATGGAATGCCCGCGCGAAGAAGGAATTCTCGCGCGTTGACACGATCGAACCTGAACGCGGCAATATCCTTGCGGACAACGGCAATATCCTTGCCTGCAATCTCAAGGTTTATGACATAAAGATCGATCTTCGTCACTCCAAGATTAAGAGCAAGAAATTCATACAGGCCCAGATTGACTCATTGGCGGATTCGTTGGACCGATATTTTCCCCGTCCGGCGAATCTTTCTGAGCTTCCGGCGGATTCAATCAAGAAATATTCGTGGCGCACACGCCTGAACAACGAGTTCGCGAAGAAGCCTGAGAAGCGTGCCCGCGCGCTGCTGATTGCCAAAAAGGGATCACTCGAGGATTTAGAGTTCATAAAGGCACTCCCCTATCTTCGTGATTTCAAAGGGTCGGGCTATCGTCATCCGGTATACACCGAGGAACGCAACACGCGCATCTATCCCTTCGGGAAAATGGCGATCCGAAGCATCGGCCGCGTCAATGAGAAACCGAACGGTGAGATCCACGGTTTCTCAGGTTTGGAGTGCGACCTTGATTCATTGCTTTACGGCCGCCCGGGATTTGCGAAGAAGGTGACCATGAATTCCGGTGTCGGCAATTGGGTCACTCAGGCTCCGCAACGCGGATATGACATCGTCACCACCATCGACATCGACCTTCAGGACGCTCTCGAAGAGGAGCTTCAGACGGTTCTTCAGGAGTGTAAAGGGGAGTGGGGCACAGCGATCCTCATGGAGGTCGAGACGGGCGAGATAAAGGCTATGGCCAACCTCGACCGGGCGTCGGACGGCACATATATCGAGGCTCTAAACCGAGCGGTTCGAGGTTTTGAGCCGGGATCGGTGATGAAACCCATTTCGCTTATGATCGCCTTCGAGGACGGTCTTGTGAAATCGGTCAATGATCATGTTGACTGCGGTCCGTTCCAGCGCACGACTGACCCTCACGCGCCGAGCGTGAAATCGATGAAACAGGTGATCGAGATGTCGTCGAACACCGGCATCGCGCGCGTAATTTTCCGCGGATATGCCTCGAATCCGGAGCGTTTCTATGACCGTCTTGAGCGCACAGGGTTCTTCGAGCCGATGCGTTCCGGAATCGCGGCCGAACAACAGCCTGTCATCAGGCGGCTCGAGGAGATGCGCGGCGACCGACGCGTGACGATGACCGAACGTCATCTTGACCTCGCGCGCCAGGCATACGGATACAACACGCTTATTCCGCCTCTATATACGCTGTCGGTTTATAACGCGATCGCCAACAAGGGGCGCTATGTCCGTCCCCACCTCGTCAAGCGTATCATGGGGAACGGGCTCGACTCGGTCATCAAGATCGATTACATCCGTGAACATATATGCTCGGAGGAAACGGCGGCCAAGGTCAAGGAATGCCTCAAGGAGCCTGTCTGGGGACAGCACGGGACCGCCCGGATGGTCCAGGACGAACGGGTGATGATTGCCGGCAAGACCGGCACGGCCTTCCCGGTTCCGGACAATGGCGGTGCATATGACAAAACGCGCCGCCGATATGCCTTCGCGGGATTTTTCCCTTATGACAAACCGAAATATTCGTGCATGGTGCTGATTTTGGCCAACAGCGGGACGAGCGCCAACCGCACGTCGGGCCAGGTTCTGAAGAATATGGCCGTGAAGATGTATTCCCGCGGTCTGCTTGACAATTCTTCATCATATACCGAGAAGAAATCTTCCGAGCCACCGGTCATGTATGCGTCACCGGGCCGGGGATCTTCCAAGATTGCCAAGACCGTCAAGGCCTCGACCGTCAAGACAATCAAGACGGAGAATCCGGAACATAACATTTCCATAAAGGCGATGCCGGATCTGAGGGGATTCGACGCGGTCTCCGCGGTCAGGATTCTTGAGAGCCAGGGGGTCAATGTCCGGCTGAACGGCACGGGGAGGGTCATCAGCCAGTCGGTCGATCCGGGAACGGCGCTGAAGCGCGGTTCGACGGTGACGCTGGCGCTGAAGAATTAGGGGAGATTAGGGAAGCAAAAGCGTTGCTTTTGAACAGGACAGCTTCGCGAGGACCGGAGGATCAGGAGTTTGGGGAAGCAAAAGCGTTGCTTTTGAACAGGACAGCTTCGCGAGGACCGGAGGATCAGGAGTTTGGGGAAGCAAAAGCGTTGCTTTTGAACGGGACGGCTTCGCGAGGACCGGAGGGAGAGTTGGGGAATTCAGGAGGTTGGGGAGATTTAGGATTGGGGATTGAAAGAGAATTTAATTAAAACTATGATAAAGAAATCTTAAAGACTATGATAAAGCTATCGAATCTTCTGAGCGCAATAAAGCCCCTCGAGATTATCGGTCCGACCGATAAGAATATAGTTGCGCTGAGCAGCGATTCCCGCAATGTGGAGAAGGAGGGAATGTTCGTGGCCGTGCGTGGCGTGACGACGGACGGCCATAAGTATATACCGGTCGTGGCGAGTGCTCATGTGGGGGCAATCGTCTGCGAGACAATGCCGGCCTCTCTTGAGCGCGGAGTGACCTATATCCGCGTGGAAAATTCCGCGGTCGCACTCGGTCTTCTCGCTTCGGCATGGTTCGGCTATCCGTCTAAGAAACTGAATCTTGTCGGCGTGACGGGAACCAATGGCAAAACGACCACAGCGACGCTCCTTTATGAAATGGCGCGTCTCGAAGGATATAAGGCGGGCCTTCTTTCGACGGTGTGCAATTATATCGATTCGGTTGCTGTCCCGTCGACACACACGACTCCGGATCCGATCTCGCTCAATTCGCTGCTTGCAAGAATGGTCGACGAGGGTTGTGAGTATGCTTTCATGGAGGTTTCGTCTCACGCGGCGGCCCAGCACCGCATTTCCGGACTCCACTTCCGCGGAGGTGTCTTCTCCAATCTCACGCGCGACCACCTCGATTATCACGGAACAGTGGAGAATTACATGAACGCGAAGAAAGCATTTTTCGATATGCTCCCGGCGGACGCTTTCGCATTGGTCAACGCCGACGACAAGGCGGGCGCATATATGCTTCAGAACACTCAGGCCCGCAAATATACCTATTCGCTGCGCGGCGACGCCGATTTCCGCGGCCGTATAGTCGAACAACGCCTCGACGGGACGCTCCTGATGCTCAACGGCAGGGAGGTCGAAGTGCAGTTCACGGGCAAGTTCAATGCCTATAACCTGACGGCGGTATACGGCGCGTCGATTCTGACGGGCTTCAACCCGGAGAAGGTATTGGTCAACATGAGCCGACTCGTTCCGGTCGCCGGCCGATTCCAGACGTTCCGTTCGAAAGGGGGAGAAGTGACGGCGATCGTGGATTATGCCCACACGCCGGACGCCCTCGTGAATGTTCTCGACACGATCCGCGAAATTGTGGGGAAAAATGGCAGCATCACGACTGTCGTCGGATGCGGAGGTGACCGTGACCACGGAAAACGCCCGATGATGGCCCACGAAGCGGCAGTCCGGTCGGACAATCTTTTCCTGACATCGGACAATCCCCGAACGGAATCGCCGGAGGACATCATCGCCCAGATGAAAGAGGGTCTTTCGCCTGAGCAATTGCGATCGACACTCTGCATCACCGACCGCCGTGAAGCGATCCGCGCGGCGATCCGCATGGCCAAGCCCGGAACCGTCGTGCTCATCGCCGGCAAGGGTCATGAGCCCTATCAGGAAATAAATGGGATCCGTCATCATTTTGACGACCGCGAAGAGGTCTCCGCCGCTCTGGCTGAAATCTAAGAGCCTGTCTCAGAAATCCAAGATAACTTCCATGACCACCTCTTAAGACCACCTGACAATGTTTTATTCTTTTTTTCAGAGATATCTCGAATCGACAGATATCCCCGGACGGCACCTGATGGATTTCATATCGTTCCGTGCGGGAATCACATTCGCCGTGGCGCTGCTGATCGCGCTCCTGTTCGGCGAAAAGGCAATCCGCCGTCTGCAGAGGATGCAGATCGGCGAAGAAATCCGTGATCTTGGCCTTGCGGGCCAAATGGAGAAGCGCGGCACGCCCACGATGGGTGGTGTCATCATCATCTTCGCGATTCTGATTCCCTGTCTGCTGCTCGGGAATCTCTCAAATATCTATATGATTCTGATGCTCATCGCCACCGTGTGGATGGGGACGATCGGCTTTCTCGATGATTACCGGAAGATTAAGTTCCACAACAAGGACGGTCTTCAGGGGAAATATAAGGTTATCGGTCAGATCGGCCTCGGCCTGATTGTCGGGCTCTCGATGTGGTTCTCGCCCCAGATCGTGATGTGCGAGAATATGGAGGTCATGAACCAGACAAGCAATCAGAAAGAGATTGTCCATTCTCCGGTTATGGAGAAGACTCCGCAAACGACAATCCCATTCGTCAAGAATCATAACTTCAATTATGAATGGCTGACGGAGTGGATTCCGGGCGAAGAAGCAGCCAAGACAGCGGGTTGGATCGTGTTTGTCGTCATTGTGATTTTTGTGGTCACGGCGGTCAGCAACGGAGCCAACCTGACGGACGGTCTCGACGGGCTATGCGCCGGGACATCGGCCATAATCGGCACCGCCTTGCTGATTATGGCATATCTCGGCGGCAATGTCATCTATTCGGGCTATCTGAACATCATGTATATCCCCGGAAGCGAGGAATTGGTGGTTTTCGCGGCCGCATTTATGGGGGCTTTGGTCGGATTCTTGTGGTATAACGCTCCGCCGGCCCAGGTCTTCATGGGCGACACGGGCTCCCTTATGCTTGGCGGTGTCATCGCCGTCTTCGCCATTCTTATCCGAAAGGAACTGCTCATTCCGCTGCTCTGCCTCATATTCTTTATCGAGGACCTTTCGGTGGTGATGCAGGTGGCATATTTCAAATATACAAAGAAGAAATTCGGCGCGGGCCACCGCATCTTCAAGATGACGCCGCTCCACCACCATTTCCAGAAAGAGGCGCCCGAAGGGTCGCATGTGCTGTTGAAATTTCCGCGGATTCCGATTCCCGAATCACGTATCGTCATCCGCTTCTGGATCATCGGAATCCTTCTGGCGGTCCTCACTTTCGTGACCCTCAAAGTCAGATAAAAAATCCGGATGCCCCCCGGCCATAATCTCAGAACGGCAGCATGTCATTCTGACATGCTGACAACAAAGCAAAGAGGGACGGGGTCTAAATTCCGGACAAAAATAAAGAATTAGAAAAAAAATGAACGAAAATAAAGATTTTAAAAGACTGGTCGTCCTGGGTGCGGGAGAGAGTGGCGTCGGCGCCGCGATCTTGGGCATTAAGAAAGGGATGCAGGTCCTGATTTCCGATTTCGGGACAATTCCTGAGAAATATCTTGAGACAATCCGACGCCGCGGAATCCCTTATGAACAGGGAGGACATTCGGAGGAGAAGATTCTCGCCGCCGACATCATCGTCAAGAGTCCCGGCATACCGCCGACGGCACCAATCGTCGTCAAGGCCGCCGAAAAAGGGATTCCGGTTGTTTCCGAAATCGAATTCGCGGGTTATTTCACCGATTCGAAAATGATCTGCATCACCGGATCCAACGGCAAGACGACCACGACGATGCTGATCTATCACATATTGAAGAAAGCCGGACTCGACGTCGGCCTCGCCGGGAATGTCGGCTTCAGTCTCGCAGCTCAGGTCGCGGAAGATCCCCATGAATATTACGTCATCGAGCTTTCGAGTTTCCAGCTTGAAAACATGTATGATTTCAAGGCCGATGTGGCCATAATCCTCAACATCACTCCGGACCATATGGACCGCTATGACCACAAGATGGAATT
>CAYQQG010000097.1:0-8344 GCA_964419535.1 uncultured Sangeribacter sp.
ATTCCCTCGAAAATTCACCGCCCGGAATTTAACATTTTTTGTGGGACGGGGTCTGAATCAGCGAATATTCTGCTCTCCGAGGTTGGGTCTGAAGTTGGATTAAGAATTTTTCTAATTTTTAGATTATATTTTGTAATTTTGTAGTCCAATTTTTTAAAAAGAAATGAAATACAAAACTGATTATAGTAAAATGATAATAACCGATGCGAAGAAATGCCTGATCGCTGCATCGTTAGCCCTTACATTCTCCGGTTATGCCTTCTCACAGGCCCTTACTCCCAAAATGGATGAATCCAAAGGGAAATGGGGTTATATTGACAATACCGGCAAGTGGGTAGTGAAACCCGGTTTTGACAAAGCCGGCCAATTTCGCAACATGCCGGACGGAACCCAAGGTGCATTGGTCGAAAAGAACGGGACCAAGGGTTATCTTGATCCTCAAGGAAAGCCGAAAGGCGCAGGCGTCATTTTCTCTTCGATCGATTCAATTTCTCCCGGAGCGGCCATTGCAAAGGTCAAAGACAAATATGCAATAGTCGGCTGGGACATGGAATATATCCAGAAGCCTGATTTCAATTATATTTCGCCTGTTGACAACAGTGTCTATATTGTCGAACGCGGTGGAAAATATGGGCTCGTCAGCAATGCCGGGGAACTTTTGGTCAAACCTGTTTACACTTCGATAGATTACAGTCACAAGGATTGGTATAAGATATTCAAGGACGACAAGTGCGGACTTTTCGATGTGAAGACTCAAACGCTCGTGCTTGAACCCGGATATCAAGATGTCAATAAGATGGCCACGATTTCCGGCAACGTTTATATTCCGGTGTGTGAGAAAGGGAAATGGGGATTGATCAATACCACCGGTGCTAAAATTCTGAATTTTGAATATTCGGCTATAAAAGAATATGAACTCTTAGGACTGTTTGTTGTCGCAAAGAACAATAAAACATATCTGTTTTATCCCGCGAAATCTGCTCAGATAGAGTTTAACAAGCGTGGAGAGTCATCCGTCGGGCCGTTCTACACATTCGAGGGAAGCGTTGTTGCCCCGCCGTCTTACGACATAAACGCAACGAAGCTCTATAACGAACTTTTCAAGACCCTCCCTTCGTTTAATTTCATCTATAATTCCAAAGGGGATATCATATCTAAGGAACCGAACACATCAATAAGCCGTTTCGGCAACTCAGATCTTTACATTCTTAAAAAGTCTCAGAATGTTCGTGATGTGTTGGACGCCGACGGAAAGAAGATTGCAACCGGACTTAGCGGCGAGCCGAAATCGTCCTATAATTGGATCCTATTTTCCAACCGAGCTGTTTCACCGGACAGAAAGGTATATGAACTTATATCGGCAACCAACAAAAATTTCGTCCGTGCAACAGGTGGAGGCTCAGATAATCGTTGGCACATGCTGAACGGCGGCCGCATAGAAACTGAAGGCTATTCAAAGATTGGAAATTGGGAAGGTGATTTTATTAATATTGAGAAAAATGGTAAATGGGGTGTAATGAGTGACGGCGCAATGATCATTCCTTTCATTTTTGAGAATGAACCCATTTTTCTTCCTGAAACCGAATATATCCGGGGAACACTTAATGGCAAGCAAGGATTATATAACAAGCTTGGAGAGATTGTTGTTCCACATATTTATGATTCGGTTCAACTTGGAGTAGACTCATATCTTTTAGGCTATGACGGAGACAAAATAGCGTTACTTGATGAAAACGGAAAATTGTTGATTGCCCCGGATCATTACTCAGATTTTTCAACTGCCGGTGACTTTATAACAGCCCGAAAAAACGGATATTATTCTATTTTTGATAATTCCGGAAACTTGTTGGTTGCAGACAAGTTTACGTATATGAACGAGATTGAAGATCTCGATGATTATTACTGGATTAAGTCCGGTAATCTGTGGGGTGTTATGAATCCCTCAGGAAAAATTTTAATTCCTATAAAATATTGGGATGAAGATCTCCAATACGAATCCGGACTATTCGAAGCTAAAACCAGTTCAGGGATGATCTACTATAATCTATCGGGGGATATTCATCCGGCCAAGCGTGAAATCATTGTGACCTCGCAATATATCGAACATAATGTTTATAACAATGGAGCTAAAGGGATGAAACTTCATTATGAGTATGATGCAAACTTCCTCAATGTCGATGGAGAGCAGATATATGTCGAGGCAAAGGTATACAAAGCTAACGGTCAGCCCGAATCGAGCACCCGTGGCGGTCAATTAAAACATGGTCTTTGGCGGCAACCCAGTTATCGTTCATCTCACTTTAATGATCAATGGATTTTCCTCCCATACACAATGTTTGTTCAAGGCAAAGGCAAAGTGGACTACTATATCGTATTGACGTTCACCGACCAGAACGGCAAGCGCCTCCCGACGACAGGCAACAGTAAAATCAACTTCTATATGACCCGTTGACACAGATTGCAAATACTGTAAATATTATAGGATAATTTACCTTCTTGATTCAGAGCCCATCCCGTTTAATTTATACGATATGGACTCTGAATATCAAAAAGTTAGGGCGGCCTTGCGGTCGCCCTAACCCGATTCCACTATAAACTATATCTAACTAAACTTTACCTGCATCTTCTGATCCTCCCGGACCGGAGGATGCCGCTTAATTGCTTTTTGTATCACTAAAACATCCCCTAACTCGGAATAGTTGAGATTTTAGTTCTGTTTTAAGCTTATTAAATCTTTATTAACATTATTGGTTCTCTTGTCTTGATTTGATTAGATCTAATGTCTTATAATTATAGCACCCCTAAAGGGACTTATTGCTCAGGTTATCAATATGCCCGGGTTGCGTCAGCCTAGTGGCCTTCCTTACCCGGGCCTACATTGTTTAGCGCCTATTGGCGCTTATTGCTCTGATTATCATTGCACCAGGGTGCTGTCAGACCAACACTTGTACCTAAGCGCAGGATTAAACCTCAGACGAAGCGGTTTTGAGCCTCATCATAATTAAAACCGGCGTTAGACAGGGTTTGAAGCAGTTCCGGTTCGTCGATGTCCATACCTCGGCAAAGAGACGCGAGGTCCGGATATTCATCCCTTAATTTCATGTTGATGACGCTATAAAGCATGTTTGGATCTTTTGGTAAATTCATAGCATTTGAATATTTTAGAAATTATTTATAACTTTGTAACGGATTGAACATGGTTTATGTTCTCAAGTGTGCTTGTGATGAAAAATATATCGAAACTAAATATTAATCTGAATATCATCAAACGTGTCGCCGCTGTCGCATCTTTGGCGATTTTGGCATCTATATTTTCACCGGCTGCGCATAGCTGCACATCCGCCATTATCGGGCCCGAGGCTTCTGCATCGGGCCGGCCATTGCTTTGGAAGCACCGTGACACTTCCACAACGGATAACAAGGTGGAATATGTCACTCCCGGCGAGGACGGGGGATATGCTTACGTGGCTCTGTTCAATGCCAAGGATAAATATCTCAAGGAGGCATGGACCGGTATGAATGAAGTCGGTTTTGCGGTCATGAACACAGCGTCCTATAATTTAAAGGATGATAAAGTGCCTTCAAAAGAAATGGACAAGGAGGGTTTGGTGATGACGATCGCTCTGAGAACATGCCAAACGGTTGATGATTTTGAGAAACTTCTAAGGACTCTCCCGAGGCCTATGGGAGTGGAAGCGAATTTCGGAGTTATAGACGCCTTGGGGAACGGTGCTTTTTTTGAAACGAACAACCATTCGTTCAAGCGTTTCGATCTGAAAGATGCGCCCGGGAATGTGTTGATCAGAACAAATTACAGCCATTCCGGCCGAAAAGGAGAAGGATATGGATATGTGCGTGAGGCGAACGCCGAGGTTCTATTGGCGGATGTAATAGCCGACGGCGCGGTCACGCCCGAATTTCTGACCGAGAAGGTGTCCAGAAGTTTCTATCACGATGTGAGGAAAAAAGACGCTCTCGAAGCCGGCGAGCGTTGGGTTGTGGATGAAGATTTCATTCCGCGTTATAAGTCCACGGCTACGATTGTGATTGAAGGAATACGGCCGCTTAAGTCTATTGATGAAGCTACGCCGGAAACTATCGTTCCCCAATATATAATGTGGACAGGACTCGGCTATCCCCCCGTGACGGAGATTTATCCCGTATGGTGTCATGCGGACGGGGTGGAGCAAGGTCTTCGCGGAACGGGTCCAAACGGGACTTCGCCGATCGGGAATCTGTCGAAACAGAGGAGGGCAGAGGTCTTCCCTACAGAAAAAAGCAATAAGCACAAATATATTGATCTCGATGTGCTTGTCAACGAAAAAGGGACCGGTTATCTTCAGGTGTTGAAGCCCTTGAATCATCAGACCTATCAAATCATTTCCCATAAGCGAGACAATGGTGAGATTTCGTTCAATTGAGAGTCCAGATGTTAAAATTTTTATGAAATGAGCTCTCAAGCGAATCCTGAATCCGGAGTTTTCAGAATGCCGCAGCGCATTCTTCTCAATCATCTGTTCCGTAAACACGGAAGGTGGTGGCTTCTGGTCACAGCGGCAGCCGTTGTCGGATTCATATCCGCGGCCTTCATCTTAGGGGATGTCAGATTTGCTATTCTCGCGCTGATGTTTGCCTTTATCATCTTTCCAATGGCAATGGCGTTTATCTATATTAATTTCTCGCTAAAGCCGGACATCGCTTTCAATTCCATTCCTCACTCGGTCAAACTGACGGACGAGCGAATCCAGATTTCCATTTTCCCGGAAATTACACCCAAAGAGGAGGATAAGAATCAAAAGAAGAAACGAAAGAAAAGAGCAAAGAAAAGTCTATGGGAGGATGATGAGGACCCTAATTCAGAAGACCGCCGGGGTACAGATCCGGAAAGCAGACCGGGCCCGCTTCAGGAAGCCGGATCTGAGAATAATGGCGAGGAGAAAAAAGTGGCCGAGGATAAGCCCGCTCCGGTCTTTAAATATTTGTCATTTGGGCAGATCGGAGAATTTGACGCTTTGCTCAATTCTGTCATCATAAAGATCAATGACAACCTTCACCCCGAACGGCGTGAGGAAGAAGGTTTTCTGTTCCTACCTTCCTCCGCTTTCACATCTATTGATGCTTTTAAAGATTTTATTGAGCAAATATATGCCAGAACGAAATCTGAGTCAGTTGTAAAAAAGATAAGGCTTGAAACCGAATAAGTCAATATATATTCAAAATTTTATGGGCGCCAATTTGGAAAATTTTATTTTTAAACTTGAAATGGAAGTTCGGGACTATGAACTTGACACCGAACAGATTGTGAATAATGCTAACTACCTTCATTATTTTGAGCATACGCGTCATAAATTCTGCCAATTGGCCGGCGTCCGTTTCATTGACCTCCATAACCGGGGAATAGATGCGGTTGTGAGAAAGATTGACATTGAATATATCGCCTCACTGAGAAGCGGTGAGAAATTTATCAGTGCTCTTAATCTCGAACGCCTGGGACCAAGATTTATTTTCAATCAAGTTATTTTCAATGAGGCCGGAGATGTCGTCACGAAGGCTAAAATCACAGTTGTTATCCTCAAGGACGGACGTCTTTCCCGAGGTGAGGAAGTCGCAGCGCTCTTTTCAAAATGGCTCTAATTATCGGGCGCCGCATGAGAACCGGTTGCCCGGATGACGGATAATAATTCCGTCAAATTCCATTTCGGAAATGGATCCCATTATGACCGAAATCGGAAGTCTCGTCGAGGCATGTATCTCATCGATAGCTAAGGGAGCGGCCGATTGTAGAATCAAATTGAAAATTGTCTCGGAATCTCCTGTCACCTCCGGAAACAGGGTATCGTCGTTACGCTTCGCCGCTATTCCGGCGGGTTTCCATCCGGTCGCTTCAATCACGTCAGCGGCGGATGTGACAAGGCTCGCCTTGTTGATCCTTATCAGATGATTGCATCCGGCCGACATCGGATCGGAGACCCGGCCGGGGACAGCTAAAACATCCCGATTCTCATGGAAAGCATAATTCGCGGTTGACATCGCTCCGCCCTTGATTTCACTCTCGATGACGACCGTGGCGTCTGTCGCCCATGCCACAATTCTGTTGCGTTCCAGAAAATGCCCTCTGTAGGCTGACGTTCCGGACGGATATTCTGTCACAAGCGCACCCCCGGAGTTTATGATTCTTTTTGCCAGCTCACGGTGAGCGGCCGGATAGATTGTCTGAAGTCCATGGGCGAGAACGGCAACGGTCATGCGATTCTCATCAAGCGCGGTTATGTGACCCACAGCGTCAGCGCCATAGGCCAATCCGCTCCAAACACACAGGTCGGGAAAATAACCGCTGAGGTCGCGGACAATCTTCGCTGCTATGTCCGCTCCTTGCGGAGTCAGCCGGCGCGTTCCGACAACACCGATGCTATGTGCCGAATTCAGGCTGCAATCGCCGAGACAATAAAGCATCAGGGGCGCGCCGGAGCATATCGCCATTCTCTGAGGATATTCATCGTCTCGGATGAAGATTCCGCGGATATGATGACGGTTCATGAAATCCAGCTCCTTGCGTGCGCGGATAAGAGCCTCTTCCCTTGTCCCGGACTCAAATCTGTTATGCCCTTTCAAACGCAAGGCCTCATTGAGCTCCTTGTCGCTCAGCTTGAAGAACTCTTCAAGTGAGACATCGCATTCCTCGAGGTGTACTAACAGATGACTCCCGGTTCCGGGAGTCATCGAAAATGCAATTTTATATGTCAGTTCATTGTCGCGCTCGAGTAACATTCAGCTTAAATTTTGACCGTTTATTTCACTTGCAAGTGAAATTTCAAATACGGTCGAGAACTGTCTCAATCAACCGTTTTACGTGAGGCTTATAGTCAGTATTGGCTTTTGTCAATCTCCGTTCGGCGATGACGCAGCAGACTGTCATCGCTTTGTGGCCGAGCATCTTCGCCATTCCCTGAAGACATCCGGACTCCATTTCAAAATTGGTCACGCGTTCTCCGTGATAGTCGAAAGATTCAATCTTCTCGTTGAGATCAGGATCGGCGAGTGCAAGTCTCACCATTCGTCCCTGAGGCGCATAAAATCCGACGGCAGAGATCGTATTGCCGGGAATCATGTCACCTTTGCCGATACGTTCGATAAGCTCGGGATCGGCGTTGACAGTATAAGGAGCGGCCCAAGTCGGATCCCACGCGGTGTGTTCCATGAGCGCTTTCTCAAAATCCAGATCGCAGATCTTTGAACGGTCGGCATAATAGTTTATAATTCCGTCCGTTCCGGTCCCTCTCTTCGCCATGACAAAGTCTCCGATATGAATGTCTTCCTGAAGAGATCCGGAGGTGCCGACGCGGACCATTTCAAGTGTCCGATGCTCAGGCTTCACCTTGCGGGTTTCAAAATCTATGTTGGCAAGCGCATCGAGCTCAGTGACTACGATTTCAATGTTGTCCGAACCGATTCCGTGGGATATGCACATCAGTTCTTTCCCTTTATATTTGCCGGCAATGGCGTGGAATTCTCGCGACTGGACATCATAATCTATTTCATCAAAATATGACGCGACCATGTCGACGCGGCCGGGGTCGCCGACCATAATGATTTTGTTTCTCAGCTGGTCGGGACGCAAGTGAATGTGGAATGCGCTTCCGTCGGCATTTATGATGAGTTCCGATGCCGGAATTATTCTGTCTTCTTTCATGGAATTATTTTTAAAGTTTAGAGCCGGAATTATTTTTAAAGTTTAGACCCGGAATTATTTTTAGCGTTAAGAAATATTGCGGCCGAATTATACTCCGGCCGGAAGAATCATCGGCCGGAATACATGTCTTCGTAATATTTTTCGTAATCTCCGGAGGTGATATTGTCAACCCATTCCTGATTATCAAGATACCATTTGACAGTCTTTTCAATCCCTTCTTCAAACTGAAGGGAAGGTTCCCATCCGAGTTCGTTCTGCAGTTTCCGGCTGTCGATTGCGTAACGCAGATCGTGTCCGGCGCGGTCCGTCACGAATGTTATCAGTTCGTCACTATAACCTTCAGGATGTCCGAGCAAACGGCCAACCGTCCGTATGAGGACCTTTATGATATCGATATTCTTCCATTCGTTGAAACCGCCGATATTATAAGTGTCAGCAATTTTTCCTTTGTGGAATATAAGGTCTATCGCACGCGCATGGTCTTCGACATACAGCCAGTCACGCACATTTTCCCCTTTTCCATAGACCGGCAAAGGACGTCTCTGTCGTATATTGTTGATGAACAGAGGAATCAGTTTCTCAGGAAATTGGAACGGTCCGTAATTGTTGGAGCAATTGGTGACAATCGTCGGCATTCCGTATGTGTCGTGATAG